>JBLHHN010000001.1:0-63379 GCA_047616785.1 Verrucomicrobiales bacterium
CGCTAGACTTAGATTCGGTAGTGAAACCGCAAGACCTCTTTTTTTCGAGCCTGAAACTGCCTACTGGCCCCTGTCACCTTCCAGAGGTAGGCGAAACCATCCAGCCAACCTGACGGAGGGCCAGAAAACTTGCGTGTTTCCACGTCGATGGGAGGATATCGTCACGTCCCCCAAATTCCGGTAGAATGAGGATTAATTCCCCCTTCAACCTAACGAGCAAGATATGATGCCAACCATACTGGAAATTCTCTTCATCCCATTTGCAAGGAAGAACCTGGGTGGCGATGTCTGTTGATATCCTCGCCAAGAATTCCTTGCCGGAAGAGCGAGGGCGTTTCATGACCGCCTCGGATGAATTTGGTCGTGAGTATCGGGAAGAAAGTCCGTTCAGTGCTGCCGCGTCTTCCCGGCTTTGGACTGCAATTAGGCAAACAGATTCAGGCAATCCAACAGAACGCTGAGGCCGATGCCAGCTAGACTCCGCGACATTTTCCAGAACAGCTAACAAGTAGTGCAAAGCGATGGTTAAGTTCCTCCTAAAAGCCGCCATCTTTGCAGCGTGTGTCTATGCGTTCCTTGTCTGGCAGAACCAGACCTACACGGGTGTGGGTGTCGACCGTGAGGATGTGAAGCGAGCGGGGCTTCCGAGAGACGCTGAGGATATTTCCTATTGGCATGACGGGACGAACTACATTGCTGAATACACGATTTCTGAGTTGGCTCTCAAGAATCGATACTCCGACTTCCGGTTTACCGAGATCGCTAAGCCAATCGAGTGTCCGCGTTATACTTACGGTGACATCAATAGGTTCCCTTTCGAGAGTCCTCATCGGGCGGATCCAGCGAGCGTTGTGAATGGGATTGAGTATCAGATCGTCTGGGACAATGGTAGCGGCTATGACATCGTGTTTGACCGGGACAGCAAGCGAGTGTTCATTTGGATGGCGGCCCATTGATTGCCGATCTAATCGGAGCGCTAGAGAATCCATGATGGATGATTTCACGCGAAGACGCGAAGGTTTCAAAGAGGCCTTCCACAGATGAGTTACAGGTCCTCCTATAACACAGCCTCAATAAATCGAATCTGATTCGCTTTGAAAATTTGCGGTCATTCGCGGTTCCCCTCTCTCTCATTTCACTTCTTCCCTCCCTTCGCGTCTTTGCGGCTTCGCGTGATACCACTATTCAACTGCTCCTGTTCGAGCGCCTTGAACTGCCAGGGAATGAAGATCCTCCAAAGTCCTGGGCAAAGCCGGAAGGATTTGAGGAAGGCCCAGATTTTTAGCCATTGCCGATCAGTTTCTGGCTAAAGACTGGACGGCTCTGCCCGAAAGAGTCCACGTTCCTACGCAGATGGGGATACTTCGTTGCCTACTACTATTTCTGAACTGCTTATGGATGGC
Source organism: Verrucomicrobiales bacterium (assembly GCA_047616785.1). Lineage (GTDB taxonomy): Bacteria > Verrucomicrobiota > Verrucomicrobiia > Verrucomicrobiales > DEV007 > JAACDM01. The sequence continues at coordinate 1,404 of JBLHHN010000001.1, forward strand.
GGGCTGTCTTTGGACGCCGCCGTCCTCGTTGCCTTTGGGTGATGCGGCGGTTGTGGCGCTGGCTGGTGTCGAGCCGTCGGCCTGGTGGAAATCTTTCCGCGATCCTGAGCTGAGCCAGCTCGTGGACACGGCATTGGCTGGGAACCTTGAGATCAAACAAGCTGCTGCGCGTATTCGTCAGGCCGAGGCTTCTGCTAGGAAAAGTGGTGCTCTTCTCTTTCCTTCCGTGGACGGCCAAGCTCGCATGGGCAGGGATCGTTCTGGAAATGAACGAGCGCGTTCTTCCTTGCTGGGCGCGCTTTTCCGCTGGGAGATCGATTTGTGGGGTCGTTTGCGATCAGTGCGCGCCGCGGCGCTAGAAGAGACCCTGGCCTCGCGTGCCGATGCTCTCGGCGTGCGTGTCCTGCTCACGGCGGCCGTGGCGGAAGCCTATTTCACGGCGATCGAGCATGCGCAAAAACGGGCTTTATTAGAGCGACAGATCAAAACGAACCTGACCTTGCTCGAACTGACACAACTGCGATTCGGGCAAGGCGCGGCCTCGATGGTCGATGTCCTCCAGCAGCGCGAGCAACTCACCTCGACCCAAGCGCGCCTGCCTCTCACGGAGGCGTCTCTTGAAAGTGCGCGCTACCGGTTGGCGGTTCTTTTAGGGCGGTCTTCTTCAAATGAAGAGCGCGTGGCCTGGGCGAAGAAGCCATTTCCCAAACTCTCCCAAGCGAGCGCGGTCTCGACAGAGGCTGTGTTGAAACGTCCTGACATGATCGCCAGGCAGCATCGGATCTTCGCTTTGGATCACCAAGTGGGACGCGCCATCGCCGAGAGAATGCCCACCCTCACCTTGTCCGCATCGTCCGCGCTCACGGATTCCTCGAACTTCGATGGACTTGTTTCCAATGCCGTGGCGGAGCTGGTGGCCCCGCTTGTGGATGGAGGCGAGCGCAAAGCCGAGGTCAGCCTCCGACGGGCTGCGCTTGAAGAAGGGTTGCACGCATATGGGCAAGCCTACTTGGAGGCTGCCGAGGAACTGAAGGGGGCCTTGATCCATGAAGAGAAGCAGCGCGAGCACCTTCGGCTCTTGCGGTCGGAGCTTGCTACTGCGAAACGATTGCTCAACGAAACGCGCAATCGCTACAGTCAAGGCCTGACAGACTACTTGCCCGTTCTTGCGGCTGTCGATCGTGTGCAAGAATTAGAAAGATCGCTCATCACCAACGAACATCTGCTGCTGAGCCATCGCATTCAACGTTACCGCGCCTTAGGCGGTCATTGAGGGTTAAGATTGCCACCATGCCCGAGCCACTTTCTTCGAAGCCAAGTCTGTTCAGGCGGCTGCTCCCTTGCGTGCTGCTTCTGTTGGGCCTGGGCGTGGGAGTCTATCTGGTCCGCACCGCACCCAAGACGGTGGCTGAGCCGGAAACGAAGACCCTGAAGACCGTCCTGACACTTGTTTTAAGCCCAAGCACGCATCGGATCCACATTGAGGCTTTGGGAAATGTCATTCCGGCCAAGCAAGTGACCCTGAGTTCTGAGGTCGCGGGCCGGGTCGTTCGGCTCCATGATCAATTGGTCGCTGGTGGGCACGTTCGGGCAGGAGACGAGATCCTCGGCATCGATGACGCAGACTATCAGATCAATCTCTCAGAACAGAAAGCGGTCCTCGCAGAAGCACAGTGCGAGCTGGAACTCGAACAAGGTCGCAAAGTCGTGGCGGCTCGTGAATGGGAACAGCTCAAACGCGAGATGCCAGAAATCGAAGTGAACCAAGACCTGGTCCTGCGAGTGCCGCACCAACGCAAGATGGAAGCGACCATCGCTCGAGCGGCCAGTGCGATCGCCAAGGCGGAGCTCGATCTCCGGCGCACGTCCGTGATCGCCCCCTTCAATGCGCTGGTGTTAGAAGAATCGGTGGAGCTTGGTCAATTGCTCAACGTTGGCGATACGGTCGCCTCGGTGGCCGGTGCGGACGAGTTCTGGGTGCAGACCTCCGTTCGGCAAGACGAGCTGCCTCGCATTCAGCTTCCGACGCCGAGCATACAGGGTGCACCTGCGAAGATCACGTTGGAAACCGGCGACGACGGCGTTGTCTATCAAGGCGAAGTCATTCGCCTTCTGAGCGATCTCGAACCGAACGGGCGCAATGCCAGAGTCATTGTCCGCATCAAGGACCCACTCAGTGCGAAGGCAGACACGCCATCGGTTCCGCTTCTATTACGCAGCTTTGTCAGGGTGGAGATCGATGCGGGTGAGCTGGCGGATGTCATCGCACTGGATCGGCCCCAACTCCACGAAGGCGATCAAGTGTGGGTGGTTGACGCGAGTGATGCCTTGCAGATTCGCCAAGCCGAGGTGCTTTGGAAACAAGGGGAAATTGTCTACGTCGCCAACTGCCTCGAAGCCGGGGATCGAATCGTAATGAGCAGCCTGCGCTCGGTGGTGCCTGGCACCGTGGTCGAGCCCATTAGCCAAGAGCCCGCCGCTAACTGAATCGATTCATGGCGGCCTCTTCCACGTCCCGACCGAAAGGTCTCCTTGCTTGGTTCGCGCACAACCTCGTGGCGGCCAATCTCTTGATGGCGGCCATCGTCATCACGGGACTCATCGTCGTGCGCCACATTCGGCAAGAGGTCTATCCGGAGTTTGCCCTCGACATCGTGGAGATAGAAATGGACTACCGCGGGGCTTCTCCCGAAGAAGTGGAACGCTCTATCATTCTCCCGATCGAAAGTGAACTCCGAGGCATGGAGATCATTCACAAACTCACCGCGGTGGCTCGTGAAGGCAGAGCCGCCGTCATGGCGGAGCTGAACCCGGGGACGGATCGCAATCGTGGACTCCAGGAAGTCACGGCTGCGGTGCAACGGATCAGCCTCTTTCCCGATGCGGCCGAACTTCCGGTCATTTCTCTGGATGCAGGACGCCGGCGCGAGGTCATTCGGCTCGCCCTATATGGAGATCTCGATGAACGGAATCTTGTGGGTTTCGCCCGTCAGTTAGAGCAAGGTTTGCTCGCGGATCCGGAGATTTCTTTGGTCGACTTCTATGGCCTACGCAAGCCCGAGATCTCGATTGAGATTCCGCAAGACCGGCTGCGCTCACTTGGGCTGACCTTGGAAGATGTGGCTCAGGCCATCGATGCGGCCGCACTTGATGTGCCGGCGGGAACGATGCGCACGCCGGGAGGCGATTTCCTGCTGCGGACGAGAGAACGTCGTGACTTTGCCAGTCAGTTCGCGACCATCCCGATTATCAGTGGGGCGGATGGGTCCAAAGTCTATCTGTCTTCCATCGCTACACTGGAGGACGGCTTTGAAGAATCGGACCGTGAAGCTTACTTCGATGGGAAACGTGCCATGTTCCTTTCCGTATTCTCTGGAGAGAACCAATCGCCGGTCGACGTAGCCACAGCGGTGAAGGCATTTGTTGAGAAACAACGGCCACTGCTTCCGGACAGTGTGGGGATCGCGCTTTCACGGGATCGATCGGATGACTATCAAGAGCGCGTCAGCCTCCTCTTGCGCAATGGCACTTTAGGATTGGTCCTTGTGTTGTTAGGATTGGGTCTCTTCCTCGAATTGCGCGTCGCCTTCTGGACGGCCGTGGGCATTCCTGTTTCCATCCTGGGGTCACTGACATTGTTGCCTGTGATGGATGCCAGCATCAACATGCTTTCCCTCTTTGGCTTCATTGTCACCCTCGGCATTGTCGTCGATGACGCTGTGGTCGTGGGTGAAGAGATCTTTCATCACATCTCCACCGGCATGCCTCGCTTGGACGCGGCAGTGCTCGGGGTGAAGCGAATGACCACGCCTGTCGTCTTCGCCGTGATCACGAATATCGTGGCCTTCATGCCGCTGCTCTTTGTCTCGGGACCTTCGGGACAGTTCTTCAAAGTCATCCCTGCGGTGGTCATTGCCGTGTTCACCATTTCGTTAGTGGAATGCTTCTTCATCTTGCCCGCGCATCTGGGGCATCAGAAAGAATCCGCCCATGGCTTCTTCGCCGTGATCGATAAGGCCCAGCGTCGTCTGCGCACACGGATCGAAGGCGCGATCGCGCGCGCCTATGGGCCGCTCCTGCGCTCGGCCGTGAATGCTCGCTATCTGACGGCGTCGATCTTTGCGACAGTCCTGCTGATCGTCGTCGCGTATCTTTGGAGTGGGCGGATCAATTTCACATTTCGCCCTACCATTGAGACGGATTTCATCCAGGCCGAGATCGAGATGCCCACGGGGACGCCGATCAAACGCACGCGCGAAGTCGCTTTTCAAGTTGAAGCAGCCGCTCGCAAGTTGGTGACTCAGTTAGAAGAGGAAAATGTGCTGATTGGGATCTTCAATTCCATCGCCCAGCGTTCCTCAGATGAAGCGGAAGTCTCGGTCATCCTCGTTCCGCAAAGCCAACGTCAGATCTCTGGCGAGGAATTTGCCAATCGTTGGCGCGAAGCCATTGGCGAGATCCCTGATATGGAGTCCATCTTCTTTGATTATCTCATTGGGCCGGGTGGCTCTGCGGAGATCGATGTTCAGTTAGCCCATCCTGAGGTCGAAGTACTCCGCGCCGCCGCCACCGAGTTGGCGGCGGCGATCGATCGCTTCCCCGGGGTTGAAGATATCAACAAAGGCTTCGGGCGGGCCATGCCTCAGTTCGACTTCGAGATCACGCCTGAAGGTCGAAGCTTGGGCATCACGGCGCGAGAACTCGGGCGGCAGATTCGGAATGCATTCTACGGTGCCGAAGCCCTTCGTCAGCCTCGAGATCGAGACGAGCTTCGGGTGATGGTGCGGCTTCCCAAGGAAGACCGTAGATCGCTGAGCAGCCTCCAGACCTTGCTCATCCGCACTCCGGAAGGCGGCGAGATCGCTCTCAATCAAGCGGCCAAGATCATTCCTAACAAAGCTCCTGTCCGCATCGAGCGCATCGATGGTGGGCGTGTGGTGAATGTGACAGGCAATGTCATTCCTGGCATCACCAACGCGAACAAGGTGCTCAGTGAGCTTGAGAAAACCGATCTCCCCAAGATCCTCGCCAATCATCCTGGGCTCAGCCACAGCTTCGAAGGCGAGCAACGCGAGCAACGTGAAGCCATGGTCAATCTTTCTTGGGGGCTCTTGGCCTCGCTCTTCCTCATCTACGCTCTCATGGCATCGTTGTTAGGCAGTTATGGTCAAGCCATCATCGTTCTTCTCACGCTTCCCTGGAGTTTGGCTGGCGCGGTGGTCGGTCACATTGTGATGGGCTTCGATCTCAGCATCTTCAGCGTCTTCGGAATGATCGCTCTCTGCGGCATGGTCGTGAATGGCGCGTTCGTCTACACGATCGCCCGCAATGAATTGCACGCCGCTGGCAAGTCACTCGCCGAGGCAAATTTGTTAGCCGCCGAGCGTCGTTTCCGGCCCATCTTTCTAACATCAGTCACCACCTTTTCCGGTCTTGCTCCCATGATCTTCGAGACATCCATGCAAGCGCTTTTCCTCGTTCCCATGGCCATTTCGTTAGGGGTCGGCACGGTCGTTTCCGCCTTCGTCGTCCTTCTCTTGATTCCAGCGGTCAATGGGATCCTGCAGGATCTCCGCGGATAGCTAACCCTTGCGGAATTTCATCAAGATCCGCCGCACGCCCAAGACAAAGACCACCACAGCAAGCCCCAGCTTCACTGGCGGAGGAAAAGGGAATCGGAGACAGAGAAACATCACAAAGAGGACGAGAATCATCTGTCCGCACACGATCATCAATTGCTTCGCCGAGGGTTCCCGGGATTTGTAGCCCTCCTTCATGTAGTCCCTGTCGTAGATCCCAATAGTTTGAAAATGTAAGTGGGAATACTTTGGTATGAAAGGAAGTGTAGCTGTCTTTCGACCGACTGCATACGCTTTGAAGATGATTACACCGAAATACTCACTGATTCTACCACTGGCAGTTTGCTTTCTATCGCCTTTGCCTGCGGAGGAGACGGCTCTGCCGGAACGCGCTAGTCAGTATGCCTATGAGGCGATTGACATTCCTGGAGCCTTTGCGGAAGAACCCATTCGAAAACACTTCTCACTGCAGGCCGCCCTCACTTACGTCGAACAGGGGGCGGACGCATGGACAAAGAAAAGAGATTGTGTGAGTTGCCATACCAATGGCTCCTACCTTCTGACCAGGCCAGCGTTGTCAAAAGTGGCAGGGCCGCCGAACGGAGACATGCGCCAGTTCTTTGTCGAACAACTCGGAGAGTTGAAGAAGAAAGATCGTGAGAAACTGAAAGGAGGCATCACACCAACCCAGATCGCCTACATTGCAGCGGGTCTTGCTGAATGGGATCGGCACGTTACCAAGAAACGCTCTCTCGAAACGAACACCGCCATCCGACTGATGTTCGATGCTCAAGCGGATGACGGCTCCTTGAGCAATGAAGCTTGTTGGCGTCCGTTAGAGTCCAGTAACTATCATGGTGCCACGGTCGCCGCCACGGCAACGGCATCCGCTCCGGGCTGGTTGGAGGATACCTTAGCCACCGACCAAGACCTCTCAGCGCGCTATCAAAAGCTCACAAGCTATCTCTGCAAGACCAAACCGCCTCATGATTATGGCCGACTCCTATTGCTCTGGGCCTCGGCACAGTTACCCGATCTGATCGATGCCAAGCGCAAAGCCGCCATCACCGAGTCCGTCTGGGCTCATCAGCAAGCGGACGGCGGCTGGTCGCTGCGAACCTTCGCCACTCCAGAAACCTGGGGCTCAGGGAATCGTGCCGAGAAACTGCGTGCCGAACCAGAACTCAAGAATCCCCCGAGCGACGGCCACATGACGGGGCTCGCCCTATTGGTGCTCCGAGAAGTCGGGATCGCGAAATCAGATCCTCGTATAGAGAAAGGCGTGCAATGGTTGAAAGCCAATCAACGCGAATCTGGGCGCTGGTGGACTCGATCCCTAAACACTGACAAATACCATTTCATCACTTATAGCGGCACGTGCTACCCTTTGCTTGCATTGGCACAATGCGACGCTCTTGATTGAAATTAGGCTTCTAGCCGGTGCGGATGCAACCCTGTCAGTCTCACGACAGAAATTCTAGCCTCAATCCAAGCGCAAACGAAGACGAAGACGCACGAATGATCCAAGAGGCAACACTGGCAGTGTCACCCTCAACTGCCCATCCACCAACTCAGAGGCTTCAGCCCCGACAGTGCTCCACTGATCAAGGCCCACACTCTGTTCCACGATCCAGACGACCGAAGGATCATCGATCAAATACGGCACCAGAATCTGCAGTGTTGATGCATCGACATACCCAATTGCGATAACACCAATCTCTCCTCCCAGACGAGGATCCGTGCCTTGCACGTACTCGATAAAGTTGACCACACCGTCTCGATCAACATCTGCCAATGGACCTGACACAGCCACATCTTCCAATTCTTCATCAGTAAATTGCTCCGCTTTCCACGCCTCGAACAATGTCCGTTCTTTCTCAAACACAGCGGTCACTTGCAAATCACCGATCACCTGCGTGCTGAGAGACAGCGATGCCCCCGACAGATCCATTCCCCATTCAACAAACCGGTAGCCTAGATCGGCAACCGCAGTAAAGGTGACTTCCGTGCTCTCACGGTACCTCAACTGATCCGGAGAAACGAGAATGGTTCCGCCCAGAAGATCTTCGGCAACGCTCACCGCATAAGCGCGAACCAAGTTCGCACCAACGGAGCGATCCCCATTCATGATGACACTGGTCGTGACATCTGTGCCAGAGGCATCCCCACTCCAACCATCAAAGAGGTAATGCTCTTCGGGGACAAAAGTTAGCGTGACCGAGTCTCCTTCCAGGTAGGCTGGCTTGCTAGGGTCAACCGTAATGAGGCCACCCGATTCCGGTTGAGCGATGGTGAGAGCGTAGTTCTTCACAAAGATCGCTTCGATGGCCACATCACCAGTGATCTGAAAACTCAGTGGATTGTCCGTAGACTCGACATCTCTCACCCAGCGAGCAAAGACCGATCCTTCCGCAGCAATCGCAGTGGCAATCACCGTCGCTCCTATGGCGTGATCAGGCGTCGATGGAACTATCTCAACTCTGCCAGCTCCCTCAACCCAAGTGGTGACGACCACGCGATCTACCGGATCGACTATGTCTTCATCATCAGCCCCTGGGCTTCCACCAGGTTGAGATGCCACCACCCAACTGCTCGCTGCTGCGTGATCAAGATCGGGACTCACGCCACTTGTCAAAACGAGCGAGAATCCTTGGCCATCGGCAAAGGTTGGCCAGGGCAACTGATTGTTGTAGACGAAATCTCGGATGACCACTCCGTTAGCATCTATCAATAGCAATTGCTCGCCATCATTGTTCAGCCGACCGCTGTAGTCCGATTTGCCGAGCACATCCGTTGCGACCACAATCGTCCCGAGGTCGGCCGCATACCGGGTTTCAAATGCCGTTCTATTCTTCACCAACACCAGTCGCCCCCCTGCAGGGATGATGGCGTTGTCTACGAAATGAAAGGTGATGCCACCCGCAAAGCGCACACCCGTCAGATCAATCCTCTGTCCGCTGGTATTCAGCAACTCGATGAACTCGTAGTCATCGCGATCCGTCGACACAGCCAATTCAGCAGCCGTGCTCGGTTCGCTTGGATGATAGTTGAGTTCAGAGATGACGAGATTACTCGCGTCCGCAGGTACCGTCCCGATGCTAAAGTAGGCCGCGTTGAGCGCGCTCCATTCACCAGAACTCTGATTATAAGAGCGTGAGAACAACCAACCAGGTTCCGACAGAGCGATCGGCTCCGACGTGTGCGAGTCGCCACCACCCGGAGGATTGCCAGTGAGTTCAAGATCAAAGCTCATATCAGAACTCCCCTCGCCGTTCTGGTGGACTTCGGCCGCAATTGTGTTGACCCCTGCCACAAACACCGTAGGGCTCAGCTTCGCCACCACGCTCGCGTTGTCCCCATCACTACCAGTGGCATAAGCATTGTACGCGGCATTGTTCGGAAGATTGCGCCGCACCACTTCCACACCATTCACATAGATGGTGATGCCGTCATCGAACACATAAGTGAGAGAGAAATCTTCAAACACCAAGGGATCAGCAATTGTCACCATCTTACGGAAATACGTCGTCGCGTTCTTCTGCACACCGTCGGCAGCACCGACATCGACAAAGTTCAATTCCGTAGCCTCATCATTGTCACCATATCCGAGTTGAGAGGGGCCAGAAGACCAGGCACCATCATCGAACCCAGCAGCCCGCCAAGCCGTACCTTGGTTCGACCCGTTATCCAGAAACTTCCATGTTGCGCCACTCTCCAAGTACCTCGTCGTGCTCGGTCCCCCGTCGCCATCCCCGGCAAGAGTCACTTGGGTCGCGTCAGGATTGATGCCTCCACCGACCAATCGCGGGTCGAGCGAATGTTCGTAGTCTGTCAGATCTGTATCGTACATACCAAACATGTAATAGACTCCCGTGACCGATTGCGGCACGATCAAGCTCGGCCCACTTCCAAGCGGCATGGCCCCTCCGTGTTGGCTGTAGGTTGGCGCACCAATGATCGGATACAATCCGCGAGAACGCAATTGCGCTAGGAAATTGCCTGTACGCACCGGAAACCAATCATGTATGATCCTGTCATATTCACTCTGCCAATCCGCGACATGACGATTCTGCCCATGCTGACCGCCCCAACGCGCGGCTTCGGGAACCAAGATGCTGGTATGTTGGGCAGTGACCTCTTCATAAAGCGCCCTTGCGCCCCTGGGACTAAGCGGCCCCCTATTGAACATCGCACGATGCGCACGATCCGCGAAACGCAGTCGGTATTCAGGGCTCTCTTCCAGATCATCATTGGCTTCCGCTATACCACGGAAATCTGAAACCTTGTTGGTGTTAGTGTCGGAACGCAACAACAGCGACCACTCCGCATCCCACATGAAGTACTTGTAGCCAGTGCGCGTTGCCACCTGTTTGTCGATGCCCCCATAGTAATTCTTGAACGGCCAATCACTGTTGCCCGCGTACCAATTGACCAGAAAGTAGTCAATGTTGTTGTTCGGATCACACCAGATCGGAAGCCCAGAGTTACGTGTGCCATTGCTATTAAATCCACACGCTTGCAGATAACGCGCATCGCTTTGGTCTTCACTGGTCGCCATAGAGATCGGTGCGACCGCTGATTTGAATGCATTCCACGTGCTGAGATTGCTCGCGCTATTGATGGCACTGCCAGAGTTCTGACCCTCCCATTGTTCGCGTTCCGCACCTTCGACATAACTTTCCGCAAAGCTTGCGTCTGGACGTTCGACCACATTGTAGAGGCCCCAATAGACCCCATTGATATAAACATGCATGAAACGCCCATGAGGCGCTGGTTGCCCAAGCGCCAGCTGTGCCCGCCGTCCAAACTCATCACGCGCATACTGCGGTTGACCACCCGCACCACTCCATTGCCACCCATCATTGGATTCCATCCGGAAAGTCAGCGTTTGGAATTCCCGCGCCACGCCAGGCTCTGTCCCAAAGAGGGGATACTTAAGAGATCCATCACCACCAGTAGGCTTACTGCTAGTGCCAAACTGGGTTTTGAACAATACCCGAAACGATTTCTTACGAGTCAGACCAAAGCCGCGAAAGGCACCGCCTTGTATACGGATCGCGCAGTTCTGTTGGAAATTGCCCGCGCCGTCTGGATCGGAATCAATCAACTCAAGCGACGTCTTGCGTTCCCACCGCTCGCCCGAAGAACCTGGATTCGAGTAGATGCCCTGCCCACCAAACATGTCATCGACATCCATCGCAATCGACAAACTGGGAACCTCCTTGAGATCATCCTTGAGGGTCAGATGTGTCAATGGACTGACATTCGCATTGCCATCCATCCCATAGTAAGGCGCTTGACCTCCCCAACTCGCAGGCAGCCCGTAAACAGAACCCGTATTCACTGAATTCTGCGCAGCCACACTATCCACGAGCACATAGGTATGGGTGTCTGTGTTGGTCGATACATAGCCGGATCGATAGGCTATCGCTTTCACTGCCATTGTCCGATCCACCGTGATGAGGCCTGTGTAGACAGTTCCGCTAGTCACACTTGGCCAGTCGCCATTGGTCGTGTAACGGATGGTCGCGCCAGGAGTCGCTGTGGTGATCGCGAGAGAGAACGGCGCATCATAGAATCCGCGACCAAAGCCAAACTTCGTATCAGCGACAAAGCCCAACACCCCACTATTGTCATCATTGGTCCCGTTGGGAGTCGGACTCAGAATGAAGCCAATTTGCAAGTCATTGCCAAAGAAGCCATAGGAGTTGCCAGCTCTCTGCTTGGGATAATCCGTCTCACTCGAACCAAATGCTGACAGAATGCTCACGCCGTCGGCCCCCACAAGTGCTAGATAATCACCCTTGCCATTGAGACTGAAATTGGTGTGCAACCGACCGCCATTGCTCGGTCGACGATCCCTGGAAGAGGCGAACACCAAGAGATACCCATTGCCTCCAATAGACACTACAGGAAACTGCCATTTGGTGAGATTGGTAGGATCATCCGTTAGGTACCAGCCGCCGAGACTCACAGAACCCTCATCCGGGTTGTACAATTCGATCCAGTCAGGCGTTTCTCCATCTTCATCCGGCAAGGTTGCCATAGTGTTGTCTGCCAGAAACTCGTTGATCCGAATCGATGAACGGACCACGGCCAAGGTCACCACCTGTTCGACCGACAAGCCCGACAGATCCGTTGCTCGCACACGAAAAGACAACGACGTGCCCAGTGCAGGCAGCGTCGCAACGACCTTCAAATTACTGCCATCAATGGAGAACAGCGCATTGTCCGTATCCCCGACCCCAGCCACCAACGCATAGACATGGGCATCCTCGCTATTGCCGTCCACTGCAGAGAACGTTCCAAGCCCCCCTCCAATCGGCGTCGTAGGCACTACCGTGGTGCTTGAGAAGCTCAATACCGAAGGCGCTTGAGCGGCCTCCACCGCTAGCGTGAATGTCTCGTCATAACTCAAACTGGCACTATCAGTCGTGCGTAAACGAATCGAGTAAGTCGTGCCAAAGCCACCCAAAGCAGTCACCGCACGCAGCTGGTTGCCATTCACCAGATTGAAGGAATCATTGTCCGGAAACGCGACACTATCAATTAAACTGTAAGTGTGAGTATCATCTGCATTCGGGTCAACGGAGCTGAACAAACCAATCAGCGTGCCAACCGCTGTATCCGGAGCGAGATCCGTGTTGCTTAGGATCATGTCAGTCGGTGCCAGCGACTGAAGCGGCGCCACTTCACGGAGGATGTAGCCGCTCATCGAGGGATCCACGCCGTTGTCATTGCCATTCAGAATGCGAATCGTCTGTGTCGTGCCGCCCGCCGTGAATCTCCCGATCACCGATCCCACGCCACTACGCGAGTAATCACCACTAACACTCTCGGGCGACTCACCATCGCCAGCACGCTGATTGCGAGCCGAACAACAGCCGCGCGTGTCGCCACCACCGATGAGTTGGATCTGATAGTCCGTTCCCGAGCTGAGAGCAGAGAGCGTGAACGACCAGGTATCGCCTGTCCAAACGTGGCTGTTCAAAACCGCATTCAACGCCTCATTGCCCGTGTCCCCACCATCACCCGTGAAGAAAGTGCCCGCAGCCTCACCAATGCCAAAGCCCATGGCTTCAAAGACAATGCTCTCACCATCAATGATCACTGTCTGCGTGTTGCCATCGCTCGTCGCATTCCTCGCCTCTACCAAAGTGCCCGAGGCATCAATGTCAGAATCGCTCGTGATATCAAACGGCACTTCCCAGGCGATCGGCGCGGCGACAAGGCAGGAAAGAAAGAAACTCCAGATGAGCGCGACAGTCCAGTTACGAACGAAGGGGGTGATCATCACTGGAAACGTCGCCCGGCGCAAAGGCTCTGTCTACGGCAATCGAGAAGCGCAGGGCTACTCAATTCGAGTTCTATTGAATAACTCGAACGTAATCAGAATTGATCGCACTTTGCAATCCGATAGACTTTCTGCACCGCCTTGTCTCTATTGGGATTCTGTCTTCCAGGTTGGATGTGGTCGGCTTCGCCGCAAGTTTCTCGGGTTCCCTCACGGAACGTGACAAGACAATCTTTCTCCATATCAACGGAATCGACCATGGAGAATTCACAGAAATGACGGTGACGAACGACCCACATTATCGACCCGAGATCGATGGGTTGCGAAGTGTCGCTATGTTAGCTTTGCTGATCTTTCTCCTGGATCGTGCGTGGCTCCCCGGAGGCTTTGCGGGAGTGGACGTCTTCTTCGTCATCTCGGGCTATCTGATCACCTCGATCATTGTGCGGGGCTGTGATTCAGGCACCTTCTCTCTGGCGCAGTTCTACCAGCGACGCATCGAGCGCTTGTTCCCTGCCTTGCTGGTGATGCTAGTGGTGTCGCTTCTTGTGGCGAGGTTCCTCTTTACGAGCTGGGACTTTGCCAACATCTCTGCAAGTTTCTCTTCGGCGCTCTTGTCCATTGCGAACATTGATCCGTGGAATCAGGGAGATTACTTTGCCATGCCTCCAGACGCGCAGCCTCTGTTGCATTGCTGGTCGCTGTCCGTGGAGGAACAGTTCTATCTCGTCTTTCCGCTAGTTCTTTTGGGGCTGATGCGATGATCTCTTAGACTTCGACTAATCATTGTCGGTGGGCTCATGGGGTTGAGTTTTGGAATGAGTGTTTATTGGAGTTTCGAGCATCCCCCTTCGGGATTCTACCTCTTGCCATCGCGCGCTTGGGAACTCCTGGCTGGGAGTTTCCTGGCGATGATCCCTGCAGCGCGTGCTCCACACAGGCGTTGGAGCTATCTCGGGCTCGCGCTGATCGGCCTGGCCCTCGTTGGGCTCCGTGAAGGCCCACAATTTCCTGGATGGCAGGCTTCTTTGCCCGTGGTGGGGACTGTCCTTGTTCTGCGCCATGGAAAAGGAGGCTTGTTAGTCTCGGCGCCACTTGAGCTGATCGGCCGGGCCTCCTATTCGCTTTACCTCTGCCATTGGCCAGTCTTCTCATTTATCGACTATCGCTTTATCTTACAGAGTCCAGAGCTGAGGCTGGTTCTGAAACTCATTCTCACGGCCGGCTGCACCGTCGTTTCCTATCGTTGTGTCGAACGGCCTCTCCGCGTCTGGCTGAATCGCACGCCGTCGAGACGTCTCGCCTACGCGACGCTCGCATTCATTCTGATTGCCTTGGGGCCGTTAGGCTATGCCTTGAGGAATCAGCACTACATCGATGGTTCGGATGGTCGCTTCTTCGAGGCGCGAGATTCCAAGGGGACAATTGTTCTGATAGGAGATAGCCAGGCGACGGTGTATGGTGAGCTTCTCCGAGACTTGGCGCGGGCCCATCAGCATCGTCTCGTTATCCTCTGCCAAGCGGGCAAGGATCCGGTTATGAATGGCGCGCTGTGGGAATCGACACTGCGTGAGATCGAGCGCGTACGCCCCACGCAGCTTGTGCTGGCCTGTCATTGGGACAAGCTGGGGAGAGATCCGAATCGACTTAAGGCAACGCTAGAACGCCTCAAGCCCTTGGTGTCGCGGCAGATCATTCTCATGACCATGCCACCTGACCGGCCAAAGAACGCCTCGCGCGAAGCCATCCGGGCAGGCGCACGGCCGCCTTTCTACGAAGCCCCTGACAAACGCGCCTTCCGGCAGCAGCTCGATCGTCTCGCCAAAGATCTAGCGGATGCCAAGGTCCAGGTGCTGGAAACCGCTCCGTTCTTTGTGGATGCCGATGGTTCCGTTCCCGTCTTTAATGAAGCCGGACAGCCGCTCTTCTTTGATAGGCTACACCTTTCCAAGGTGGGGACAGATCGATTGAAGCCGACTTTGACCAGAATGCTCACGCAGAGGCCTTGATCCAAATCCAGTTTCGTCCTTCGAGACTCGACGCGGGCTCTTGAATGTGGTCTAATGAGAGACCCTCATGAATCGATCATACTTTGCTCTCCTTCTGGCTCTAGCGCTCATGCAAGGCGCCTTGCATGCTCAGGATCCATTTCCGATTTCGGTGGCGATCCATGAGATTCACTATCATCCTAACCTCCCGACGGAATCTGTGGAGTTCATCGAACTCTACAATCCCACGGACTCCGAAATCGATCTGTCGGGCTGGTCGTTTTCAGAAGGGATCGATCATGTCTTCTCTGCTGGAGAGATGATCGGTGCCAACACTCTCTATCTCTTGGCACAAGACGCGGCAGCGTACAACAAGAAATTCGGATCGATCTTCACGGGTGGTGTGAAAGCAAATGTCCAGTGGGATGCAGGAATGTTGTCCAATACGGGAGAGACTCTAACATTGCGGAATGCAGCGAATAAGATCATCGACCAGGTGGACTACCAAGATGGATTTCCTTGGCCAGTGAGTGCGGATGGTGGTGGCGCGAGTATGGAATTGGTGAATGCGTTGGAGGACAATGGGCTTTCAGGGCATTGGCGGGCCAGTGTGAAGCCGACACCTGGCAAAGAGAATGCGATGCGCCTGGAGAATCCGCCGCCTGCGGTGAGGCAGGTGGCACATGCGCCGAAAGCACCGACCGCTTCGGACACGGTGGTGGTGAGCGCGAAGGCGACCGATGCGGATGGCGTGGCCTCCATGATACTTGCGTTGCAAGTGATCACACCGGGCTCTTACATTCGCCTCACGGATGATGCCTATGCCACGTCGTGGGAAATGTTTCCGATGAATGATGCGGGCACGGATGGTGATGAAACGGCAGGCGATGCGACTTACTCGACGACGGTTCCGGCCGCGATGATGCAGCATCGCGCTTTGATTCGGTATCGGATTCACGCAGAGGACCTGTTAGGGAACACGGTCGCGTTGCCATATGAAGATGACCCGACTCCGAATCAAGGATTCTTGGTCTATAATGGTGTGCCTGCTTGGTCTGGGTCTAGCAGTGGCAAATCTCCGCGCCGCGAATTCACTGCGGAGGAAATGGCAACCTTGCCAGTCTATCATCTCATCGCGGATGGAGAGGATGTGGAACGTTGTCAGTATCGCTCTTCTGATGAGAGTCGACGATTCCGTGGGACAATGGTTTACGACGGACGGGTCTATGACCATATTGAATTCAAGATCCGCGGGGAATTCTCCACCTATCAGAGTGGCAAGAACAAGTGGAAGTTCTTCTTCAATCGAGGCACTGATTTCAGTGCGCGCGATAACTATGGATTGGAGTATGCGAGCCCGTTTCGAGTGATGAATTTCAGCGCCTGCGCCTCTCCTTGGGTTCCGGCGAATCGTGGCATGTCAGGGTTGGAAGAATCCACAGCTTTTCGTCTGCATGGACTGGCGGGCGTTCCGTCGCCCAAGACGCACCACGTTCATTTTCGAATCATTGACGATGCTGAAGAAGCGCCAGTGCCTGACCAATACGGCGGCGATCTATGGGGCTTGTATTTAAGCCAACAACATCCGGACGGACGCCTTTTAAATCAGTTAGGATTGCCTGATGGCAACACCTTCAAGATCGAGAGTGGGAACGGTGATCAGAAACATGAGGGCCCCTTCGAGAGCAATTATGGGGCGTTCGTTTCACAAGCCAGACGCACCCAGACTGCCGAATGGTGGCACGAAAACATGAACATGGAGCATTATTATAGCTTCCGAGCCATGAATCGTGCGGTCGGCAACATCGATATTCGTGAGGGATGGAACCACTATTTCTATCACCATCCCAATGGGCAATGGTCACCCTTACCATGGGATCTGGACATGACCTTCATGCCGGAAACTCATTGGAGTGGAACGATCGATGCGAAGGCCTGTCTGAACACCGACGAGATCGCCATCGAGTATAGCAATCGCTGTCGTGAACTGCTAGATCTTCTGCTTTCCAACGGCACTGCTAGCGGAGGCCAAGTCGGCTCAGTGATCGAAGAAACCGCACAATGGTTAGGATCACAGAAAGATTGGCAGGATGTCGCCACCATCGCGAAAGCGCAATCCAGGGCCGAAGTGACGACCGCGAGCCCTCACGGTTATGCCACAGGCGATCGGATCACCATGGTCGGCGTGAGCGCGGATGCCTACAATGGGGAACATGAGATCACCGTGGTAGGCGACACCTCTTTCAGTTATCCCGTGTCGATCTTCGCGGCCCAGAGCCCAGCAGGCGACAGTATCCAAGTGGGCAAATCGGTTGGCGCAGGCTCTGCTTGGGCGCAGATTGACCAGGCCATGTGGAATAATCATCCTCGGTCGACAGGCGGCCATCAGGATAATTTTTATGCCAACCCAACGACACAAGGTTTTCAAGGCGGCACCCTCACGCGCACGCTGCCAAGTGCTGATATCAGTGGCTTTGCCGAGTATTTGAAAGGTTTCACCACAAACACCGACCCTGACGATTTCAAGGTGGGCGATGGGGATCAGCGTGGCTACGGCTACAACTATGTGAGAGAAGAATCGAATGACGGCAAGGCTCCTGACAGACCGATCATCTCGTATGTTGGTGAGAATGATTTTCCGGTCGATGGGCTGCGGTTCCAATCAGGAGAGTTCTCTGGAGGTACGATCTTTGCGAAGCAGTCCTTTGTAAGCATGCAATGGCGAATCGGTGAGATCTACAATCCCTCCACACCTAACTACGAAGCGAACACGCCTTGGCGCTATGAGATCGCGCCGGTGTGGGAGAGTGAGGCGGTCACGGAATTCACCGCAGAAATGACGGTTCCTGCCAATGTGCTGAGGCCTGGCAGCACCTATCGGGCTCGAGTGCGACATCTGAACCAATTCGGCGGTTGGAGCCGTTGGTCAGAGCCGATTGAGTTTGTAGCAGGTGGTCCTGACCTCAGTGTCTTCGCCGATCTTGTCGTCACCGAGTTGATGTATCATCCAGGGGCTCCGTCAGAAGCAGAGCAGGCCGCTGGATTTCGTCGTGAGGATTTCGAATTTGTCGAACTCTACAATCGCGGGGCGACATCGACCGATCTGACATTGTTGCGATTCACTAAGGGCATTGATTTCGATTTCGATGATGGTGAAGTGACAACGGTAGCCGCAGGCGAGACGGTTCTGATTGTGGCCAACGAAGCAGCCTTTGCACTTCGATATGGCAATGATCTTCCCGTGGCGGGAAGCTACTCTGGCAGTCTTGCGAATAGCGGAGAACGTCTTAAGCTTTCAGTTGGAGCAGGAACGCCGTTGATCGAGTTTACCTATGACGATGGCGAAGGATGGCCGAGTGAGAGCGATGGGGACGGCCAATCATTGGTAAGAATCGATCCTCAGACGGATGCAAATCTTTCTCTGGCTAAAAGTTGGGTGATCGGGGAACCGGGAGGCACACCTGGAAACGTCTCCGCCACGGTGACGCCTCCGACTAACCGCGATACTGATGGTGATGGCATGTCCAATGAAGCCGAAGCACTAGCAGGTACAGACCCTAACAATCCAAATGATGTTCTCCGTTTGATGTCGATCGTTCGCGCGTCAAGTGGGGTGGATCTTGTCTGGTCGAGTGTCATAGGGAAAACCTACGTTGTGGAATACACCGGGAATCTGGAGGGAGGCGATTGGGAAACTGCAAGTGAATTGCCGGCAGAGGATGTGGTGACGCTCTTTGAAGATATCGAGGCTTCACGGACTCAGAAAGGTGAGGGTTATTATCGAGTTCGGGTGCAGCCCTGATCGCATCAAGGGCGAGAATGTGCTAACAGGACCCCAGATGGCATTGGAATGCCAAACTACGAAACGTTAGGGTGACTTCTTCGGTTGCCATTGCTCGTCAAAGAACCCTGAGGCGACGACTTTGCCGGCGGCTTGATCATTTGGTGGTGTTCGGGTGTCGATGATGGCCCAATCTCCAAGTTTGGGATTCTGTATGGAATTGGTGCGATCGTGGGCTTCACGGAAGGTGGGGCCGCTATTGAGGACGATGTAGCGATCGGGCTGCTCGGGATTGGGATAGATCATGAGGAGCATGTGATGCTGACTGTCCCAGTGTTGGTCGCCGACGCGGATCTCTTGATCGCTCCACTGAATCGGCGTGCTGGTCATGAACCGCTTGATGGCCGGATCCGACATGGGTGTGCCCCAGTAGAGCAGATGATAGGCCTGTCGATCTTGTTCTGTGAGTGCCTCTGCGGTCTTGGAGCGCACCTGGCCTCGGAAAAGGGCGCTCCAACGCTCATGAAAGTGCTTGGACTCGAATTCGTGCCACGGGCTGAGTTTCGCTGGGGTGACTTCCAAGAATGGCTCCAAGAAAGCGTCATCGATGGGGCCTTGGAGACCTGGCCGTTTGTGCAAGCCACTGGATTGTTCACCGCGAGACCACTGGCCTTCGGCATCTCGCAGGAAGTGGTTCGGGGAACCTGCGGAAATAGGCTGGCCATCGATGGTCAGGGTTTGCCCGAGTTGTTTCCGGCGAAAGGAAGTGATGTTCTTGGTGGTGATGCGAACTTTGTGGGCGTCTTTGATCACAGCGTCGAGTCGACTGTCCTGATAGTGTTCTTTTAATCCCGTGATCTGCCAGGCTTCATCTCCCGCGTAGCGCAAGGTTCGCGTTTGCCAATGCCAGGACATCCGCGGCTCCGCAGCTTTGACCAACTGGGTTTTGAGCCACGCTTTGATTTCCGTGAGGGCGTCAGGATGGTATTTGTGCCCCATTTCTGGTCCGATGACATGATAGAGCGCCTTCCCCTCCCTCTCCAATGCGGCGGCCATGACTTGGGCGGCTTGGATTTGTTTGTCATTCTCCCCGCTGTAGGCGACGAGAGGAACATTGAAGAAATTGCGAGCGTAGTTAGGCACATCATAGATTCTCCAAAGAGTCTGTTCGTAAGAGGGAGGATAGTTCTCGGGCTTGAGTCGATTGTACTGAGCGGTCTCTGCGAAACCTGCGCCGGCGTGAACGGCAGCCCACTTGCCAGCATGATGCGCGCCGAGATGCCAGGCACCAGCACCGCCCATGGAAAAGCCTAACAGAACGATGCGCGTCTCATCGATACGGTAGCGTCGTTGAACATCTCTGATGGCTTCTAGCACATCGACCTCACCTGCGGCTTTGAATCCGATGCAGTGTCGGCCGAATGGGTGCAGTGTGATGCCATCCTCAAACTGAAAGGGGCTGCGTTTCTTCTCACGATCTCGGATGAAGTAGAGATCGGTGTTCTTGTCTCCACGACCATGCAGCCATACGTAAAGGGTGCTGGGTTGTGTGAGATCGAGACCTTCAGGAACTTCGAGCCCGTAGGGTTGCAGCGAGTCATCTAGTTGGGAACGAAAGCCACAGACGATGAGCCCGCGCTCTTGTTTCCATGGGGTCTCGCCTTTTCGAAGAACATCGAATCGGCGAGAGGCTGACTCAATGGCACTGTTGGCGTGCTCGAATGCGTCTTTGTGATAGAATTCACCATGCGCGTGGGCGCGACGGACCGCTTCCAAGTAGATGGCAGCGTTTGGATAGGACGGGTGATCTTTGGCGACCGACCAAAGCGGAGCCATGAGGGCTTCTTGGGACCGTCTTTCTTCCACAGAGGGAAGGTGAGTCCCAGGCGGCGGGAGCAGACGTTTAATCGCGGGGATCTCCTGCGCTTGGAGAGATGTGAGTGTAGCGATGCCTAACGCGAGGTGCAGCCAGTTCATGGCCCTATCATAGGAGGATCAATCGCTCGTGGCGATCAGAACTGATGAAGAAGAAACCACAACGATCGCAAGCCAGGGCGTTCGCGCCCGCCCAGCTTGCTCCGTTTACGGATCAACGCCAAAAGCGCGTCAGACGTTGAAAAGAGGAGGAAATGGTGTTGGCAGGAGCAGCCGATACCCATACCGGCACGGCGGTGCGCGGCGATTGCGGGATGGGCTGCCGCACCAGGACGGTGCGGCGAGGCTGAGGCGGAAGCGCCATTGGATGGCGGCCCATGAAAGCGGCGATCGCAGTAGCGACAGCATGGGCCTGCATCTCACGATAGGCTATCTGGCTGATGCGAGTTCTTTCACTCACATTGCTAAGAAAGCCGCCTTCCACAAGCACTGCGACGGGGGCGACATTCTCACAAATAACCTTGAATCCTCGATTCTTCACCCCGCGGTCTTTCGCTCCAGTGGCTCGGATGAGGGCGTCTTGGACGAGACTAGCCAAACGGCGACTTGCCTGGTTGTAAAAGAACGTTTCGATGCCCTTAGCTTGCTGATTGGTAGCACCATTGTAATGCAGGCTGACGAATAGCGGCCGTTGGAAATACTTGGCATAAGCAGCGCGATCCGACAGAGACAGTGTGATATCTTTATCACGAGTGATCGCGGTGTTGACCCCCATGTCGTGCAGGTGACGTTCCACAGCCATGGCCCAATGGAGATTGAGATGTTTCTCGACCATGCCCCCATGGGTTGCACCGGCCTCTTTGCCTCCATGACCAGGGTCGATTACCACGGTGGAAAAGACCTGAGCGTTGGCATTCAGGCTTGAAAGGAAGAAGGCGGCGATTCCGACCGAGATGGTCAGAAGGAGGCAGCGCGAGCGATGCTCGATTGCACCAGCAAGAATTTGGGTCTGGGAGAGTGAGTGGGGTTGAAATGCTCTGCTGGACATGGTTTTTGGCCTTTGAATGCTGGTTCTTTCGTCAGGCCAGCAGACCAATCTATACTTATGGTAATTATAGTCAATGCGATAATTTGAGATCGCGCAGTTTAAATATTGTGATTTTTATAATTATCGGTATACATTTCCCTACTTGACGCTCACCTTCCCCAAGGATTGATTCGCGATCAAATGCTGCGTTCTCAACTCAAGTCCAAGATTCACCGGGCCATCGTGACGGATGCTCACGTCGACTACGAAGGCAGCATCTCGATTCCAGAAGATCTCATGGAGGCATCCGGTCTATGGGAAGGCGAGAAAGTCCTCGTCGCCTCCATCACTTCAGGCAATCGCTTGGAAACCTATGTACAACGGGGCCCTGCTAGGGAGGGAGCGATCGTCATGAACGGAGGTGCCGCGCGCCTCATTCAGAAAGGCGAACGCGTGGCGATCATGGCCTTTGCTCTTTCGGCGGAGCCTATCCAAGCGAAGAAACTTCTTTGCAATGAGCGCAATGAAGTTATCCGTGTAGAAGATCACTGTTAAAGCAAGTAAGGCCACGCCAGGATCCGGCGCGTGTGGTGCCGCCTGAGAACAGGCTACTTCACCACTCCTCGGTAATAATTGTTAGGATATCCTCGACGACCGGCATCGGTGTCTTCGTAAGTTCCGGTGACTTGGTTTGCGATCACCGTCCAATTCTCAAGATCTGTGGAATACTCGATGTCGTAGGTTGTCCCGTTAGGCAACGAAAGGGCGACACCTGCTGCGGTGACAGAGACGCTGGTGATTTCTGGTGCACGGGTCGTTTCATTGCCGCCGCCGCCTACTTGGCCGGGATCCGTTTCCGAAAAGGCGCCGGGAGTTCCACCAGCCACGGCTTGCCAATTTGTCGATTGATTCGCATAGGTGGCGAGACCAAGCCGCTCTAACGAAGCTCCTGTGCCATCGGCGTCGGCAGGCCATGGGGCGTTGTTGTCGTAGTCCACCTGGTCTGCCGTGATGTAGCGGAAGGTCGATTCCCCGGCATCATCTACCACGGGGACTCCAGGACGCTGGAGACGAATGGATTCACCCGCATTGTTCAGACGGCCGTCAAACGGCCCATAAATGGTGATTGATTCAGCCACGCTGTAGGCCGCACGGAAGGCGGCAGGATCCGTGCCGACGATCAATGCCACTTCTCCTGCCTCGAGCACTTCCCCTGCGGGAAACTCGAAATCGATCCCGGCGGTGATGCGCCAGACGTTCGCTGGGTTCGCTTCATCAAAGAGAGACACGGCCGCACTCGTGCGATTGCGGATCTCGATGTATTCGAAGCCCGTTTCTGAAGGGTTGTACATGATCTCCGTGATAACGATCGGGCTCAATGCGGGCCCAGAATTCGCGGCCCCTAGAGAGGGTGATTCTTGAATGGCGTCTTGCACATCATCATCGGACGTGACCAATCGTCCGACCGTGGCGCCTTCATCCGTGTCACCAAAGCTGAATCCATCGCGGTAACCTGTCAGAGTGCCATCAGGCAGAGCGGAGAAGAGCTGAACGCTGTCTCCTGTGGAGCTGAGTCCGAATGCGTTCCCGAAGAACTCTGCTGGAAGATCGGCGTTGTTGGCAGGATCATTGTCGTTGTCCTGACGGAACACCACATAGAATCCTGCTGGCACCACGGTGTCTGCAGGAATGGCGAACTTCAAAGGATCGTTGGCATTGTCCGTGAGCCACCAGCCACTAAGATCCACTTCAGCGTTGCTCGCATTGTAAAGCTCAATGGCGTCACTGCTACCAGCGCCAGAGTTGGCCAGGACCTCATTCACGACCACGGCAGGGGGCGTCTCACCGGCACTGCCTGGCGAACCTCCGGCAGCGGAGGAATCCACCGTCCATTGATCCACGTCTGATGGATCGACACCTGAAGCAGGATTCGCCAAAGTGAGAGAGAATCCATAGTCATCGGGCGTGGTCGGCCAAGGCGCGCTGTCATTGTAGGCAAAGGAATGCAGGATCTCTTCGCCACGTTGCACCGCGAGGGTCTCTCCAGCATTGCTCAGCTGACCTACGAATTCGCCAGCCATGGGCACATCATTTCCGTAACGACTGGCGAAGGCACCTTTGTCAGAGACGATGGCGACACGTCCTCCTGGCGCTAACATTTGAATGGGTGATTCCTTGAATGTAAACTTCACCCCATTGGTGAACTCGACATCTCCAATGTACATGGTCTGCTCACTCACGTTGGTCAGCTCGATGAACTCGAATTTGTCTTCATGAAAGTAGCCGACCGATTGTTCTGATGGTTGACCATCGCGTGGGTGATACATGATCTCGGAAATGAGCAAATTCTCGGAACTCGCAGAAACACCATCGACGACCACGGCAGATCTGATGATGCCGCTCCACTGGTCTTGAAGCTTGGCTCGCATGGTGATGCTGGTATTCTCCGTGGGCGCCACCGTGTTACCCGCCAAGACGGCGGATGGATGGACCTCACCGCCGGGCAAACGTGGGTCCGTGCCGTCAGTCGTGTACCAGGCTTCTTGAGGGGTAAACAAGGTGCCGCCATCTTTGACTCTCACGCTATCCCCTGAGGCGAGCAGGCCGAAATTCTCCATCCGTGCTTGGGCGGCGAATTGCTCATCCATCCATTCGACCCGTGCCTTGAGCCAGCCTTTCAAATGCGTCACCTCACCTTCCCAAGTATCATCTCCACCATTGAACTCCGCACCCGAGCGGTCACCTGGAGGACGTGTCGAAGCCCAGCGTTCGAAGTTCCGCACTTGACCTTCGCGGATCTCGGCAGCCATGGAATCGATGATGCTGTTCATGTTCTCCTCAGCCCAGACGGTCCTCCGCAGCTCATGATAACGATCAATCCACTCCTGCCAGAATTCGGGCATTCTCGCTTCGCCACCCTTCCTATTCACTCCAGTGCCCAGGAGATTTTTCCACATGCCTTGATTGGCAAAGTAGGAAACCCAAGCCTTGGGGTCGCGAGCTCTGGCATCCGAGTCACAGCCCATCGTTCTATCAAAGTCCCAAATAGGACTATAGAAGAGCTTTCCATTGACCGGCTGATAGAGGTAGGTGCTCAAGCGCAGCCCGTCAGGATCACGCGTCAGCGTGCGTGCGAGGTACTCATCGATCCATGATTGGGTATCAATGAAAGTGCGATAGCCTGTTTCCGGATTCTCTGGATCATCACCCTTCATCGCTTCAATCGCGTCATCCATGTAACCTTTCAAACCGTTGTTCTGCTGCGTGGTCACATTGTCAGCCCCTTGCGGCTCCACCCACACGAAGGTATCGCCACCGGCCGAGAAAGTCTTGTCTCCTGCCACACCACTGGTGCGGTCCACTTTCACGATGTAGCCTCCGTCCTTCCCACCGTCTGCAGGTGTGATCTGCAGACGATCATCCGCGATCTTGATCTTCTCCATGAACGCGTAGACACCGTAGTAGTCATTCGCATCCAGATCGTCGCCATCCAGGTTCATGAAGACTTCCACAAAGCGCGTGCGTGGGGCCCATCGCCCCATTTGGCGAAACATCTCGTACATGAATGGATTCCGCATCAACGCGCGATCGAATACCATCCGTCCGCTCAAAACCCAATCCGAATCCGCAGGCAATCCTAACGGTGCGATATCTTTGTCTGCCCAGTTGGCATCATCATACCAAGCTTCCATCGCGAGTGATCTCTTGGCATTCCCGGAAGTACTGGACCCACGGGAACGAATCCCTGCGCGGGTGTGCAAGTCAGCGACCTGCGCAAGGTTCGTGCGCTTTGCCTCGCCTTCACCGGCATCTTTCGGCTCGAGGA
Organism: Verrucomicrobiales bacterium; assembly: GCA_047616785.1. Lineage (GTDB taxonomy): Bacteria > Verrucomicrobiota > Verrucomicrobiia > Verrucomicrobiales > DEV007 > JAACDM01. Next base: position 26,774 of record JBLHHN010000001.1, read on the forward strand.
TCATCCACGAAGCCGGAATGAACCTTGTCTTCGTCGGAAGACCTTGGTCATTGTTATCGAGGACAATGACAGGAAGGTCCGAACTCCAGTCGGCGAGTTCATCGCTCACTCTCACATACGTTTCGGTCTCCACTTCACTGGGCAATTTGCCGTCCTCGAAGACGCGAGCGCGAATCTGAGTGGTCGAATTAATCGTGATCGGGCCGTCATACCATTTGGGTGGCGAGAAAAGGGATTCTTCAGGGAGATTGCGATTGTCCGTGTAACCGATCCTAGCACCTTCTGGCAAGTTGTTCGCGGTCAGCTCGAGAGTGAGGTCACCGCGGAAGGTCTGACTCTTGATGCTGAATTTCACATTGGTGCTAGGCAGATCCAGAGCAGCGCTGTTCTCAGCGCCGGGCGTCGCGCGCGTCATGTAGCCCTCATGCCCATACGACACGCGATCATACATCTTTGGAAGCGGATCGAACTCATCAAGGACATTTCCGTCAGGGTCGACGAGCGCCAGATAATCGCCCCCGCGGCTTAATTTGAAATTCGTGTGTGGCACACTGGCAAAGAGGCCTGTCTTGTTCTTCCCTGAAGCATAGACGACAAGGTACTCACCTGGGTCGATCCGTTGGTTGCCAGAGAATTTCCAACGACGGAGATCGTTCTTCCTATCCGTCATGCCATAACCGGACAACGAGATCATTTCTGTGCCAGCATTGTGGATCTCAATGAGATCAGAAACTTGGCCGTCCTCATCGAAGAAGAGTTCGGGTTCTTTGCCTTTCTCATCGGCGACGGCGATCGCCACCACTTCGGTGATGGTGAGCTGTGCGGATGATGTGGCGTGAAGGAAGGCAAGTAGGCCAAAGGAGGCGGAGAGGGTTTTCGAGTTCATGACAAAGGGGTAGGTGTGACGTTCTAGACACCCAAATTACCTGATCGCGCCCCCTGTTGCCCATCATAAAAGTGCGTTTTATCCCTTTGGATTATGGTTGCCAAGCGATCCAGATCGGATTATTGCCCGGACCTGAACGCGATTTACCACACGTAACATGAGTGATTCCGCCCCCATCAATCTTAACGACTTTCAGCTCAAACCTCAGTGGGTTGATGAGCTGGATAAACCGAGCCGTTTCGACATCTTCGATAAAGGCAATGTTAGTTCAGACCGTGGTGGTCAGAGATCTGGCGGCGGTGGTGGTCGCGGACCACGCACAGGCGGCGGTGGTGGCGGCCATGGACGAGAAGGGGGAGATCGGCCTCGCCCTCAAGGCGGTGGTGGAGGCGGAGGAGATCGATCTCGTCGTCCACAGGGTGGCACAGGCGGCGGCGGTGACATGCGCGGCAACCAGCGCTCGGATCGTCCGCGTCGTGATGGTCCTCCACAAGAACGTCGTCCAGAGCGTCCGCCACTCTACGAACTTCTAGACATCGAATTGTTTCCTGACGTTCTTGGCGTCGAGGCTGTGGCCAAGCAGATCAAGATGACCGGGCGCTCCTATCCTATCTTCGATCTTGCTCGACTCGTGCTGGGTGGCCCTGAACGCTATCATGCGCGTTTCACTCTAAAGCCGGAGACGACCCAAATAGAATTGATCGAGTGCACGCTCGATCAGTCTCTATGGACCGCCACGGACGAAGCGCTTCGCCATCTACGTTCAGGCGGCCTCTTTGACGATTACTACAAGAGAGAAGAGATCGCGGTGGATCCTCCCAAAGGGAACTTCGCCGTCATCGCGGTGTGTGGCCTTACTGGCGCTTTGTTAGGCCCGCCCAACTTCCACTCTTATCAGAAGAGCATCATTGACCTGCACCAGGCCCGCTACAGCCGCATGCACATTGACGCCTACAAGCGGAAGATTCAGATGCGGCGTGATGAGGAAACGATCGAGAAATGGAAATCCTCGCTCACCAAATCGACTCAATACACCTACCTCAAGACGCCCGAGGGCGAAGAGGCTCCTGTCTTCAAGACTTTCAGTGAAGCAGAGGCCCATTTCGTGAAAACGCACGGTGCCGAGACCTTCGTCAAAGTGAAAGAGGCGACGGTACATGGCGTCATCAGCCCCAAGCTGATCTCCCCTGCCCTTCACAACATGCTCACGCGAAACGTCGAGCGACTGACCAAGTTCCCAATGCCCATGGTGAGAAATGTCAGTCCAATGCTAGAGAAGACGGGGCTTCGTTTCTTCAAGATCGGTCGCAAGGAAACGTATGTCGCGCGGTCTCGCCCACGTGGTCTCAGCAAGGCTGACGTTTCGCCACGTATCCGGTCCATTGTTCAATACATCCGTGACAATGAGAAGCAGGACTTGAACAAGCTGGTCACTGCGCTTGTCCCTAACGCCACCACACAGGTAGGGAGCGAGCCGACTCCTGAAGAGATCGAGTTCCTCAAAGACTTGCGTTGGCTCATCCGTGAGGGCTACGTCATCGAGTTCAGCACCGGCGAGCTACGCTTAGGATCTTCCAACTCCACACTTCCGCCCGCAACCAGATCACAGGGATCTCCCGGCGCCGCCAAGACGGAGAAAGAGAAAGGGGATCGTCCAAAGCGCGAGAAGAAGAAGCGTATCAGAAAGCGCAGGCCTGCCAAGCGCCGCGTGCCTAACAAGATTACGATCATGAAGAAGAAGCGTCGCCTTCTCCGCCGCGCGACCGCGCTGGCCGAAGGAAGTCGCCTCACCATTCGCCGGAAGAAGGTGATGCTACGGAAGACGAGCCTTCATGGCCGGACGCCTAGCAATGCGCAATTGCGCCGCACGCATCGCTAGGTGTGAGCCCTTCGCCCGATGCAATGGGCTACCAAATGCCCGCCGAGTGGGAGCCGCAGGAAGCCATCTGGCTTTCCTGGCCGACTCATCCGGAATCCTGGCCCGATCAAGACAAGCTGATTGAGCGGCAGTTCGCTTCCATCGCGGCAGCGATCAGTCGGCATGAGATCGTTCGCATCAATGCCGCGCCTGAAGTGCATGCAGAGATCGAGCGTGCCTTGCAAGCCGCCGATACCATCATGGATCGTGCAGAACTCTATGCGCATCCTAACGATGATGTTTGGTGCCGCGACCATGGCCCGATCTTTGTCAAACATCGCGAGACAGGAGGTCTCGCCATCACGGACTGGGGATTCAATGGCTGGGGTGACAAGTTCGGTCCCTATGCCCTGGACAATCAGATTCCCAAGCGAGTCGCCGATACGTTAGAGCTACCCATTTTCGAAGGCGGCATGATTCTTGAAGGAGGCTCTATCGAGGTGAATACCCATGGCCAACTTCTGACCACCGAAGCCGTGCTCCTCAACCCTAACCGGAACCCCGATCTTGGCCGAGAAGATATCGAAGCCCGATTGAAGGCGATGTTAGGCATGCAAGAGATCATCTGGTTAGGCCAGGGCATCGAAGGAGATGATACGGATGGCCACATTGATGACGTCGCCCGATTCGTCAGTGACAGCACCATCGTGCTCTCCTGGGAAAAGAACTCCAAGAGCCCTAACCATCGCATCTTGCATGAGAACCGCGAACGTTTGCAGGATGTCCGCACACCTGACGGCTCCAAGATGGAGATCATCGAGGTCCCACTTCCGAAGATCGACGAAGTGCCAGGCTGGCGGCTGCCCGTGCTCCCTGCCAATTACGTCAATTTCCTCATCCTGAACACCGCCGTAATCGTGCCCGTCTTCGGCCACAAGAAGTCCGACACACTCGGCTGCGGCATCATTGGAGAGCTCTTTGGGGATCGTGAGATCATTCCATTGCAATGCCTCGATATCGTTCACGAAGGCGGCGCGCTCCACTGCATCTCGCAGCAACAACCGAGTTCGTTCAATCACCGATCCGTGGAGATCGATTCGGCGTAGGCAAGTTCTCCGGTGCGGCCATCGTAGTATTGAAAGATGACCTGCGGATGTGGATACGCGACGAGACGCTTTTCACCCAGCTTCTGCGGCATGTTGAAGACGTTGTTCAACTGGACGATGCAGAAATATGGGTACAAACGCTCCAGACGCGGGAGATCGGGTAGAATGTAAGAACTCCAGCGAATGTCGCATTCGCGCGGACCAAAGGTCCATTTGCCGGTGGCGGGGCGATCGCTTTCGTCGAGTTTGGGCACGTGATTGACACTGTTGTGAGGACCACAGCAGAACTCCCAGACATTGCCTGTGATCTTGATCGCAAAACTGTGATGAAGATCACCCGTCATGACAAACACCTTCTTGCCCATCTCTTCCCATGCGTTGATCAACTTCTCGCGTTCGTCGAAGAAGCCAGTCCAAGCTTCTTCTTTGTTCTCATTGTCGGCCTCGAATCCGCCAGCACCGCTGTGTGGGATCATGAAGGGCACGGATGAGGTGAGAAAGAAGAAATCCGCATCGCTTGCCTTCATAGAGTCTAACAACCAGTCACGCTGCTGCGTTCCAAGCATGGACAGGCCAGGCTTGTCCCGTTGACGGACGTCGTGCATGTCACGTGCTCCGCGCGTGTCGAGGAGGTAAAACTCGCAATTGGCCACGCGGAACTTTCCGTAACTGCTTCGCCCAATCGAGTAAGACACCTTACTGGTGACTTTGGCAGGCATGTGAAGCTCTAACGTGCACTTATCTATCACCTTATCGATCCCGTAGACATAGGAATTCTTGTGCCCCTCGTCGTTGTCATAGCGCATGTCGTTGACGCCAGCTTCTTTAGTCCCCCAATGCACATGCAAGTTCAGCATGGTCTCTAGAGGCAACTTGGTGAAGTCGGCATCGGGATCGACTAGCAATTTGCTATCTTTAGTCATTTCACTTTGCCCGAAATGGACTCGCTGGGCATGCTCCACGGGATTGGCCCAGCCGAGATAGTCGTACCAAGCGCGAGTGCCAATATCCCGAAAGACCGAGCGGCGGTGGCGCTTGCCCTCGCTACCCGCGCCCCAGATATCATTGACCAATTCGTGATCATCGAATGTGAAATAGCTTGGTACATTGCGGTGCCACTTGGCCAAGTCGACACCGCGATCGAGGTAGAGTTTGTAGTTCTCCCAGACGCCCACGATTGTCGGCATCGTCTGCACCGTGGATGGAAGCGTATCCACACCTTGTATCAAGCGCCAGGCCTCGGGCGGATACTCGCGCAGCTCTTCATAGAGCCAATCGCCATTCATGATGTGGAAATGGACTTTGTCCGCCCAGTCACGATTCAGATTCTCGTAGGTTGGCAAACGATGGCCGACTCCGTGGAGAGGATTCTGATTCGCACAGGAACCGACTTCGAAACGGAAGTTGAAGAGTCCCTTCGGATTGTTCTCCGGGTGACGACTCTGGTCGGCGCTCGGCAACGTGCGGAAAGTGCCAGGGTGTCCATGTGGACGCTCATTCACCCACACCTGATAGTGATAGGAGGTGTCCGCATCAAGCCCTGACAACGTCACTGAACCCGTGTTATCACTGGCGAGATCGGTCCCTCCTTCGTTCTGCTGCCCCATGCCCTCATCTGAGCCATACTTTACGGTGAACGCGCCAGGATCGGACGTACGCGCCCAAACCCTAACGGATTCTGAAGTAACATGACCCAGCATCGGGCCATGGGTCAGCCGAATAGGATCTCGCTCGGCAGATGCCGATGAAATCCCGATGACGAGAAGAAGATAAAGACGCCAGGTATTCACCTAGACGTTCTCAGGAACCTCGAATCCAGTGCGATAATCGCGGCGGAGAAGGTTGAGAGCTGGCATGGTCGCGCTTGGCCCGGTGAAGGTTTCTTTCTCAGCGTCGATCTCTAACATCGCTCCAAGTTGAATATTGGCCTTGGCCACATCGACTTCGTTGGCATCCAAGTGCGTGTGGAAGTCATCCAGGACGTGGTTCCAAGGAGCGAAATCCTTGATCCGACTCTCGGCTTCTCCCTTCTCGTAGGCACCTCCTAGGCGATAGGAAATATTGCCCAAGTGACACCAAGCGCTGGAATAGTGGATGTCCTCTATCTCTGCATTGAGTTGCTCTTTCTTTCGCGAACGCAGGGTATCGATGAAATTCTGCGCGTGAGCACCGCCACCGTCGCCTTTGAATTTCTTGAGTTCCTTGCCTTCCTGATCGTAGGCACGGCCGCCGCCGCGACCACCAGCATAGTAGCCATTCTCACACTCGATGACAAGGAAACTGCCAGTGCGACGGCGTTTGTAAATGTCACCACCCTTGACGCCTTTAGCGCGAGGCAGATTGTGCACGTCCATGATGACGGGGACGTCACCGGTGTCCATGTAAATGAAGTGTGTGTTAGGCGTATTACCCGCATCATCCCACCCGAAGCGACCGCCACCAGCAAGCACGCGCTTGGGATACGCGATCTTGTCACGGAAGACGACGTTACGAAGATCATCAATGATGTGCGGTCCCCAGTTCCCGAGCTCACCACTGCCGAGATTCCAATCCCAGTGCCAGTCGTAGTGAAACTTCTCGCGATAGATCGGCAGATCCTGAGCTGGGCCTAACCAAAGATTATAGTCGACCGTAGGCGGAGGCGTCAAAGGCGTCTGCCGTTTGCCGATGCTATCACGCATGCCATAACGATTGCATCGAACGTACTTCATCTTTCCGAGTTCACCAGAATCGAGGTAAGCCTTGATCTCGCTCTGCAATTCATCGCTGCGTTGCTGCGTGCCGCCCTGCACGATCCTATCATACTTGCGAGCCGCTTCGACCAACTTGCGCCCTTCCCAGATATTGTGGGAAATGGGCTTCTCCACATAGACATCTTTGCCCGCCTGACAAGCCCACACCGACGCGAGGACGTGCCAGTGGTTGCAGGTGGAGACGACCACGGCATCAATGTCTTTGTCTTCAATGACGTTGCGCAGGTCCTGAGTGGTCTTGGCATTCGGATAGGATTTCTTGGCCCGATCCACGGCTTTAGAATCCGCATCACAGAGATACGCGATCTCCACTCCTGGGATCCCACCAAACCACTTGGCTGAGCCCATGCCACGGCCACCCAGCCCGATCATTCCAAGACGGATCTTCTCATTGGCCCCCAGCACATTGGAGGTTGAGAGCGCGGTGAAAGACATGGCGGACGTAGCCAGAAAGGAACGGCGTGAGTAAGTCATAGTAATGGTGATAAACCTTAAGAGTTGGTCGTGCCAGCAGAAACCCTAAGATCGTTGAATAGGCTCGTTCCGATGCCTCATGGTAAACGAATCTTGATTGACGAACGTGGAGCACGTTAGGACCATCACAACATGAGCAATCAAGAGGAATTCGATTTTCAAAATGAAGACGCCAGGTCTGATCATCCCGCCAAGGAACTGGTCGTCCCGGAAGTCTCAGAGGACCTTTGGCGGGAACTTCACCAAGCCGCTGATGCGGTGAAAAAAGTGGCTCCTTGGAAGAAACTTTATGATGGCGATTGGTTCGGCTTGGTCGATCCGGTGAGCGGAGACACCTTCATCGGTTCGATCCTGGGCAACTCTCGTCAGGTGTACGGCGTTCACCTCTACCTCCAACCGGAAGGTATTGAGTTTTGGAATGACACTATCATCACGAATGAGACGGACATTCAAGCGCTGCAGTTCCGCAACCGTATGCTAGAAATAGAGTATGTAGCCAAGGGAAGACTTGAGCCCGAAGACCTCGAGATACGGGAGCGCCTGAACTTGCCGAATCCGCCCAACAAAGGACGGCCCTATGCCAACTTTCGTTCGATTCGCCCCATGTGCAGCCCTTGGTTCATCGAGAAAGAGGAAGCGCGTCTTCTAGTCTTGTTAGCCCACGCCTCTCTTGCACACTATCGAACCTACGATTTCGAGGCTCACCAAGACGATTATATTCCGGGCCCAAATCATCTCCCTATCATCCCCACATTCGCACTCCGCGACGGCGGTGATCCTGCCAATGATGCTGATTGGGAACGGACCGAAGCTGAGATGCCGGTGGCCCACGAATCAGACGTCGGTGAGGCGGATGATCTTCTGCAGCACCGTGTCAATGCTGTGCCCGTTAAGGCTGGCACTTGGCAAATTGCCGCCATGGCACTTCCACAGCCAATGGCTGATTGGGAAAGGCCCTACTTCCCTCGCGTCACGATCGCCGTGGACAAGGAAACAGAGATGGTCATGGGCTTCAGCATGCATGGCCCAGAAGTCCCGATTGCTTCACAGTTTGCCGAAGTCCTCGCAAAGGGTGGGGAGGAAGCAGGATTCCTTCCGAAGCTGATCGAGGTGTGCGCGCCCGCAGCCTTCGAATCCATTGAGCCCTTGCTCGAAGATTCCCAAGTCTCGGTGGAGCGTCGGGTCAAACTCTCTGCGTGGTTGCGTGCCGCTGAAGCTATTCAGCAGGGGTCACACAATCAGTTTCAATGAGTGCTAGAATTCTCTTCTTACTGCTCTTCCCATGGAATGTGAACGCAGGCGATTTGGCAAAGGCGCTAGAATCGCTTCCCAAGCAATCTGCTCCATTCGACTGCACCAGCATCGACGACGCGATTCCGCCAGGCGGTCATTTCCAAGGAATTCAGCTCGCCGCCATTCAAGGAGTGCCTCACGCGATTCTTAGCGGAAGCTCCGATGAGGAGTCCTACTTGATGCTAGTCCGACTGGATGACAAACGCCGTGCTGTCTCCGCCACGCGGAAAACGCTTCTGCCGAAGCCTTACAAACATGCCGGAGGGATTCAAATCGCAGGACGTTTCCTGGCAGTCGGAATTGAAGACAATGAAAAGAAAGACACTTCGATCGTGTGGATCCTCGACATCGATCAATTAAAGGAAGAGACGATCAAACCTTTCATTGAGATCAAACGTGAGGGTCCCGTGAAGCGTTCCACCGCCGGAGCCGTTGGGCTCGCGAAGATGGGAGAGAAACATCTGCTCGCGGTCGGATCTTGGGATTCAGCTACGATCGATTTCTACGAGTCGAACAACCGTCCACTCGAAGCTGACGACTGTCAGTTTACGCTAGTGCACTCTTGGGATGCGGCAGATGCAGACCGTTCGAAATGGTTCGATCCAAAGCTCCCATCCTATCAGAACATTAATCTGATCGTCGACGATCACGGCGCGATCCAGCTGATCGGCTTCGCCAACACCGGCGGAAAGAACCATGCAGACGTCTTTCTCGTCGATCTCTCAACGCATCGTCTGGTGAAGAAAACCAGTCACGTTTTCAAATGTCAGGATACGAGTTTCCAAAGCGGCGCCGGAATGCATGGACACACCAAGGTCATCTCTTGTGCCGGACGCGAATGGGCTATCGAAGGCTTCGGAAAGTGACAGCAATCACTCACCTTCATAGCCGCGCCACATCCAGACAAGCGTGTCTGCTAGAGTGTGTTCGAAAACTCGTTTATCACAGTGCCCAGTGCCGCTGCTGAAGACATAGCGATAGTCGTAACCTTTCGCTTCGAGTGCGTCAGCGGTGCGCAGATTGGCCATGACCCAGTTGTGGTGGCCCTTTTCTGATGCGTTGGCTCCATTGTCATTCTCAGACACGTGGGTGAAGATACGTAGCGGCTGCTTCTCGCTATTTTTGATTAGCTCCATGCTAGAGTGATACTCCCAAGCACCGAAAGGGTACTGCGATTCCTCAGGAGCATCGTTGTCTTGTTGATCGACAAACGTTCCTGAATAGGTGATCAGTCGACGAAACAAATCCGGGCGGAACCAACCCATGGTCAGGGCAGCAGCGCCACCTGAGCTGCACCCCATGGAGGCTTTCCCCCAAGGGTTGTCTGTGAAGGCGATGTTAGGATAGGCCGCTTTGATCTCCGCATTGTTCAGGACGGCAGCTAGCACTTCGTCGTTGATGAAACGGGCGAAGCGATCGGACATCGTGTCGTACTCGAGACCACGCTCGCTGTTCTTTCCATCATTCCCACCGTTCTGAACGGCGATGGCAATGAAGGCTGGCAATCGACGGTCTTTGTCTTTTGAAATGGTTAGGTTGTCCAAAGCATGACGGACGAGATCGAGACGACCAGGACCATCATGGGTAACAAGAATGGGCGCCTTGGTCCCATCTTTATAAACGGCTGGCACATACACAAAGATCTTCCGCTCCATGCGCACCGGCTTCTTGTCAGGCTCCAACGTGGGATCATCTCCACGGAAGATCTTGCTATCCGCCAAGCGCATCTTGAATTCGAAACTCTTTCCTTTGGGATTACCCTGATCGGTCAGGTCAGGATCGATCTTGTATTCGGGACCGACCGTGTGATTGCCATTGCCCTGCTTGCCTGGGTTCTCAGCTGCGTATGAAGTGAGAGAGATGACCAAGAAGGTGTAAAACAATAAGAAACTTGACGCAGACATTCGCCAAGTATCGAAGGTTCGTCTAGAAAAGCCAAGCAGCGAAACGAACACAACCATGGAAAGCCGACATGAAAAGATGACGATGGAGTCCTTCGAAAGAATGCCTCATCGGCTAGGCTGGAAATATGAGTACGGTGATGGGCTCGCGCACATCACGCCTGGTCATCATTCCGTCATGACGTTCTTGGATCTATCTGATGAAACTCCGAGGCAACGAGTCATTGAGAATGTGCGTGTGACAGAGATCGACGCAGCCACAGATCATCAGCCAATGTTGGACCTCTACGTTCTTGCCTTTCTTGAAACTTACGAGTTCTGTGATAGTCTATTTGAAGACATCATTGAGACCGCTTCGAAAGATATCGCAGGTTTCCTCAACGAAACCCGTGGGCCAATCAACCGTGCCTCACGGGTGGCGATCGACACGACATCAGGAGCACTGATCGGAGCGACGTTGATCGCAGACACTCAGCCTAATCTGACGCTCGATCCCGAAGATGTGCCCGGACCAGAGCAACGCTTGCTGCTTGTCGATCAAGCCTGGCAGCGGCAGGGCCTCGGCCAGGCCTTGTTGGGCGCCGCCTGTGCGGCGCTGCGAGCGCACGGAAAGGGCTGTCTTCGAAGCCGCTACGCGGTCGGAAACGAGCCGAGCCAACACTGGCATCACCAAGCGGGTTTCGTCGATCGGCCAGGACCTCTAGCGCTCAGTCATTACCTCATGCACGCCCGATGGGAATTGGCGCGTTTAAAGAACGCCGGTGAACTGGATGATGCTGAGATCTGTCAGCGCGAAGAGGCGTTCGATGAACTATCAAAAGAGCGAGAAAGATTGATGACGCTCTCTTGTCAGGCGAAAGAAAGCTACAACGGCAAATCGTAGGCGCGGCCGTCGCGTTTCTCGTAGTAGTGGACGAAGGCGCGATTGGCCACCGCGTAGCCGCCGGGAGTCGGATAATTGCCGTCGAAGTACCAGGCTCCTGAATTATTCGGAAGAGCTTTGCGCATGTTCTCGATGGTCTGGAACCTGACTTGCACTTCACCATGCCAGGAGGTGCCCTGGGGTTTCACTATCTGGCTGACTTGATCAGAAATCTCGTCGTCCGTGAAGGGTTCGTAAATGCGTTGGACCGCATTTCGCATCTCTCCTAGAGGCTTCTTAAGCTCGGCCAGGCAGTCTTCGTAAACCGATTGGACCAGGGCATACTCACTGCGTGATTTGATCAGATTGATCGCTGCCTGGAAGGCGATGAATTTGCCTAATTCTGACATATCGATTCCGTAACAGTCCGGATAGCGAATCTGTGGGGCGGTGGAAACGATGACGATCTTCTTTGGGTTCGTGCGAGAAAGGATCTTGAGAATGGATTTCTTCAAGGTCGTGCCGCGAACAATCGAATCATCAATGACGACGAGATTGTCCCTCGGCTGCACGACACCGTAGGTGATGTCATAGACGTGAGAGACTAACTGATTGCGACCTTTCTCTTGGCTGATGAAGGTGCGCAACTTTATATCCTTCTGCGCAATCTTCTCGTCCCGAGGCCAATTCCGCAGGATGAGTTCATCGATCATTTCCTCGTTCAAACTGCCGCTCTTCATCGCGCACAGGAGGCTTTCCTTCACTTCCAGTCGGCGATGCTTGCGCAGACCTTCCATCATGCCGTAGTAGGCGACTTCAGCCGTGTTCGGCACGAAGCTGAGCACGGTGTGCTCAAGGTTGTTGTTGATGGACTTGAGAATCTGAGGAACGAGCGCTTCGCCTAACGCTTTGCGTTCGCGATAGATGTCAGGGTCATTGCCGCGCGAGAAATAGATTCTCTCAAACGAACAAGGCGTATGTTTCCGCACAGGGCAGAACTCATTAAACGTGATCTCACCGGACGCTTTCACCACGGCGACATGACCGGGAGGGAGTTCGCAGACTTCGTCCTGCTCAGCATCGAACGCGGTCATCAAGGCCACGCGCTCCGACGCGAAAGCGATGAGTTCGTCCGAGCAGTAGAAGAAGCAGGGACGGATGCCATGAGGATCGCGCATGACAAAGCCGTCCCCATTGCCGATGGCACCGACGATGCAGTAGCCACCATCCCAGACTTCTCCTGACACTTTGATCAGGCCGGGAATGTCCAGCCTTTCGCTGATCTTCGCGGGAATATCGCGCCCATTCACGCCGCTATCGCGAAATTCGCGGTAGAGATCGGTGTGTTGCTCGTCGAGATGAAAGCCAATCTCTTCGAGCACGGTCTGAGTATCGGTGCCGAAGACTGGGTGTTGGCCGCGATCGATCAGTCCTTCGACCAACTGAGGGGCGTTGGTCATGTTGAAGTTCCCGCAGACCATCAAGGTCTTGGTTGGCCAGTTGCTGCGACGGACGAAAGGATGGCAGGAGCCTTCGTTAAACAAGCCCGAGGTACCGTAACGAAGATGCCCGATGAGAAGCTCGCCTCCGAAATCGAAGTGTTTCTTAATACTGTCAGGATCCTTGGGATCAATAATCCCTTTCGCGCAGAGGTCATCGAACTTTGCGAGCTCCTTGTTGACGACGAAGGACAGAGAATCCTTCCGGGTAGAGCGTCGACGAAACAGATAAGGTTGCCCTAACGGGACATTCATCTTCTGGCAACCGATGCCGACGCCGTCTTGGCCTCGGTTGTGTTGCTTCTCCATGAGAAGAAACAGCTTCTGAAATCCGTAGAGAGCGCGGCCGTACTTATCCTGAAAGTAGTTCAGCGGCTTCAGCAGCCGAATGAAGGCCAACCCGCATTCATGCTGAAGTTTGTCACTCATGGGTTAAGCTATCTCCACGTGAAAGGATTCAGCCGTGATCTCGCCTAACACTTGACTGCGTGGCATGGCGCGCACCGCAGCATCAGCTTCGTCAGGTGACACTCCGACGACCCAACCGAAGCCCATGTTGAATGTCCGGATGGCTTCGTCGTCCTCAATGTAGTGCAATATCTTCTGTGCCGGGCCGTTCTCCCACACCGGAAGTTTAATCTGAGCCCCTTTATTATTTAACAAGCGCTCAAGATTCTCAGGGAAGCCGCCACCCGTGATGTGGGCCATGGCTTTCGCCTTGATGCCAGCGGCTTTGAGCGCATCACATTCTTCGTGATAGAGACGGGTCGGCGCGAGAAGCTCGTGCCACTCGTCATCCGACAAATCGACCTTCTTCGTATCAAGAACGCGCCGCACCAAACTCCAGCCATTGGCGTGGAAACTGTCTGAAGCGCAGCCGATGAGCACATCGCCCACAGCTAACGTGCTAGGGTCAATGAGATCCTTCTTCTCTACGGCGCCGATGCAGAAGCCAGATAGCTCGATCATGCCTTCTTCGACCATGTCAGGCATCTCAGCGGTCTCGCCTCCGGCAAGAATGCAGCCGCAGGCTTCAAGATGATCAACCATGCCCGCGATGACGCGCTTGATCTTTGTCTTGTCGATCTTGCCGACACCGACGTAGTCGAGAAACATGATAGGATCCGCGCCCGCCGTGAGAACATCGTTCACATTCATAGCCACGAGATCCTTGCCAGCGATCTCGAGTTCGTCCCGTTCTAACAAAACTTTCAACTTAGTGCCGACGCCGTCGCAACCGGTGAAGATGACGGGCTCTTTGTAAGAACTGAGGTCGAAGCCAGCGGCGAAGAGGCCGAAGCTTTGGAAAAGCTGTCGCTTGGCTTCGGTGCGCATACGCAGCTTACCGATGTCCCCCACGAGGGCGGCGGCTTCCTCGATGTCGACGCCTGCGTCTTTGTATGTGAAGGGAGTGCTCATAGAGATCCGTTAGGCCGTGATGGTTTGGTGGATCGATTGGAAGAGGTAATGGCCCCATCCGTGTTCGACCTTGTCCCAATCGCGATCATAGTGTTGCTCGCGATAAATGAAGCGTTCGGGGTGTGGCATCAGTCCAAGGACCCGACGCTGCGAGTCCTGCATGCCAGCGATGCGTTGGTAAGACCCATTCACATCCTCACCGTAAGTGATCGCCGCCAGGCCGTCCTTCACGTAGGCAGCCGCATCCTCCTCGTTCTTCGTCACGAGCCGCCCTTCGCCATGCGCGATCGGCAGTTCGAAATTCTCCGGCAAGGCGTGAAGGAAAGGCGAGTCGGTGACTTCCTTCTTCAATGGCACCCATTTGCAGACAAAGCGCTCACTGACATTATCCACCAAACTCCCCTTGGGCAGAAGGCCGAGGCGCATGAGAATCTGAAAGCCGTTGCAGATGCCTAACAAATAACCACCATTATCACGGAACGTGGTCAGTGTATCGCCGAGACGTCGCTCGATCTCCAGCTCCGCGAAACGTGCAGCCATGACATAGTCACCGTAACTGAACCCCCCGGAGAGCACGCCCAACTGAGTGTCGGCGAAGTCTTCCCGAGTCACGCGCGTGATCGGCACCGTCCGCGTGTTGAAACCGACCTCACGCAGAGCGCGCGCCGTTTCCTCGTCCGCGTTCGTGCCGGGGAACTTTAGTAGTAAGGCGTTAGGCCGTGTTGCCATCGTTCTTTGAGTGACGTTAGGTCTTCGTTGATCAGTTCACCGATCACGAGTTTCTGATGCGCGGAAGTAGTCTTGCCGATCTGCTGGGCATCTTCCCCGAAGAGCGCGGCGACATCATCGGCTTCCGTGGCATCGACCTCGATGACCATGCAGCCGGGCGTTTCCGCGAAGAGTTGATTCTTGCTAAAGAAAGCATCTATCTCGATCCCAGCTTTCATGGAGAAAGCCATCTCAGCCAGCGTGACTGCCAAGCCGCCTTCGCTGACATCGTGCCCTGACAGAACCATTCCTTTGCCGAGCGCTTCGTAGAGCTTCTGGTAGCGCGCCCAGTTGGTTGCGAGATCGCATTTCGGAACCCTCGCATCGACAATGCCTTGAACCCGAGCAGCGACGCTGCCACCGAGGTCCGTTCCCATCTTGCCTAACAAGAAGAGAACGCTACCCGCATGACGGATGCTACTGCCGACGACTTGCTTGCGATCATCAATGATGCCGAGCCCACTGATCAGGAGCGTGACAGGAACCGAGATAGGACCGTCTTTCGTTTCGAAGTAGTTGTAGAACGAGTCCTTCCCGGAAATGAAGGGTGCCTGATAGAAGAGCGCCGCTTCGGCCATGCCTTTCGTCGTCTCCACGAGGCACCCGAGTTCGCGTTCGTCATCCGGATTGCCCATGCAGAAATTATCTAACAGAGCAAGACGCGTGGGATCTGAACCACAGAGCACGAGCTGACGAACACATTCATCGACACAGGCGAGGCCCATTTCGTAAGGCGCGGTCTTGCCCCACTCAGGAAGCACCGCCAAGGCCATGGCCATCATAGGCTTGCTGCCATCGATATGAATGACAGAGCCATCCTGTGGGGCATCGCCCGTGGCACCGGCTAACGGTTTGAGGAACGTGTTGCCTTGCACTTCGTGATCGTATTCACGGATGATCGGTTCGCGTGAGACGACGGCGAAATCGCCTAACACTTGATAAAGAAGTTCGGTCGTGTCACCTTCCAAAGAAACGTCGTCACGAAACGTCGGCGTGTCCCATTTACTGACAAGATTCCTCCGAGGAGCTTCATGGAGCTTGCCGCAGTCCAGCTCGACCACTAAAGCGCCATCATGCCAGACCTTGAGAATACCACTGCCATCGGCATGACCAAGGACCGTGCATTCCGTCTCATAGGTCTCCGCCAATTCCTGTAACTCTGGTAGGACAGCTTCGTCCACGGCGAGGACCATTCTTTCCTGACTCTCGGATAGGAAGATCTCCCAGCTGATAAGGCCGGGCTCTTTCAAAGGAGCACGCTCCAAGTAGAGTTCGCCGCCCGTGACGCTGAGCATCTCGCCCGCCGCGCTGGAGAATCCCCCTGCACCGCAGTCCGTAATGAATCCGATCAAGCCGCGATCGCGCGCCTCTAGCACAAAGTCACAGGCCTTCTTCTCTTCGATCGGATTTCCGATCTGGACGGCTTGTTGGTCTTCCTCGTGAGAATCCGTAGTTAGGCTCGCCGAGGAGAAAGTCGCTCCATGGAGGCCATCTTTGCCGGTGCGCCCGCCCACTGCGACGATCCTGTGCCCAGGGAGAACTTCTTTCTCAATGTCACTGATCGGGATCGTCCCTGCTGTGCCGCAGAAGACGAGTGGGTTGTAAATATAGGCCGGATCAAACTGGATCGCGCCGGCTACTGTGGGAATGCCCATCCGATTGCCGTAATCGCGCACGCCACGGACCACACCGCGCATGATACCTAACGGATGCAAGACATCGTCCGCCTTGATATCCGCAGAATCGGTGTCCGGGCTGCCGAAACAGAACACATCGAGCGAGGCCACAGGTTTCGCGCCTTTGCCCGCACCGAGAATGTCACGAATGACACCACCAAGACCGGTATTTGCGCCTGCATAGGGTTCGATCGCTGAAGGGTGGTTGTGCGTTTCCACCTTGAGACAGACCGCGATCTTGTCATCGAGCCTAACAAAGCCCGCATTGTCCACAAACGCGCCGAGAATGAAGTCCGGCTTGTTCTTCCAAATAGCCTCAGTGACTTCCTTGATATGCGTTTTGAAGAGACCATCGACCGTCTCCTTCTTGCCATCGAGTTCGTGCTCGATCAGGGCGCCGAAGATCCGGTGCTTGCAATGCTCGCTCCATGTCTGGGCGATGACTTCCAACTCTACGTCCGTAGGCTCGCGGTCGGCTTCATTGAAGTATCCTTGCACCGCGACCATGTCCGCCCGCGAGAGCGAGAGTTTCATGTCCACGCTCAGGCGCTCAAGGGCCTCTCCGTCGAGGGAACGGAGTTCGAGGTGGCGGTAAGTTTGCTTAGGCGCAGGAGAGGACATTCGTCACAGACCAAGTATGAATCGCAGGATTCACGATGTCTTTGATGAAGGGTTCTGGCGAGGTTTCGCCTGGATCGCCAAAGATGTAAAGGCGTTTGTAGATCTTGAGAGACTGGATCGCAAATCTGCCGTCAGCGACCTCGCGATGGTAGTTGAGAATCGTTTCCTTCTCGAGGTCGAGCGCGCCCGGCTTCATCCCGTAGTCGAGATGAAAGACCGCTCCCTCGATCGCTGGCGAATCGCCGAGATGGAGAACCTGACAGACATCATCCAGAAGGACCTTGCCAATGAACTCGGTCAATGCGGCATCGTCCCCGGTATGCTCAAACACATAACGCTGGGTCTGGCGGAACGTGAGCGGTTTGTCCAAGGGCGCATAGAGAAGCCCTTGGCAACTCTTTGGCTTGGCCAGGCTGGCGGAGACTTCAGCTGTGAACGGCATCTTCGGCGCGTTTGAGGACTTCGGCGTAACTTTCCATAACATTTCCTAGATCACGGCGGAAGCGATCCTTATCCATCTTCTCACCCGTGGCCACATCCCAGAGGCGGCAGGTGTCTGGTGAGATTTCATCGGCCAGGATGATGGTTGAGGGATCCGTGCTCAAGCGGCCGAACTCCAACTTGAAATCGACCAAGTTCAACCCGGTCTTGAGGAAGAATGGCTTAAGGATCTCGTTGATCTTCAGCGCTTCCGATTTCAGAAAAGCCAGTTCCTCTGCCGTGGCGAGGTCCAGCTCCCTGATGTGATCGTCATTGATCATCGGATCGCCCAGATCATCGTCCTTGAGGAAATACTCCACGATCGGAGCCTTCAGAGCCTCGCCTTCTTTGAACCACGTCCGGCCGCACAAACTTCCAGCGGCCACGTTGCGCACAACCACTTCGACTTTGATGATTTCCACACTCTTAACGATTGTGCGAATGTCATTAATGGTCCTAACGAAATGTGTCGGAACGCCATTCTTCTCGAGGAGCTGCATGAGAAGCAAGCTGAGTGCTTGGTTCATGCGTCCCTTGTTCTCGAACTGAGCCTTCTTCTCACCATTGAAGGCCGTGGCATCGTCCTTAAATTCCATGAGCAACTCGTCCGGTTGCTCAGTCTCGTAAAGCCGCTTTGCTTTACCCTCGTAAAGTAGTTTCATCGTTGAGGCGATGGGATGGATCTAAAGGGACGTGGCAAATTCGTCAAGCGGCAGTTTCACCGAGTCCGCGAATGAGCGGGAGAGGAAACGAATCAGCTGATAGGGCTCTTCTTGCACGGATTCAGAACGGATTGATGGTAGTCGATGCGTTGGCCGTTTCGTATTGCCATTCTCGTGGTCGTCCTTGCTTTTGCCCTTTCGACTGGGATCAAGCTCTATCAAAAGACCACGATTTGGGAGTGGAAGCTTTCAGGACCGAAGAGTCAGGATAGCAGGCTTCGGCAGCTCATTATTCAGACGGAAGCGGGAGAAAGCTTTGAGACGGGAATCTTCGCCGAAGATCTTAAGAATCACAGACTCTTCGATCCTGACAAATACCAAGACCGAGAGCCTTGGCGGTTGAGACTATCAAATTGGCGAGATGTCGTCCCGCATTTCGGTCCTGTGGCTCAGGGATGTTTCCTCGGCTCGATTGGCAGGGAGAAAGAAGCGAGGGCTATCCTCCTCGAAAGCTGGCTCGATGAGCGATCTTCGGACATGCAACTTCTGGTAGTGGGAGTTTGTCTTTCACAAATGGAGGAATCTCATGTCACCCGGGATGCGATGATCGCCTACTTTGAAAAGGGTCCTCCGTTTTCGCCTTACTACTAGACTCGGGAAGGGCTCTATTTGCTTCATGCGAAGGATGAGGCCGTTCTTGAAAGTTCCCTCCCTCACCTAACGGATCCTTCTTCTTTCCACAATTCTGGCACTTCAATCGGGCTTCTGCGGATACTAGGGTTGAGGTTTCCGGATAGAGTGCTCTCGCATCTCATGGAGACTCTCGGTGCTTCCGAATTGATCCACAGGCAAGGAGCTGTAGGGGCGTTGGTTGAGTTGGTTGAGTTGGCGTATTGTGATGCTAGAATGGCCAACCTATTGGCTGACGCTTGTAAGGATGTGAATCCTCTCATCGCCCAGAATGCTGCAATAACCTTGAAACAGTTGTCGTTTCGTGAGCAAGAATCACTGCGATCAACCAATCCACAGCCTCAAGCAACGCTCCGCCAGCTTCCAACCAGGGAAGAGGTGATGGCCCTCGTGGCCCAGCTTAGAGGCACTGCCGAAGTCGACAAGATGCAGCAAATGATGGGAAAGATCGGGCAAGGAAAGTTCGCCGGGCCGACTGTAATTAAGGCTCTTATTGATTTGTTAGACTGGCCGCATTACGGTGTCAGACAAGAGGCAAGACTAGCTCTTTGTGCGTTGGTAAAGCATGCCTATGTGAGCGATGTGCAACTTATAAGAATGATGGGGCACCCTGAAAGCCGCTACCGCCAAGCAGCCCTATCACTTTCGTGTGGGCGCGTTCCTATCAGTCCCCAACTATTAAGAACGATAAGAACGCACTCATGGAAACTCTCAAACCCTTGGTTGCGTGCCGAGGCGGGGTTTGCTAGGCTCATGTTAGAATCGAGGCAGCGCTACCAAGTTCAATGGAACGAAGAAATCGGTCGAGTGAAAGCGCGAGAAACGTGAGGTGATCGGTTTGCCCAAGATGGCGATTTCATCAATGCCGTGCGTAGCTATCGCGGAGCGATGGGGCTACATGGCTATCTCGGAGTTCTTCTGCCACAATACTATCACCTGTCGAGGGTTTATGGGAACTTTCAAGACTGGGCCTATGACATGACAGTTGTGACGAATCAGTTAGACTCCAAGATCTCTCAGATTCAGAATCAACGCATTGGAGAAGCAGAGAAATGAATTCTAACCGTCTTTATCCATGGCTTCCTCGAATCGATCCAAGACTTCTGACGTGTAGGGATGATCCGCGAGACTCTCCACCAGGCTCAGGTCGAGGTCTGGGAGAAATTGGCTCTTGTTGACATTCTGATAGTCTTTGGAGTCAAAGTGATAGACCGAGAGTGCGTCATCCTCCCAGGTCCATACTTCCGGCATGCTCAGGCTGCGATAGAAATGGAGTTTATCGATGCCACCGCTGGTTAGGGCGGTTTCGATGACGAGCTGCGCTTCTTCTGAACCCTCAGTGAAATTGTAAGATTCATCGGGCTCCCCGCCACGCGTCCCTTCCCTTCGCAAAGTGGCAGAACCTTCTGTTGGGAAGAAAAGTTTCTTCCGACGACAGTAGACTTCTATCATGCGGCCTATATTACTTTTGATGTGTTCGTGGGCGCGAGAGGGAGACATGATTTCGAGCCGGTCATCGGCGAATTTCATTCGCACGCCACGAGACTCTCCCAGCATCTCATCAATCTGGAGATAATTCTCCCAGGAGATGCCCTCCAGGACGATACGCTGGTCCGGCTCAATGATGCCGCGCATGACCTAGGACCATGCCTAGGAAAGAGAAATTTGTCAATCGTTGCGTCATTAGCGTTCTTTTATTAGCGATTAAGGTTGACTCGATCTGCGCGCTGATTATTGTTCGGGTTCACGTCATGGAAGAAAGCCCCTCTCACTTGAACATTGGGATGATCGTTTGCCTTGCTGCGTTGACCTTGGTGGTGTGGGTGACGGCGGAAGAGCTTCAGGAAAGGGGAGCCGCCGCAAAGGAGAAGTATCATGAACACATGCAGGGGAGTGATCTGGTGGAGTCAAAGGGGAATGAGTTCTCGTTAGGATTGAGTCGTGCTTCCCGGAGACCACTGGCGGGTATTCTTGTCAAAGGACAGGCTTATTTGATTCGCTCGCCCTACGCCGATGATGGGCCGTTGATTGATGTGCAAGGGTTGTCGGTGGGGACATTGATAGAATGCCCGTCGACAGGAAGTATTCTCAAAGTTCCCTACGTCTCACAGGAAATGACCGTCGAGAGATTCATGACCCGTCGCTACGCGGTGCCCCCCTTCTTTGCTACGATCGATTCAGGCAACAGCGGTGAAGCCGCACCAGATCCCTTTGCTGAAGATGCGCTTCTGATGTCTCAAACGCGTCCTACTGCTTCCGAGATATTGAAGAGCAAGGGGATCGATTTGGAAGAAGGCGGGAACGCCTACTTTGACGAAGCCCGCTCGGAACTCAGTGTCACGAGCACCCCAGAGAAACTTGAGCTGGTTGATGAATTCGTTGCGAACCTTATCGGACAAGCTATTCCGAAGCAGATTAAGGTCGGACCCGGGTTTGTCGAGATCCGAGAAAACTAGCAAGATGATTACAGATCCGGAATACCCAAGGACACACGGCCTAACCGTTCGGTGAGGCAGTTGATGACTTCTTGGCCCGTGGCGGCGTATTTCCAAATGTAAGCCACGACGTCTTCTTCTTCGAGCAAGACTTGCCAGCGCTGGAGCAACTGACGGAGTTGTCCCTTCTGCTTGGAATCGAAATGGTATTCAGCTAGGACGACTTTAAGATAAGCAGGAGCGGCCCAGCGTGTGGCGAAGGTGCTGGAAAGGTCTAGCAATTGCTCCGCGGCGGTCTCGATGGCCGGCAACTGTTTATCGATGAGAAGCGTGACGGCGGTCTTGGAGAAACGTTGCCCCGCCTGGACCCCATGATCAGAAACGATCTTGAGACAATGGACGAGTTCAGGCGCCGCAAAGTTAGAGGCGGCCGAGTAGAAACCGCTCCCCTCCATGTCCACTAACATCTTGGCAGCAATGAGGCTCTCGGGTTCTGACATGGTGACGAGGGCTTCGGTCTTGATCCCCTCAAAGATGGTCGGCGGATAGTAGGCCGTGCCAAGGGTGGTGTCCGTGATCTTATGGGCTGCGCGGATCTCACCAAGCGAGATCGTGGCATGCCCAGCCACGCCAACATTCAGCCAGGCAACCGCTTTATTCGCCTGGCTCAAGCCTGCGAGGTACGCGGTCGCGATCCCTGCAGCATGACGCCCAACACCACTGACAATCAGCCAATGCAACCGATTTTCATCATGATAGATACGGAACGGATGCTCGCCTGCAATGGGATGCAAACTCAGAAGGCGAATGATCGGAGCGGCTTCACAGGGAAGAGCTACGACCAAGCGCAGACCGAGAGCAGGCGTGGACGTCTCGTCCATGGATCAGTCATCTCCCTTATAGAGAAGCCTCATGGAGTCCAGCCGGAGCCTTGCCCCCGCCATGACCGTTTCCAATTCCGTAAGACAGGCCTCGGCCATTTCGATCTCTTCCTCCCGCACGTGATCATTGATCGAACGCAAGTGACGGAGACGGTCGACCTCCATGCGTAGACGCGTCCGCATCTCGACACGATTTCCCGAGATAATGTCAGGCACCTGTTCCTGAGCAACCTTCTCGGCAAACGTTTGAAGCTTGGGCAAGAGATCTTGCAAGATGTGAATGTTCTTCTGAACCCACTGCGGTTTACCAGAGCGAATGTAGTCCCCCATGTTCTCCGAAGCGATGGTGTTGGAGTAGTCTTCGTTCCGGTGATTGACCAAGACACGGATGGGTGTGGCAGGGAAGAAACGATCTGCATTCAGGTGGGTTGGAGCGATGCATTCCAACACATAGACGCTCTCGAGGAAGAGCATCTTCGGTCCAGTGGCGTCCATGTAGGCGAAGGCGCAGTTGCCCTGTTCCGACCCTAACAACAGATCGATCGAGCCACGCACCATGGGATGATCCCAGGTGAGAAACTGCATCTCCTCACGCTTCAATGCCAAGGAGCGATCAAGAGTCATGGAAATCCCCTCTTCTGGTAGATTCGGAAAGCCATCCGTGTAGACATGATCTGGCTTGAGATGATACACGCGAGGCTGCAACTCCTCGACGGTGACGCCAAAGTGATCCAGCATGCGAAGGAAGTACTGTTCCAGCTCTTGATCCTCGTCTGCCTTGGCGATCTCGTCGACCAACTGCAATGCTGGCTCGTCTCGGAATGAATTCAGCTCTAACAGGTGATCGCGCCCGGCTTCGAGTTCACGTACGGTTTCCGTATGGAAGGCGGATGTTTCTTCTAGCAGAGTATCGAATCTCTTCTTTTCGAACCTGCCTGAAGAGTCAACTTTCTCCATTAGAGAAGTCAGCGTTTCGCCGAACTGCTTGACGTAGCGATGCCCAGATTGCTGACAAGTCTCGAAGGCATCCAAGCCTTCATGATACCAGCGAACCAACATCTCTTGGCCCGTCTTGGCAATGAACGGCACGAAGATCTGAATGGTCTCTGTCTGCCCGATACGATCCAGCCGCCCGATCCGCTGCTCAAGAAGTGCGGGATCCAATGGCAGGTCTAACAAGATCAAACGATGCGCAAACTGGAAGTTCCGCCCCTCACTACCGATCTCGGAGCACAGAAGAATCTGCGCGCCATCGTCTTCAGCAAAGTAGGCGGCACTGCGATCGCGCTGGATGAGAGTCATGCCTTCGTGGAAGGCCCCCATTCGGATACTGATCTCTGCACGCAGAGCTTCTTCGATCGCTTCGACACGTTCTTGGGTCGAGCAAATAAGGAGGACTTTATCGTTTGGCTTCAGTTCGCGGAGGAACTCTGCGAGCCACTCGATGTGGGCTTTCTCACCGGCGTCTTTGAGAGGAACGAGATTCACTTTGCGCTCAGGGAAGCCACGCATGGCAGAGCGTCTGTTGCGGAACATGACGCGTCCCGTGCCATACTGGTCTAACAAGTCCTCCAGAAGCTTGCCACGACATCCACGATCTTCCATGGCCGCACCTTCGATGAGATTGGCAATTTCATCTGAAGTGTAGTGTGAGAACAACGTTTTCAGTTGCTTCCAATGATCATTCGTCATCGTCTCGCGGCCTAACAAGCCATCGGCAAGACGCGCGATTTCTTCATAGTGCGCAGTCTGATCCATGAAGCTCTTGAGATCCGGATAGCGATCCGGATCGAGCAATTTCAAGCGCGCGAAGTGGCCTTCGCGACCAAGTTGCTCAGGCGTCGCCGTGAGCAGGATCAAGCAGCGAATGGTTTCCGCGAGTTTCTCTACGAGAGCATAGGATGGGCTGACTTCCGTGGAGGACCATTCCAAATGATGCGCTTCGTCAACGATCAAGAGATCCCAGCCCGCATCGATCACCTGTTGACCACGCTCTTCGTTCTCCGCGATGAAATCAGTCGAGCAAAGGACAAACTGTTCCTCTAAGAAGGGATTCACGGGCCCCATCTCTGGCTCCTCTTCTTCTACCTCTACCTCTTCCTCGGCAGCCGCATCTTTGCTCTTCTTGGCCACGACCTTCTTCTTGGCCTTGGCTTTCTTCTTTGGACGAGGCCCCTGACGATCTTCTTCTTCCTCGATCGAACGGCAACGTTCCTCATCGAAGATCGAGAAAGACGTCTGGAAACGGCGCAGCAATTCCACGAACCACTGATGCAACAGGGATTCTGGGACCAAGATGAGCACGCGCTTGGCCCGTCCAGTGAGCACGAGGCGCATGAGAATCAGACCAGCCTCGATCGTCTTACCCAAGCCCACCTCATCTGCGAGCAGCACGCGAGGCGCGTAGCGGGAGGAGACTTCTTGGGCCACATAGAGCTGATGGGGGATCAGTTCCATCCGAGTGCCCTGGAATCCACGTAGTCGAGATCTCCGCATGTTGAACTGGCTCCGCAGTGTCTCGTGGCGGAGATCGAAAAGCTCCATCGGATCCGCATGCCCAGCCAGCAGGCGGTCTTGAGGCTTATTAAAGCTAAGGTAGTCGGCCAACTCAGACTCGTTCACCTCAAGATCACCATCACCATAATAGTAGAAGAGATGGCTCTTCTCCTTGATGTCGCTGATCTGGATACGAGATCCGTCCCGAGTGGAAATGGCCTCGCCCTTGGAGAAACGGACCCGTTTGAGCGGGGCATTCTCCACGGTGTAAGTACGAGCTTCCTCATGAGCAGGGAACTGGATGGTCACTCGACCACCCTCGACTTCCTGAACGATTCCGAGCCCAAGCTCGGGTTCCATGCTGCTAACCCAGCGTTGCCCTATTACAAAATTCACGATCACTATTAATCTATCTGGTTATTCAACCGTCTCTAGTTATTCAGACCTCTACTCCGCTTCAAGTTTTATTCGCGGGTTTAAAGAAGCTATTCTTTCTCGGGCTCTATTACATAGCGCCATAGGGCTTGCCTTGCTTGGATCTTCCTGTCTACTTTCGGGTTTTATGAAAATTGGGTTCAACCTCTTGCTGTGGTCGACTCACTTCGTTGAAAGTGAGTTTCCTATTCTCGAAAAACTGAAAGCTGTGGGCTACGATGGGGTCGAAGTTCCCATCTTTGTTACCAGCGATCTGGGGCATTTTGAGAAAATTGGTGAGGCTCTGAAGAATCAGGGGCTCAAAGCGACCGCTGTGACGGTCATTCCTGATGAGGAACACAACCCACTCAGCGCCAATGCGGAGCATCGCGCTGGCGCCGTAACCCATCTGAAGCGGGTCCTGGACTGTGCTCAAGCTTTCGGGGCCGAAACGCTTTGCGGACCTTTCTACCAACCTCTCGGCGAGTTCACCGGGGAAGGTGCCACGGAAGAGGAACTCTCCCGTGCGGCGGAAGTGCATCGCGAAGTCGCCACTCACGCGCAGAATGCTGGCGTCGTAATCGGGATCGAGAGTCTAAATCGGTTCGAGGCCTATTTCCTCAACACGATCGAACAGGCGGCCGCCTACGTGAAGCGGGTCGATCACCCGAACTTTGGCACCATGTTTGACACGTTCCACGCGAATATTGAAGAGAAGGACCCCATCGGCACGTTAGAAGCGAATATCGAGGTGATTCGTCACATCCATATTTCGGAAAATGATCGCGGCACTCCGGGCAAAGGGCACTGCCCCATTGTCGAGACGATCCAGACGGCCAAGAAGCTGGGCTACGATCAGTGGCTGACGATTGAGGCTTTCGGACGTGCCTTGCCAGATCTCGCCGCAGCTACCCGTGTGTGGCGTGATTTCTTCCCCAGCCAAGAGGAAGTCTACACCGAAGGCTACAAATTGATCCGAGAGACCTGGGATCAAGCCTAACCAAACTGAATTTCCCACTAAAACTCACAAACCAACATCGACATCATGCGAAGCTTATTACTCAGCTGCCTTCTTGCAGTGCCCACACTAGCGTTTGCCCAGGACGGCTGGGAAACGATCTTTGACGGAAAGACACTCAAAGGCTGGGATGGCGATCCCAAGTTCTGGAGTGTGGAGGATGGCACTCTCACCGGCGCCACCACGGCGGACAATCCCACCGATGGCAACACCTTCATCATCTGGACCGGCGGCGAGCCTGGTGATTTCGAGCTCAAGTTCCAATACAAGATTGTCGCCGGAAACTCTGGCGTGCAGTACCGCAGTTTCAAATTGCCGAAAGCCAAGGACCAGTGGCGCCTTGGTGGTTACCAAGCAGACATCGATTCTGGAGACACCTACTCTGGGATTCTGTATGGCGAAGCGTTTCGTGGTATCCTCGCAAATCGCGGTCTCATCACGACCTTGAATGAAGAAGGCAAGCCGACCACGGTGGGAACATTAGGAGACTCCAGCGCCATCCAAGCGAAGATCAAGAAAGAAGACTGGAATGATTATCACGTCATCGCCAAAGACTATCACTTCACCCACATCATCAATGGTGTGCATACAGCCGAGTGCACGGACGAAGACACCGATGTGCGCCGCAAAGATGGTTTGTTAGGGCTTCAGCTTCATGCGGGCCCCCCTATGAAGATCCAGTTCCGTGATATCAAGATCAAGCAAGTCGCCGCCAAGACCACGTCTTCACAAGGCAAGACTCCAGAATCGGTGGCTAAGAAAGGTCCAGCCCCTAGCGATGACATCAATCAATTCGTGCTCCAGGTCACGGCCAACGGTGGTTACGTTCTCAAGACAAAAGCGCTCACCGAGAGTGCTCTGACTGAAATCCTCAAAGGTCTGGCTGAGATGAACCCTGAAGCCAAGATTCGCATTCAGCCAGCCAAAGGAGCCTCGAAGGATCTTGTGAAACAAGCCCGCGCTGCCGCTAAAGAAGCCGGGGTTTCTGTTCAAGCAGGAAAGAAGAAACGTAAGGGCAATTAGACCTTCCATCGCACTCTCACTCAGTCCAATACTCACTTACCAACTCACATGAAGATACCTATCGAGCCCAACGCACCGACGCTGAAGAGCACGCGTCGCAAATTTCTAGGAACCTCCGCTGCCGCAGGAGCTGTCGCAGCTCTGCCAGCCTCCCTCTCCGCTCAAGTGGAAGGGAACAGCACGCTGAAGCTCGCGCTTATCGGTTGTGGTGGTCGCGGCACGGGTGCCGCAAACCAGAACCTCACCACCGAAGGCACCAAGCTCGTCGCCATGGCGGATGTCTTCCGCGGCGAAGGCACAGACTCCACCGGCATCGAGAAGGCGCTCGAGAATTTGAACCAACGCCACAAGGACAAGATTGACGTGCCAGATGAGAACAAGTTCGTCGGTTTCGATGGCTACCTCAAAGCGATCGAAGTGGCGGACATTGTCATTCTCACCACGCCTCCAGGTTTCCGTCCGATGATGATCGAAGCGGCGGTGGAAGCCGGGAAACACATTTTCTCAGAGAAGCCTGTCTGCGTCGATGCGCCGGGTTATCGTCGCGTCTTGGCCGCCGCTAAGAAGGCTGATGAGAAGGGACTCAAATGTGTGGTGGGTCTTCAGCGTCACTATCAGAAGAGTTATCTCGAGACTCTCGCTAAAATCAAGAGCGGCATGATTGGGGACATTGTCAGCGCTCAAGTGTGGTGGAACGGCGCTGGTGTCTGGGTGCGCAATCGTCAGCCAGAAGACACCGAGATGCGCTATCAGTGCCGCAACTGGTACTACTTCAACTGGCTCTGCGGAGATAACATCACCGAACAGCACATTCACAATCTCGACGTCGCCAACTGGTACATTGGTGCAGACAGGGGCAAAGAGTTCGCTCATCCTATCAGCGCACAAGGCATGGGCGGTCGCGAAGTTCGCGATGGCGATGCTAGATTCGGAGAGATCTTTGATCACCACTACGTCGAATTCCGGTATGAGAATGGCATCATCGTGAACAGCCAATGTCGTCATCAACCCAAGACATGGTCGAAGGTGGCTGAAGAATTTCTCGGCACCAACGGGCGTGCCTCTGAAGGTAAGATCACCAATCGCGCGGGCGATCAGACGATGTGGAGTCACCGCGGCAGGAACGATGAGAATCCCTACCAAGTGGAGCACAACGTCTTGCTTGAGCACATCAAAGAGGACAAGCCTATCAATAACCTCTACTACGGGGCGAACAGCTCCATGACCTCCGTCTTCGGACGCATGTGCACCTACTCTGGCAAAGAGCTCAAGTGGGAAGATGCGATCAAGTCAGACAAGTCGGACTTCCCAGACGTGCTCGCTTGGGATGCCATGCCGAAAGTCCTTCCTGGTGAGGACGGTCTCTACCCAGTGCCTGTGCCTGGTGTGACGGAAGTTATTTAAGTGACGCCGTGATATCTTCGGCGCTGATTTACTCAGCACTCCTTTTCAACCTGACGCTCATCTCGGCTTCCGAGTTGAAGCGTCAGGTTGAACCTTCTGTCTTCAAGCTCATCGTTACCCTGAGCGATGGCCAGGAATCGGCCGGCACCGGTTTCTTGATCTCGGATACCGGGCACATGGTGACGAACAATCACGTCATCGACGGAGCTTCCAAGATCATCGCCGAGAACAATGGCCAAATCAGGATCCCCGTGAAGCGAGGTTTCTACGCCCGCAATGAGGATCATGATCTGGCCATCATTCAGTTAGACTTGAATCAGGCTCCTGGCGGCTTCATCGCTCGACCACTCCAACTCGCAAATGACACCAAAGCGATGGGCGGAGGTGAGGAAA
This sequence comes from Verrucomicrobiales bacterium, assembly GCA_047616785.1. GTDB lineage: Bacteria > Verrucomicrobiota > Verrucomicrobiia > Verrucomicrobiales > DEV007 > JAACDM01. The sequence goes on from JBLHHN010000001.1 coordinate 55,786, forward strand.
TCTATGTGTTAGGCCATCCAGGCGGTGAAAAGATTGCCGAATTCACTATAGGGAGCATCACCGCAGTCGAGCAAGAACCGCGCAAATTGCGTTTCGACGCGTCCATCCACCGCGGGTCCTCCGGATCTCCCATGTTCAATGCGATGAATGGCGAAGTGATAGGCGTGGTCTACAGTTTCTGGACAGGGGCCGCGAAGCTCAACTACGCGACCCCGGTCGAGTACCTTCATGAGATGTTAGCGAAGCTCGACGTAGACCCCATTCTCTTGCCCTTCCGGACACCTGCTAAGAGCAGCAAGCGGTTCGGATCTGGCAGCGGTAGCAGCAGCGGGCTCCCTATCAATCTCATCATCTCTGTCGCCTTCTTCGCCGCCGTCTACTTCGGCATCCGCCGAATCCTCCGCGCAGCGTGATGGAAAAATGTAGCATCGGCTTCCGGCCTGGCACTTTCGCGAAGCGCCGCAGCCTCGAAGCCTCCACTCACGATTCTTCTAGCTTGCGTCCAATAGAGTCGCCCTTGAGGATTCTCTCATGGACCCGATCGACGATGCCTTTGATCCGCAAGCATTCCGTGCTCTCGGACACACAGCAGTGGATCAGTTGGCCGATTATTTGGAAAAGGTCCGCTCGGGGGAAGGACCGGTGCGCCCCGCTCAAGATCCTGACGCCGCCGCGGCTCACTGGAGCCGGCAGCTCGAACAAGAGGACTTTCAGGATCCCGCAGCGCTCATCGAGCAAGTGCTAGAGAACGCTTTCCGCAGCCACCATCCCCGCAATCTTGGGCATCAAGTCGGTCCCGTGCTACCCCTGGCAGCAGTTTTTGAACTCGTCGGAAGCTTGTTAGACACTGGAAATGGCACCTATGAAGTAGGCAGCCCGGCCACGCCGATGGAACGCGCCGTCTTACAAGATCTTGGCAAACGCATCGGCCTTCCCAATGAATCCGACGGCATCCTCACTTCCGGAGGCTCCCTAGGCAACCTGACCGCTCTGTTAGCCATGCGCCAATGCCAGACTGGGAGCTGGGATGAAGACGCCTCCCACCAGCAGTATGCTGTCCTGGTATCCTCCGAAGCCCACTACTGCGTGGATCGCGCGGTGAAGATCATGGGTTGGGGTGAGCGCGGGGTCATCCGCGTCGCCGTGGATGATCAGTATCGCATGCGCATGGATGCTCTGGAAGCGTGCCTCGCCGAAGCGCAACAAGAGAATATTCAAGTGCTAGGGGTTGTCGGCAGCGCCGGATCCACCGCTACGGGAAAGATCGATCCCTTGAAGGATATCGCGACGTTCTGTCAGAGCCATTCCCTGTGGTTCCATGTCGATGCCGCACACGCCGGCGCCTTTGTCTTCTCAGAGCGTGCACGCCCTTTGCTTCGCGGATGGGAACGCGCCGATTCCATCGTGATCGATTTCCACAAGATGCTCCTCAGCCCGAGCCTTCTCACCGCCGTGCTCTTCAGGCTTGGGCGCGACTCCTACCAGGCCTTCGCCCAAAAGGCGGATTACCTCTGGCGTGCCGATCAGACACAAGAATGGTGGGACTTGGCCAAGCGCACCATGGAATGCACAAGACCCATGTTAGGGCTGCGCGCATACGCCTTGCTCAAGCATGGTGGCGAACGACTCTTCGAAGCCTACATTGACCAAGCGCTGACCGCGACCGAGGCTTTCGCCTCTCTGATAGAAAACACTTCCGATTTCGAACTCCTCACCTCCCCCGAGTCCAACATCCTCTGTTACCAGCACACTCCAGAAGGCTTGGATAGAAAAGCGACCAACGAACTGAACCAACAAATCCGCGCAGCGCTCATTGAGGACGGCAAGTTCTTCATCGTCCAAGTGGAGAAACACGGCCGAACGTATCTGCGAAGCGCTGTGATGAATCCTTTCGTCAAAGTCGCCATCTTCGAAGAACTTCTGGATGAGATCCGTCGATTCGGACGCATGATTCAGGAAACGTAATGAAACGATTTCCCCTCATCGTGCTCGCCATCGCTTGGCTCTTCGCAGGTCTATCACATGCAGAGACCCCGGCCACCATCGCTGCGGTCAAAGCTGCCGTGCCCAGTCTCGGGAAACGTCCCGGCATGGATTCGGCGATGCTCGGTGTGGCTGTTCTGCGGCTTGGCGAGAATCCCGAGATGGTGGTCGATGTGGCAGGCAAGCAGAGCTTCATCCCCGCCTCCACCACGAAGATCCTCACCACCGTGGCTGCTCTCGATGTTTTGGGACCGGAGATGGTCTTCGAAACAAAGCTGGGCTATCGCGGGACGCTCGAAGCCGGAGAACTCCAGGGAGACCTCGTCATCCTCGGCACCGGCGATCCCACCCTGGCGGAGTATGGATGGGACGAACTTTTCAAGACTTGGACCGAGGCCATGAAGACAGCCGGGATCACGAGTATCACAGGACGTGTGTTAGGCGATGCTTCTTTCTATCAGGGCCCACCAAGACCAGGTACTTGGAGTTGGATGGATCTCGGAAACTATTACGCCGGCGGAGCGGACGGCTTGAACTTCTATAACAACACTTACAACGTCCGCTTCCGCACGAGAGCCGTGGGTAGCCGCGCCAAGTACCTTGGCACCACCCCCGAATTGCCCGGCGTGACATTTCACAATGAGATGATGACCGGGAACGCAGGATCCGGTGATCAGGGTTACGTCTATGCGGCTCCCTATGGACAAGTGGTGTTTCTGCGGGGCAGCATTCCCGCAAGCGGTACCTTCACGATCAAAGGTGCCTTACCCGAACCCGCTCTCACATGCGCCCAACTCTTTCATGCCCATCTCAAGAAACAAGGCATCCAGATTTCAGAAGATCCTAGCACTCAAAGAATGGATCCAGCCACCGGGGCCCTCACCGAGATCCATGCACACACGTCCAAACCTCTGAGCAATCTCCTGCAACGGATGAATCACAAAAGCATCAATCTCTTTGCCGAGACGATCTTGCGACGGGTAGGCAAAGCGCAAGGCAACGTCGGCAGTACCCAAGCAGGCGTGAACGCCGTGAACGCCTATTTCACCAAGCATGGCATCCGCACCGAAGGCTTCGCCATGAATGATGGGTCCGGACTCTCGCGCCTGAATCTCATCACCCCACGACAGATGGTCTACTTACTCAAGGCCGCCAATAGCGATGCGCACGCAGAGATCTTTCGAAACTCCCTCCCTGTGGCAGGAGAGTCTGGCACCCTGAAAAACGTGGCCAAAGGCACCGCCGCCGTGGGTCGCGTCCGCGCGAAAAGCGGCACCATCGATCGGGTGAAGTGTTATGCCGGCTACGTCGACGCTCGGTCCGGAACTCGTTACGCCTTTGCCATCATGGTCAACAACTACGCCAAGACCTACGGGGACGTGAAACCAGGCATCGTCTCCATCATGGCCCGCATGGCCGAGCAATGACCGCCTAACGAAACTTCACCATGAAAAAAACAAACCCCAGCGCTTTGCTGCGGCTTTTCTACGTTCACCGCCCCTTGTCTTCTCTGAGGCTGTGTGCTAGATAGCCGTCACGATTTACTGATGAACCCCTGGGAGTCCTATTACACCTCTGAAGATCCGCTTTTCCGGGTCGGGAATGTGCCTGTCTACATCACGACGATACTGGTCGCTCTTCAGGTGCTCGCCATGGTGGTGTTCGCGGTGATCGGCTATGATTCTCCGCTGATCTTCCACCTCTCCTTCACGGCAGACGCTCTCGTGACTGGGAGACTCTGGACGCTGATCACCTACGCCTTTGTCGACACTATCAATTTCTTTTCCGCTCTGAGCTTAGTATTCTTCTATCTCTTCGGATTGCGGGTGGAGATGCGGCTGGGCACAAACCGTTACCTTAAGTTATTGGCCATCCTCATTCTCGGCCCCACCCTCTTTCTATCTGTCGTGGGATTGATTACCGGCCTTTTTCACGGCGTTATTGATGTCTATACCGCCCCGTTCCAAGGTGGAAACATTTACTCCGGTTCGATGAACGTCCGCCTGTGTGTCTTGATCGCTTTTATTTGGTTCAATTCCGAGGCTCTTTTCTGGCCTGGGATAAAGGCCAAATGGATGGGGATCTTCTTCGTGGCCCTAAGCGCTTTACAATACTTGGGCGGTCGGCAGTGGATGTATTTCTGGATGTGTTGGTTCTCACTCTTGCTTGCCTACATCACCTTACGAAGGATGGGAATGGCCATGAAATTTGCACCCGTCGAAGAATCTCTGCTCAATCTCATCCCGAAACGCAGACCCAAAGGCTATCGCTCTTCCAAACGCAAATTGAAAGTGGTCAAGGAAGCCAAGGGCGGAAGAAAAGTTCAATACGATTCCAAGCTCGCACCGAAAGTTGAAGCCGCCACCTCGACTGGCCCCGCAGCTTCCGTGGACCATCTGTTAGAAAAGATTTCCAAGGAAGGCATCTCCAGCCTGACCGACAAAGAGCGCAAACTGTTAGAAAGCGCGAGCAATCAGCTCTCCAGCGACGACGACAAGCCTTCTTCCTAACCAAGAAACATGGCTCTGCCGATCCCCACCAATCCAGAGCCCATCGCGCGATTGCGCGAGATCGTCCATTCCTTGCGCGCTCCAGGCGGTTGTCAATGGGACATCGAGCAAACGCATGTCACGCTCATCGCCAACATGCTGGAGGAAGCCTACGAAGTTGCGGCGGCCATTCGCAACGAGGACACCGAGCACATAGTGGAAGAGTTAGGAGACCTTCTACTCCAAGTCGTCATGCACGCGGAAATCGCCTCCGAGACCGACCGCTTTGTCCTCGAGGACATTGCCAAAGTCGTAGGTGACAAACTGATCCGCCGCCATCCTCATGTCTTTGGTGAGAGCGACGCGACCGATATCGAAGCAGTGCTCAAGCAGTGGGACGAGATCAAGCTCCAAGAGAAAGGAGAGACTCGCACCCCTTATCTCAAGGACGTCGGCGAAGGGCTGACCGCTCTCATGACGGCGACCAAGCTTCAAAAGAAAGCCTCCAAAGTCGGCTTCGATTGGGAAGACATCCCCGCCGTTCTAGCAAAGGTCAAAGAAGAACTCGCCGAAGTCGAAGAGGCCATGGCCAATCCGTCAGCGCCCTCTGCCATTGAAGAAGAGTTAGGCGATCTCTTCTTCAGCTTGGTCAATCTGAGCAGGAAGCAGGGATTGGATAGCGAGACGCTTCTCGCCAATGCCAACGAGAAGTTTCGCCGCCGCTTTCATGCGGTAGAAGACACCCTCCGCACCGAGGGAAATTCGTTAGAAAAGGCCAATTTAGAAGAAATGGACGCCGCATGGAATCAGATCAAGGGCGAAGAGCGTTAGAGGATTCTAAAATTGAACACGCCTGCCAATCCTGAATCTAACATGAAGATGAGATCCGGACTTCCAATCACCTTCGTCGCGCTAAGGCCTCGCGAAACAATAAGTTACCTCATGAAAGTGAATAAACATATCGTTTCAAGCCTGTAAGCAAGGCTCTCAGAGTAATGTGCTATCGGAAATACGGTAAGTTATTGTTTAGCCGCGCCTAAGCTTGTTGGCCGCAGCCTTGGCGGACCTTCCGACCAAGCCATTTACCACGCGTCTCGCCGAAGCCGCCCTCGCGCGGACCAAAGCTCGAGGTCACCTACGATCCGGCCTACGTCTCGCTGGAGTACCCAGGAGGTGACGTGCCTGCGGATCGTGGCTTGTGCAGTGATGTCGTCATCCGATCTTACCGCGCCTTGAGTATCGAACTTCAGAAGCTTGTTCATGAGGAAATGAAAGCCAATTTTTTCGGCTCTCCGTCCAGAACTCAGTGATTCTTGGATTCATACTCCTAGCGCACATCGATTTGGGAGATTGCGGGAAGCATAAAGATGAAATCGCATGAGCGATTCTTTCCATGCTTTGCAAGCAGTCCTCGGCACCGACAAGAAGAACTCCCCTCTTCTCCGTTTATAGCGACCCTGACGAGAGCGAACTCCACGTCTACTACGGCTTCGGACTACTCGAAGTCGTTCCCGACGACAAACAGTCACCGCGATTCAGACTCATGGTCGCCCAACTCTTTAACGCAGGAGTCAAAGGCGTCACCCTGAGCGATGTCTTCAGCGTCGATCGCCAAGTGATGCGCGGTTGGGGGCGCGCCCTCAAAAGCGGCGATCCTCAAACGTTGGTCAATGCTCTCAAAGGCCGAGGTCCTCGCAAACTCACACCCGAAGTTAAAGCCTACGTCAAGATGCGTTTCCCGATCGTTTATGCCGAAGACAAACGCACCTACAGCGCACGACTACGCCAGGAAATCGTCGACATCTTCCAACTCAAGATCAGCGGCGAGACCCTGCGCCCCTACTTCACCGAACTCAAAGAGTTGAACGGGATCCCAACGCGAGCATCCCGCAAGAAAGAGCCGCCATCCGATCAAATGCCGGGGCAAACTACTGACAAACCAGCCATCCATGCCCTCGACTCTGCGGACCAAGCCTCCGCTAAAAAGGGGGATCTAGCCATCTAGAAAATCACGCGCAAACAAATTCAAACAGTGATTCCAACGCCCAAGAACACAGATCAAGCCCCCAATCCATCATCTCCGACGGTGAACCCGCCAACGAACCCGCGCCAGCCAAGCCCATCCCTTTACAGTTCAACCATCACCTCGGACTCCTCTTCTTCTGCACCACGCTCGGCACCCTCCTACATCACGATCCCACCGAGCAAGAAGCCACCCAGAGACTAACGATCCAACCTGACATCATGATGCGTCAATGGCTCGCTCAGATCCTCCTCGGAGCCATCAACATCGAACAAAGCAAACTGCTCAACACCGCACATATCAGCCTCATGTTAGGTGGAGGGCTCTACAAAGACCTGCGCAATCAACGCCTCATGTTAGGAGAAATGGCCACCGACGAAGTCACCCGGACCGTCCTCCGAACCAACGCCCGACAAGTCGGAATCCAAGACCAAAGCGACTTCTATCTCGACCCACACACCAAACACTACACCGGCGAGAAAAACGTCCTCAAAGGTTGGTGCTCCGGCATTGGCTGTGTTGACAAAGTCATGCACAGCGACTTCATCCACAGCGTCCAGGGCCACCCCGTCTACTTCGAAACCACAGACAACTTTCTTGACCTCCGCGAACGCACCTTCGACTTGTTAGACCACTTTCGCACAGAGTTAGAGATCGCGCCAGACAAAGTCCTCACCACCGTCATCGATCGAGGCATCTTCGGAGCCGAGATCTTCGCCCAATTCGCAGAGCATCCCCAACGCCACCTCATCACCTGGGAAAAAGACTACCATCGCGACGGCTGGGACCAAAGTCGACCCGCCGACGGCGAATTCATCTACGAACGCCCACGCAACAACAGCAAAGACCTATTCACTTATCACTTCAGCTATCAAGACCACCTCTGGAAGAAAGACCCACGGCTTAAACGCATCATCGTTCGAGCGACCAATCCCAAAGGCAAGACCATCGAAGTCGCCATCTTGTGCGACGACATCGAGCGCGCCAGCGAAGAAATCATCCTGCTCATCTTCCGCCGTTGGGTCCAAGAGAACGACTTCAAATACCTCAACAAACACTTCGGAATCGACCAGATCACCAGCTATCAAGCCATCTCCTA
>JBLHHN010000002.1:0-60362 GCA_047616785.1 Verrucomicrobiales bacterium
AGATTCGGCAAGAATCAGTGCTGCCTTCAGGGGGTAAAACCCGTCTTGCCCCCCCTCGCCCCCGGGACACCCATGCCAGCCACTCTGGAAATCTCCCAGCCACCACAGCTGGGAGCTAGTCTGCAACGAGATCCGACCAATTTACTTGTCACTATCACTGGTTAAAAAACTAAAGTCTCTCAAAATTTTTTTTTCGGATACGATCTAGCTAGAGTGTGGAGTTTGCGCCGCAGTGTTTTGACTTCCATGACGCGGTCTAGCCCGAGGATGCGTCCTAAACTTACGGGGTGGAAACTTCGTAGATGCTCGGGCCGTTTGATGCGTAGGAGCGCCATCATTAACAGTGTCATCACCAAGGTGCGCAAGCCATAGAATGCTGGGCCGAGCAGTCGACCGTAGACTCGTGCGAATGTGTCTAACAAAGGGTCTTCTTCGAGGAGTGTGGCGATCATGAACCCGCCACAGTAGCGAACGTCGTTACCTTCAGCGAACTGGGGGTCGGCGTCTTCTAACAGGCCCAATCTGGCAAAGGCACGGTCGGTGGCACGATTGAGAGGGGCGCCGCGCCAACGACTCTGGGCGGGCTGTTCTTGCGTGGCGGCAGCGGTTGGTTGTTTTGATAGTTTCGACTCGGGAGAATCATCTTGAGGAGAGGGAGAGAGCGCTTCGCTTTCCTCTGGTGATGGCTGCTCCATTGGAGCAGCTTGCTCTTGGGGATCGATGGCAGGTGCTTCCTCCCAGGCAAAGTCGTCTTGTTTGGGGAGTGCTTGGCGGACTGCTGTAGTGTGTTTGTTAGTGATGACGGCCCTGTCGATGCTGCTTCCGCTGAGGTCTGAACTTTCGAGCGACTTCATCGTGAGAGTGACCTTTGTCTATCAGATCCAGAATCTGCGCTTCTACGAGCGAGGTTAGTTGGCGGGGACGTCCTGAAATGGATTTGTCGATCAACTCTTCGAATCCGCCCTGACGGAAACGCGCTTTCCACGACTGAAGGGTGCGAAGAGGAATGCCCGTGGCGTCAGCAATTTCGACGAAGGAAGCGTGAATGCCGATCTGTATTTGCGTCCAGATGCAGCGGGCAGTGATCTTGTCGTCGAGATCATACTTGTAGTAAGCCTGCGAGTTTACGAAGATGAGGCGCTGGCCGTCGCGATCAGAAAAGGCAACGCGAGAATTGACGAATCTGTGAGGGTTGGAGCAATCGGGAAAGGTGTCTGACGCATGAATACGATCGGGAAATTCCTGCTATTTTCAATGGATAAACCGCAATGCTTTTTGGTGTTTTTCGGTAAATTTTTGAAACAGAACTGGCCTTATGTCAGGAGATCTGACCTTTGCGGAAGAAGTTGGAAGTCGTCCAGACGGTTTTGTGGCCAAGCCATTCGAGATGTCAGAATTCCTCTCCAGTGTTCAATCCTGTATCTGCAGCCGCTCAGACTCGAAACATGAATCAGAAGTTCTCCTGTCAGCGTGAAGTGCATTGCTGAATGCAGGCCGTATCGCAATGATTCATGCTCACAAGAGCATCTCCACGATACTCCCTGCAGAAAAGTTACCGATCGTCCTCTCTACGGACCGGGGCTTAGGCGAGCACGTTAGTGAGCCGCGACCTTGGAACCCTTCGGCTGGCCGATCCCTTCCAACATCTCGCCGAACCAAGGCAGATCGATGTCGAAGGACTTGTGCCCCTTGATCCTCGGGAACTCGATCACGCGCATCACGCCACCTTGATCTTCGTCCAGACCGGCGACGCCACTCGTCTTCTCCATCGCGGCTTGAGCAGCCACCGCAGCACTCTTGCGGATCAGGTCGATGTCCGCCGCGTTCGGTGCCGCCGAGCGGGCAAAGTAACCACTCTTCTGCACGAGAACTTTCTCCGCGCCTAACTTGCCGGCTAACTGTTTGGCGAACCATTGCCCGGGATTCAGTTTATCGATCCGAGGATGGCCGAAGGCATCCCGTGGGACTTCTTCTCCACTCGCTTCCATTTCCTTGATGATCGCATCAATGCCAGCGCCCTCACTGAGGAACAAATGCACGCAGTCTTTGGTCGCCATGCGTTCGTTCAAACGATCGATCTCGGAGTCGAGATCAACGTTCATTTCTGGCAACCAAACCGCATCGATGTCCCAGCGATTCTGGCTCAAGAGCATCTCTGGGTAGAAGTAATCATAACCCGCGATCCGCTCGCGATAGGACTGTGCCGTGGCCGCCGCGAGCCACCCACAACTGCGCCCCATCACTTCATGGATAATGAGCTGACGCATGCTGGTCGTGTTTTCATTGGCTACATTGGCATAAAAGAGCGCGCCTTGCTCGGCAGCCGTCCATGCGCCTAACGTTTGCACGATTGGGAAAACGTCATTGTCCACCGTCTTGGGCATTCCGACAACCGTCAGTGGGTAATTGTTGCCTCCCAAATAGGCCGCCAGGCTTGCGGCCGCCGTGTTCGTATCATCGCCGCCGATGGTGTGCAGGATATCAATCTTGTCCTTCGTCAGTTGCTCTGCGGCCATGTGCAGAGGATCCTGGCCTTCCTTGACCAGCCCGCGTTCCACGCAGTCCTTGATGTTGGTAAGCTTGACTCGGCTATTTCCGATCGGACTTCCGCCGAAGTTGTGAAGGAGATGGGCCTTCTCCATCACGTCTTTGGGAAACGCGATGCTCTTGCCGAGGAGAAGCCCCTGGTAGCCATTCAGATAGCCCACCAATTCAGCATCTGGACAGATCTTGGCATACTGTTCTATCAGAGCGCCAATGGAGGACGAAAGACAAGGGGCGAGGCCACCAGCGGTAAGAAAAGCGATCTTTGGCATAGCTATGTTTACTGTAAAGATGAGAAAGGTAATGGGCCGAGTGCCCGTGTTTCGGCGGTTATTAGCGTCCGTTTCAAGCCCGTGCAAGCGTCAAGGACCGGTCGCGCTGTCACGAATCCTCCATACAGGTGCTCGGCCACTTGACGATTCTGTGGATTGTGGTCTAGAGGACCATCATGCCTATTGCCACACCCAAACAATTCGCCGCCATGTTGGATGCGGCTCAAGAAGGAAACTACGCCTACCCCGCGATCAACTGTTCGAGCATGGTCACGCTGAATGCAGCGTTGAAAGGCTTTGCCGACCAGAAATCTGACGGGATCATTCAGTTCTCTACCGGAGCTGGACAATTCGCCTCTGGTCTCAATCATAAGAACGCCGCGTTCGGTACCATCGCGCTGGCTGAGCTCGCGCACCGTCTCGCAGAGCAGTATGACGTGCTCATCGCTCTGAATACGGACCACTGCCAGCCTGGCTCAGCCGAGAGTTTCCTCGACCCTCTCATTGAAGCCACGGCCAAGCGTCGTGCCAAAGGAGAGAACAATCTCTTTCAGAATCACATGCTGGACGCGTCGATCCTGCCGCTTGCCGAGAACATGGCCATCTCCAAAACGTATCTCAAGAAATGCGCTGCGTTGGAAATCATCCTTGAAGTAGAAGCTGGCGTCGTTGGTGGTGAAGAAGACGGCTCCGCTGGAACGGACGACATGCCCGAAGACAGCCTCTACACCACGCCCGAAGACATGGTGGCGGTGCATGAAGCCCTTGCGGAGCTCGGACGGTTCACGTTCGCTGCGACCTTTGGAAACGTTCACGGTCACTACAAGCCAGGTGCCGTGAAGTTGAAGCCTGAGATTCTCAAGGAAGGCCAAGCCGCTGTCCAAGCCAAGTATGGCAAGGAAGCCGGGTTCGACCTCGTCTTCCACGGCGGTTCAGGTAGTTTGTTAGAGGAAATTCGTGAAACGTTAGGTTACGGTGTGGTGAAAATGAATGTGGATACCGATACCCAGTATTCCTTCACCCGCCCGATCGCCGCGCACATGTGTGAGAACGTTGAAGGCGTCTTCAAGATCGACGGTGAGATCGGCAACAAGAAGCTCTACGATCCGCGCGCCTACCAAAAGAAGGGTGAGGAAGCCATGGCTGCCCGCGTGTCTCGAGCTTGTGAAGATCTCTTGTCGCCGGGCAAGACGTTGTTTGGCCAAGTGTAAGTTTTAAATCTTTCAGAGCGCCCGCTTTTCTTCGGAGAGCGGGCGCTTTCTGTTTGGGCTTTGCAAGATCCGCCGTTTCCTGAAGACTCACGGCATGAAATGCCACATTGCCTTCCTTCTCTGGACACTTGCTCTCTTCGTCCACGCCCAAGAGAAACGCCCCAACATCCTCTTCGCCTTTGCTGATGACTGGGGGCGCTATGCCAGTGCCTATGGGCAGCTTGAGCCAGGTGGTCCTAACGATCTCGTCAAGACGCCGAATTTCGATCGCGTGGCCAAAGAAGGCGTGCTCTTTCGCAATGCCTTTGTCACCGCACCCTCCTGCACGCCTTGTCGGAGTTCCTTGCTGAGCGGACAGTATTTCTGGCGCACGGGCCGAGCCGCGATCTTGCAGGGTGCCGTGTGGGACTCTGCGATTCCTTCTTACCCGCTTCTCTTAAAAGAAACGGGCTACCACATCGGATTCACTGCCAAAGTGTGGAGTCCGGGCGCACCGGCTGATGCGCCTTATGGAGGCAAGGAAAGGGCTTATACGAAACACGGCGGCCAATTTAGCCGATTCTCACAGTTTGTCGAAAAGGCATCGAGCATCGAGGCTGGCAAAGAGGAACTCTATGATCAAGTGCGAGGAAACTTCCAAGACTTCATTGCGGATCGCAAAGAGGGTCAGCCGTTCTGTTATTGGTTTGGGCCTACGAATGTTCATCGCAAGTGGATCCAGGGATCGGGTAAGAAGCATTGGGGCCTCGATCCTGATCAGTTGAAGGGCAAGATCCCGCCTTTCCTTCCGGACGTGCCAATTGTGCGTGAAGATTTCGCCGATTACCTGGGCGAGATCCAAGCGTTTGATGCGATGTTAGGTGTGTTATTGAAAGAACTCGAAAGTTTAGGCGAGTTGGACAACACGATGATCGTGGTCAGTGGTGATCACGGCTTCCCAGGCATGCCACAGGGCAAGTGCAATCTCTACGACTTCGGTGTCGCCGTGCCACTGGCCGTCCGATGGGCTGGGCGCGTGCCTGCGGGAAGGGTCGTGGATGACTTTGTCAATCTGACCGATCTCGCGCCGACCTTCCTGGAAACCGCTGGCAGTAAACCGTTAGAAGTCATGACGGGCCGCAGTCTGATGCCCTTGCTCGCCTCTGAGAAATCGGGCATGATCGATGAAACCCGTGATCATGTGGTCGTGGGGCGCGAGCGCCATGTGGCCAAAGCCCGAAGTGGGCAATTGCCCTATCCGCAACGGGCCATTCGCACGAAAGACTTTCTCTACATCCGCAGTTTCAAACCTGATCGCTGGCCCATGGGATCAGGGCCCGGCATGGGCGCTTCAGAGCGACCGATGCCACCATTTGAGCAATTGCGTGAGAACACCTTTGCCGCCTTTGCCGATCTCGACGGAAGCCCTACGAAGGCCTGGATCGTGACCCATCGCGAAGATCCCAAAGTGGAGAAATTCTTCAAGATTGCCTTTGGCCGCCGCCCTGCCGAGGAGCTTTACGATTTGAAAAAGGACCCTCACCAAATGACAAATGTCGCCAGTGATGAATCCTATAAGGATCAGAGGGATGCCCTGGAGGCACGTCTGCTAGCGGTGTTGCGAGAGACCGGTGATCCGCGTGTCACGGGCGACGGGGCCACCTATGATCTGCCCCCTTTCGCAGGTGAGTAGGGCTTGACTTGTGAAAGAAACCTCGGTTGTTCCGAGCATGAGTATGAAGCAAGTCCCGATCGAGCATGATGATCCCATCAATGCCCAGATCTTGGCAATTTCCGAAGACTTGGTCGCTGGGTTTCAGGAGAGCCCATTCCATATCATCGCGGAGAAATCAGGCGTCGATCTCGATACGGTGTTAGAGCGCATTGGCGCCATGCTGGAGCAAGGCGTGATCCGTCGTGTGCGGCAGACGCTCTTGGCCACCAAGTTGGCGCATGGCGCGCTCGTGGCCTGGAAGATCGCTCCCGAGAAACTGGAGTCGGCCTTCGAGTTCATGTTCAAAGAGGATCCTTTCAGCGGGCACGTTGTGACCCGTTCCACGGATCGCGAGATTTCTGGATCCGAATACAAACTTTGGACCACCTTGAAGGTGCCGCAGGGCGAGTCATTGGAGGAGCATGGCAATGTCCTCAAGCGCATTGTCGGCGCAGATGATTTCATTCTCATGCCGGCCAAAGGGATCTTCGCTCTCGGCGTGGGTCATGTGCGGCGCAAGACGATGGAGATCGGCGCAAAGTCAGATGGGCCCGCGATCATGAACACCACGGTCACCGTGGAGTTGAACGAAGAAGAGTGGCGCGTCTTGTTAGCCATGAAAGAGGAACTCACGCTCGAGGAGATCTGCCCTGAGCCGTGGAATGCTCGGGCCAAGATTGCTGGGGTGAGTTTGGAGCGCTTCTTCGATGTCGCCCGCGAGTTGAATGCGAAGAATGTCATCGGTCGCTTTTCCACGTTCCTTGAGCATGTGAAACCGTCAGAAGCAGGCAAACGAGTCACTCGTTTCAACGGCCTTTTCCACTGGAAGGTCGCCAAGGGTGAAGAGCAACGGCTTGGCTCTGAGGTCGGGCGTCACCATATCATGACACATTGCTATTGGCGTGAAGGCGGACCGCAGTTTGGCAACGTGAATATCATGGGCGTGGTCCATGGCACGGATAAGGATCGGATCATGGAGCATAAAGCCGCCATCGATGCGCACCTTGAATCCATCGGCGCACCGGTGGAATACACCAATGTCTTTTGGGGTGGTCGTAGCGAGATCAAGCCTTCAGAGATTTCACCTTCCATTTACAAGGAGTGGCACGCGAAACACGCGTCCTAGCAAAGACCTATGTTTGTCGATCGTACTAAGATATACGCCTGGGCAGGCGATGGTGGCCATGGCTGTGTCAGTCTGCACCGTGCCAAGTTCAAACCCAAAGGTGGCCCTGATGGAGGTGATGGAGGTCGAGGAGGCGATATTATTCTGGAAGTGAGCCCGCATGTCAATGATTTGCGCACCTTCTACTACACGCCGCATCAGCGGGCCAAGAATGGCATGCAGGGCATGGGGCAGCAGCGCACTGGGAAGAGCGGGAAGACCGTCGTGGCTCTGGTGCCTCCGGGCACCGTTGTTTACGAGAGTAGTGAGGGGATCAAGCTAGAGCCCGAATACGATGAGGATGGTTTGGCGCTTCCGAGAGATACTTCGCCCGTGGAGCTCACCCAGATTGCGGATCTCACCCAGCTTGGTGAGCGGTTCGTCCTCGCCAAAGGTGGCAAGGGCGGCAAGGGAAACATGAATTTCAAAACCTCGACGAACCAAGCGCCCGTCGAGTTCACTCATGGCGAGCCGGGCGGCAATGGGACTTACTATCTTGAGCTGCGCCGCATTGCCGATGGCGGCTTTGTTGGCTTTCCCAATGCTGGCAAGTCGACCTTGTTAGGCGCACTCAGTTCGGCCAAGCCCAAGGTCGCGTCCTATCCCTTCACCACCCTTCAGCCGATGGTCGGCGTTGTGGAGTTCGATGGCTATCAACGAGCGACTCTGGCAGACATCCCAGGGATCATCGAAGGTGCCCATAAGAACGTCGGTTTGGGCCATGATTTCTTGCGTCACATCACACGTTGCAGTCTCCTGATCTTCGTCGTCGACATGGCTGGCAGTGAAGAGCGGAATCCCTGTGAGGACATCTCCAAGTTGCGTACAGAGATTTCGTTGTATGATGACTTGTTAGCGAAACGGCCTTGGATTGTCATTGCGAATAAGATGGATCTGCCTGAGTTCGAAGAGAATCTGAAGCATTTCAAAACACGCTTTCCCAAAGTGGATGTCCTTCCCATCTCAGCCGCCAATGGCGATGGGATTCCTGAGCTGAAAGAGTATCTGCGGGTGCTCATCGCTCAGTCGCCGGAGTAAACTGGACTTTCGTTTCCGCCTTGTAGACAGTTCACTAACGGGTGCGCACCCGGTCTTCTATATGGCTACAGAATCCGAGAATCTAACTGGCGAGGCCCGACAATTTCAAGATGATTTCCGTCGTGTTCGCGAGCAGATAGGCAACAGTCATCGTGGGGCAGGAGAATGTGATTGAAGCGGTCATCACTGCCGTTCTCTGCGGGGGCAATGTGCTTCTGGAGGGCGTGCCTGGGCTGGGCAAGACGGAGCTGGTCAAGGCGATGTCTCGCGTGTTGGAACTGAATTTCAATCGGATCCAATTCACGCCGGATCTCATGCCCGCAGATATCATTGGCACCAACATCATGATCCAGGGGCCTGATGGGATGTATCAGTTTGAGTTCCGTGAAGGCCCGATCTTCACGCAGCTCCTCTTGGCGGATGAGATCAACCGTGCCACGCCGAAGACTCAGGCAGCTTTGTTAGAAACCATGCAGGAAGGCTCCGTCACTGCTGGGGGCAAGACCTTCATCTTGACTCAACCTTTCTTCGTCCTGGCGACTCAGAATCCCATCGAGCAAGAAGGTAATTACCCGCTCCCAGAGGCCCAATTGGATCGTTTCATGTTCAAGGTGAGTGTGCCTTTCCTCAATCGTGATGAATTGAACGAGGTGGTCAAAAGGACCATTCTGTCAGAGTCAGTCGAGGTCAGTAAAGTCTTGGATGGCCCTCGCATTCTTGCCATGCGTGAAATCCTTCAACGGGTGGTGGTGGCGGATCCAATGCGCGACTTTGCTGTGAGGCTTGTGTTGGCGACGCATCCGATTGCGGAAGAATCAGGTGAGAAGGTGGAGCAATTCGTCCGCTGGGGAGCGAGCCCTCGTGCCACGCAAGCCCTCATTCGCGCGGCGCGCTTGCGTGCCCTAGCTTGTGGGCGAGAACACGTCGCCTTCGATGATATTCGTCACTATGCTAAGGAAGTCCTCGGTCATCGCATCCTGCTGAACTACGACGGCCACGCGGAGAACCTCGACATCGGTGATCTCGTTGATGAGATATTGAAATCTCTCCCTGAGATGGTCTAACGGAACCGCATGTCGGCCCAACTCACCAGCCTTCTGCCAAACGACGCCATCGCCCGTCTGGAGCGATTGAGGGTGCGGCCGAACTGTCACTTTACCAATCGATTCACGGGTTCGCATCAGGCACGCAAAGGCAGCACGAGTACGGACTTCGCCGACTTCCGCGATTACACGCCTGGGGATGACATGCGTTTCGTGGATTGGAATAGCTTCTCGCGCCTGCATCGCCCTTACATCAAGCTCTTTCATGAGGAAGAGATCACACATTGCCTCGTCCTCATTGATGGATCCAAATCGATGAACTTCGAAGGGAAGTTCCAACGTGCCAAGGAGCTCGCGGCGGCCTTGGGTCTCATGGCCCTGAGGCACACGGAGAGGCTGAGTATCCAGTGCCTCACCCAGAAGCCCCATCGTCTGCCTCCCTGCACCGGTCGTGCGAGCATGAGCAAAGTCTTCACCTTTCTTGAGCGCCTCGATGAGCCGGATGACAACATCCCTTTAGAGGTCGCGGTGGAGAGTGCTCTGCAACATCACAGCGGACGTGGCATTGTTATGCTGTTATCTGATTTCCTGACATTCGGCAATTTAAAACGTTCCTTCAATGCGCTCTTTAGCAGCGGTCTTGAGATCCTCGCTCTCCAAGTCCTTGGACCTGCGGAGATTGATCCCGACATCACCTCCAACTTCCGCTTGGTCGATGCTGAGCTCGACGAAATGGTGGACGTTTCTGTGTCAGGAGATCTGCTTCGATTCTATCAAGAGCACCGCGTCGCTTACCAAGAAGACCTGGCGTCCCTTTGTCAGAGCCGTTCTGGTCGGTTTCTGTCGGTCTCGACAGAGCCCACTCTGGAACACACCCTCTTCGACACGCTTCGTCGCGCGGGATGGGTCAGCCAGTAAGGACAGAAATCCGTAGCAGAAGTGGTGACACTTCTTGGCGTTGGGTCGTCGACTGCCAAAGAAGTGGTGACCACTTCTGCTACGCTAGGAGGTGAGTGCGAGCAACTCGTCCACCTTGGTGCCCAGACTGTGCATGTCGAATGGCTTATTCAAGCGAGCGAAGCGTTCTCCGAGTTCGCCAATTTGTCCTGGCAGTTCGTTAGCGCTGTAGCCCGTGACGAACAAGACACCGCAAGCAAGTGGCTGGGATGCTAGAAATTCCTGGATCATCTCGGGTCCTGTCAGATGAGGCATCAGCACATCACTGACCACGAGGGCGAGATCTTGGTGATGGGTTTGGAGTGCTTCCAGTCCTTCCTTTCCGTCGTTGGCAACGATGACGTTGAAGCCCATCATTTTGAGCATGATCTGAGTCAGACGACAGACTAGGAGATCGTCATCTACTAACAAGATGGTTTGCAGTTCATCTACAGAGGCTTGCGCAGGCTTCGGGTCTGACGTTGCGACTGTGGTCTTTGGACTGACAGGCTTCTCTACTTGTGGCAGATAGAGAGTCACGCGTGTGCCTTCGATGGCTGGGGATTCGATCATGGTCCAGCCTCCGCATTGACGCGTGAAACCGTAGATCATGCTGAGGCCGAGTCCTGTGCCGTCTCCATGATCTTTAGTGGAGAAGAAGGGTTCGAACACGTTTGGCAAGACTTCGGACGAGATCCCTGATCCATCATCGTGAAAACTGATGGCGTGATAGGTGCCTGGCTTCGCCCAATCCACCGGCTTGAGAGAATTTGGCGAAAGCGTGATGGTGGAGAGCTTGACCTCGACATGGCCGCCTTCGACCAATGCGTCTCTGGCATTGAGTAGAAGATGCATGAACGCCTGCTGGAGTGTGATCCGATCGGTGTGCACGTAGCATTCTTGATCCGGCTTGGCGATCTGGATGGTGATCTTGTCAGTTATGAACTGCTCGGCCGACTCTTCGAGTTGTTCCAAAGCGTCGGCTAAATTGGTTGGTGAGAGTTGCAGGTTGGACTCGGTTCCCAAAGTGCGCAGTTGGGCAACGAGGGCCGTGGCGCGTTGCCCTGCTTGTAGCACCGGTCTCAGGGCTTCTGCTTGATCGCCGTGTTGGTCTAGTTGCAGCTCGACGTTTCCCATGATCACTGTCAGGAGATTGTTGAACTGGTGAGAGATGCCTCCTGACATTTTAGCATAGGCATCCATCTTCTGCGCCTGTCTAAACTTGGAGTTGGCGGTGTCCAATTGCTCCAGTGTGAGGTTCATTCCGGCGATCAATGGAAGCCATTCACCTTGCAAGCCTCTATCATCGCCACGCAAGTGGGATTCACCTTCGCTGGCCGCGCGCTCTAGTTTGACGAACTCGGTATTCAGCTTCTTGAAAGTCTTGTGCAGACTGTCGAAACTGCGCGCGACGTCGCCGATCTCATCGGGAGGTGTGGTGTCAAGGGAACCCGAAAGATCGCCTTGCTCCATCCGCTTGGCCGCTGCGGTGAGCTCGAGTAGTGGATTGGCAATGGACCGATAGACGGCCATGGTCACTGACGCTGCTAGCAGAATGATGACCAAGGATCCTAGCAATGATAGACCTATGATGAGCTTCTTCTGTTGGGACCAGATGCGGAATTGGGCGTGGAGTTGGGCGTCGAGAGGCTGGTAGACTGCTCTGATCTCAGGATGGTAGAGTTCGAGAACGGCAAAGATTGCTCCACGGGTAGGCTCTCGTACTTCGATGTCGGACTGCGTGAGGGTGATGTCGTGGGTTCGAGCGCGTTCCTGCTCCTCTCGCAGATGCGCCTCATCGGTCAAGCTTGTTTCATCTTTGTTGAGGCTGGAGAGAAAGCTGAGGTTTCTTTGAATCGTGGTCAGAAGAGACTCGCCCAATTCTGTTTCTATCAGTGCCTTGGAGTCCCATGTCATCACCGTACGCACGCGGTCCATCAGATCGTTTGTGATCTTGAGGGTGGTGTACCGTCGTAACTCAGCAGTGAGACTTCTCGATTTGCCTGCGTGCACCATCCTTTCCGCAATCGCTCGACTGAGCCGATAGCTCTGTGTCTTGAAGGCCTGCTGAGTCTCGGCTAAAGCATTTGAATCGTTGTCGACACTAACGTTCGTCAGAAATCTTGCAGAATCTAGGAATTCGTCGGCAAGGAGTTGCGATTCATGAAAGACGTTCTGTTCAACAGCGGCCAAAGCGGCTTCCGTTAGCCTTTGATTGTTAGCATCGACTTCGAGCTTCTTGTCCAGCTTGGAGAGAATGTTCTTCAGCTCCACCAGCGCGGTTAGATCCGTGACTTGGTGAAACGACTCAAGGGAATCGGAGATCGCCCGATCATTCTCGTAGTACCGCCAAGTGAGATAGTTCGCTCCTGCGACACAGAGCAACAAGGCCGCTAGAGGAAGAGCGGATAGCACGAAGAGTCGTGTCTGGACGGACTGATTGCGCAACCGCAACGCGATCCAATGGGTGATGAGTTCTTTGTGCAACGTCCTGATGGTTGGAATTTAGAGGTAATTTCCATACTTACAATAGCGAGGCGAGAGTTTCTGGAGACTTCAGGATTGGCGCTGTATTCGAGTTCTAATGTGGATGATGGGCGGATGTACGGCCTCTGGAGATGGCTCACGGCTGGACGCTTGGTGTGATCCAGGCGAAGAGTGATTGTCCCTCCGGTCTCGATTCTCCCACGTGTCCTTCTTTGCTCCCAGCGCCGCTTGGCTTTTCTTATTGGCCCTCCCTCTCATCGCTCTCTACTTCCTCAAGTTGAAGCGCCCACGAGTGATGGTGCCTTCGCTCGTCCTGTGGCGTCGGGTGCTCGATAATCAGCGAGTGAATTCTCCGTTCCAGCGTTTCAAACGGAACTTGCTCCTTCTGCTCTAGCTTTTTCTCTTACTCCTGCTCATCCTGGACGCGATGCAGCCTTTCTTTCGCGGGAAGGATGATCGTGTGACACGGTTGCCTATACTGATCGATAACTCGGCGAGCATGGCAGCCTTGGATAAGAGAGGAGGGGAATCGCGTTTGGAAGTGGCGAAGCGGCAGGTGGAGGACTTGATCGCTTGGCTACTTCCGGATCAAGAAATGGCGATCATTAGCTTCAGTGATAGAGCTAGGCCGCGCAGCGGTTTCACGAACAATCGGCAATTGCTCAAGGATGCGCTCGCTGAGATCGAGGTGGAGGAAGTACCATCTCAGATTGAAGATGGATTTCGCATGGCCCAAGCTCTGGGGAGAGGCTCCAGCTTTGATGAATTGGTGCTTTTGTCAGATGGAAATGTGCCAGCACGTGCGGAGTTGGCCCTACCCTACCGCGTGAATTTTCAAAAGATCGAATCCACGGCATCGAACATTGGCATCACCGCGTATACCGCACGGCGAGGGCGAGAAGAGGGATGGGAGATCTTCGTTGAAGTCGGCGCGTCCTTGGGAGCTGACTATGGAGGGGCCCTCACCATGAGTGCCAACGGTAAGGAACTCGCTTCTGAACTGGTCACGACTAAGCCCGGGCAGGCCACGCGTTTGCTCTTCTCTGTGAATGGCAATGAAACGCAGGATCTGAAGTTTGAGTTGATTCCCAATGCCAATAGCGATGCCTTGAACTTCACTCCAGGTCTACGTGGCGGAGTCCCTGCGATCTTTTGGACACGCTCTGCGGACCCTTGATAAAGTCGAAGTCTATCCTAACGAACGCAATGTGCCGCCGGATAGCTTTGATCTGGTCATCGCAGACGAACCAGAGGATGCGGCGCGTTCGGCACGTGTGCGCATGGCGATGTTCATGGTGGTGGAGAATCTGCAAGGGCTTGTCACCATGGAGGAGGCATCGAATCAGGCGATCGATTGGCGAAGAGACGCGCCACTCTTACAACATGTCGATTTCAGCAATGTAGTCTTCCTGGATCAGCCCATCGTCACTGAGTTTCAAGAAGGCGCGTTTATCAATCTGGGTTACGACGTGCTTCTATTCGGTCCTAAAGGACCCTTGCTTTTGGAAGAACGCCAGGATAATCGCGTGACGTTTCACTGCCTGTTTCATACAGATCGATCGACCTTCCCTTATCGTGTGGGATTTCCTGTCTTTGTCGCAAACTTGGTCCAACTCGCTCGGCAAGAAGCAGGGCTATCAGAAACGCGCGCGCTTTCCACGGGCACCTTGCCAGGGTTGACCATGGCTCCGAATCAATCGGTGCGAGTCGTCGAGCCTAACGATCAGGTCACGGAGATTCAGAGCACTGCGGATGGGAAATTGCCCGGTCTCGATGCGAGGAAAGTGGGGCTGTATCGCTACGAAGGTGCAGACGACGTCGTGCGTGGGGCGAACTTACTTTCTCTAGCGGAAACGTCACTGACGCAGGTGGAGGCCGTGGAGTTTCGCGAAGCTCGGGCCGTCGCTGAGGCGCAAGCGATTGAGACGGATCGCCCACTTTGGCAATGGTTGGCTGCCATCGGCTTGTTCGTGTTGCTTCTTGAATGGTGGGTCTTTCAGCGTCGACCTGGAGGCTGGAGAAAGGCGGTTTTGTAAGAGTAGGTAGGTAGTGCTGGACAGATCGTTGAGCATGTCTCTAGACAAGAGCATGCATCGCGTTGTCATCACCGACTGTTTGGAACCACCGGTCAAGATTGAGGAAACGGCTCTCGCCGGACTCGCTCGATTGGACTGTCTCATGGCCAAGTCCACGGACGAACTTGTGGGCAAACTTGGAAACGCGGATGGCATCATTCTCTATCACGAGGTCACACTGACCAATGACATCTTAAGCGAGTTGAAACAATGCAAGGTCATCGTGCGAGGCGGAGTGGGCTATGACAATGTCGACATTCAGGCTGCGGGTGCCTTGGGCATCCCTGTATGCAATGTGCCTGACTACGGTGTCGATGAGGTGGCGGATCATGCCATTGGCATGATGCTCGCGTGCATGCGTGGCTTTGTCATTGCCGAGCGGCGCTTGAGAAATGCCACCGTTCTGAAACCGTGGGACCGGCATGATGTGGGCCCCGTGCAACGCTTGGCGGATAGCAACTTGGGCATCATCGGCTGTGGCCGGATTGGCTCGGCCACCGCGCTTCGAGCCAAGGCGTTGAAGATGCGCGTGTTCGTCTACGATCCCTACCTGCGGCCAGGTGTCGATAAAGTGATAGGCGTCGAGCGCGTCAGTCTGGAGACTTTGCTGGCAGAGAGCGATGCCATCTCTTTGCACATGCCATTGACAGAAGAAACGCGAGAACTCGTCAATGCTGCCGCGTTGGCTCAGATGAAGCCAACCGCCTGCCTGATCAACACCGCACGTGGTGCCGTGGTGGACACCACGGCGCTAGCAGAAGCCCTTAAATTGCGCCGAATCGCCGGAGCCGGCATCGATGTCCTCCCCAGCGAGCCGCCCCATACCGACGATCCGCTCATTCAACTCTGGCAAGCCAACGAAGACCCACCGATCAATCTCATGATCACCCCCCACACAGCCTATTACTCAGAAGCCGGTTTGTTAGAAATTCGAGAGAAAAGCAGTGCCGAAGTTGCCCGAGTCTTGCGAGGTGAGAAGCCATGGAATCTCGTGAATCGAGAGTGGCTCAAGTGAAGAGCTGAGTATTCCCAGGTAGAGGAAGTGGTGACACTTCCTGACGGTGCACTGTCACGGCGAAAGAATTGTTACCCATTCTGCTACGGATTTTTCAATTTTCACATAGTCCCCAATCCGTGAACTGGCTCAGATACCGATGGCTCTGACGGAGTGAGCCTTTTCGTCCTTCCAACGATTGCTCATAGGGACGATCTTCCACCTCCACACACACGGGACCGCGGTAGTCGCTTTCACTCAAAGCAGAAAAGAATTTTCCCCAATCGACATCCCCCAGGCCTGGAAGTTTCGGTGTGTGGTATTGCAAGGGTGTGCCGAGAATGCCGACCTCGTGGAGGCCATCGAGATTGATGCGGGCGTCCTTCGCATGCACGTGGACGAATTTGCTCCCGAATTCGCGGATGGCTTTCACATAGTCCATCTGCATCCAGATAAAGTGTGAGGGATCGAAGTTGAGACCGAAATGATCACTGGGGATCTCTTCGAACATGCGTCGCCAGATTGCTGGAGCATAGGCCAGGTTCTTGCCGCTGGGCCACTCGTTGTCGGAGAAGTACATCGGGCAGTTCTCGATGCCGATGCGAACGCCATGGGCTTCCGCGTGCTTGATGAGGGGCTCCCACACTTCTTTGAAGCGTGACCAATTTCCCTCGATCGATTTGGCCGGGTCGCGTCCGATGAAGGTGTTCACCACATTGAGGTTCAGCTTCGGCGCACCTTCGATGAGCTTCTTCAAGTGATCGATGTAAGTCTGCGCTTCTTCGCGATCTGCAGAAAGAGGGTTGGGGTAGTAGCCAAGCCCGCTGATGGTCACTCCAGATTCTGCCACTTGACTCTTGATCTCGGAAGCCCGGAGATCGCTGAGGTCGGCGACATCAATGTGAGTCACACCGGCGTAACGACGTTCCGCCTTGCCCACTGGCCAACACATGACCTCCACGCATTGATAGTCCGTTTCCGAGGCGAAGGTGAGCACCTCTTCAAGCGAGAGGTCCGGAAGAATGGCGCTGACGAATCCTAGGTTCATGATCTAAGATGGCTACGGGTTGGCCGCGAAAACTTCAAGAATTGTCTGAGTTGACTTTGGTCTCTCTGGCATTGTATCAAGCAGCATGGCTAGACTATCGGGAATCGACCCTACGCAGGCAGAGCCGCGTGTCTCAGAGGTACTTGAAAAGCAAAGGGTTGCTTGGGGCGAGCCCCTGAAGCCTTATCTTCTCTATGCACGTCGTCCCTCGATCATCATGGGGGTTCGCGGCATGTGGGATGCCTTGGGCGAATCAGGATTGCTTCCTGACATCTTGGCGAGGCTCGTCTGCCGGCGTGTCGCGTCGATCAATGGATGTGTGTTCTGACAGGATATCAACGCTGCCGTGGGCAGTGACCTTGGTTTGGAAGATCAAAAGATCCTCGCGCTTGCCGACTACGAAACGAGCGACCTATTCAATGAGAAGGAACGGATCACACTTCGCTATGCCGATGCCATCACCTGCTCAGATCGGGATGTGGATGATGCCTTGTTTGCCCAAGTGCGATCCCATTTCTCAGAGGATGAAATGGTGGAACTCACCACGCTGGTCGCTTGGGAGAATTGCTCGAGCAAATTCAACCGCGCCCTTCGCGTGGAATCGCAGAACCTTTGGAAACGGGAGCATTGAGAGAAAAGGTGAGAATCAGGAAGCCATGAGGCATCGGTTAGAACAGATCGTTCTCATCGTTTCGATTCTCGGGTTCTCTTGGCTTGCGATGCAGGTCGTGCACGAACTAGGGCACGTGTTAGGAGCCATGGCCAGTGGTGGAGCAGTGACTGAAGTGATATTGTATCCAACGAGTTTCTCTCGGACGGAGGTCTATCCGAATCCAAGCCCGCTCTTGGTGGTTTGGGCAGGCCCGGTGGTGGGCTGTTTGCTACCAATTCTGGCGTTTCTTGTGGCGCGTGTGGTTGGTTGTCCGGGAGTTTATCTCTTCCGATTCTTTGCTGGATTCTGCCTTGTCGCGAACGGGCTTTACGTTGGGATCGGTGCGTTAGAAGGCTTTGCTGATGCTGGTGACATGCTTCTGCATGGATCTCCCCGATGGCATCTTTTCTTGTTTGGAAGTATAGTGGCGCCGTTAGGATTGATTGCATGGCACGGGGTTGGTGAGCGATTCGGGCTTGGTCAATCCAAGGGAAAAGTAAGTCGTCGTGCTGCTTTCACCTCCCTTGCGCTTTTGGTAGTGCTTGCGGGTATTGAGATCATTCGCGGTTGATCCATCAAGGGGCAGATTAGTCTTGGGACCGGCTTTCGAAATGGTAGAATGCCAAGATGAAGGTGAATTCTGCAAGCATCACTTTGGTTGTCGCTCAGTTCGTGTGTCTTGGAGTCGGTTCCGTATGGGCTCAGGACATTACCAATCTTATTGGCTATTGGCCTGCGAATGAAGGCCGCGGTGACATTGTCGCCAACGCGGTGAATCCAGATACGAATGGCACACTCATGAATGCTGCGTGGAGCGCGGATGGTGAAGGTCATACAGGTTCGGGAGGTGACTACGCTTTTGAAGTGACGGGCGATGTCGCGAGTCATGTCGAGGTGCCGCAAACGGATGTTGAATTTGAGGAGATCACGATCACGGCGTGGATCAAAGGCGTGCCGGCCGGGGAATGGACGGGCATTGTTTATGCGCGAAGTGCTCAACCCATCGGCCTCGACTTCAATGGAGGCACGGGAAATATCACTTACACGTGGAATGATAATTCCGGCGACACCTGGGGATTTCAAAGTGACCTCCATGTGCCTGAAGATGAATGGACCTTTGTTGCCATGTCGTTGAAGGCGGATGGCAATACGTTGTATGTCGGAACGACGGGCGACGGCGGTGCATTGAATTCCGTCACCAACGAGATTGAGCACATTCCACAGACCAATGATCAGGCACCGTTTCTTTTCGGCGTGGATCAATGTTGCGGCGATGGGCGCAATTTCGACGGGCTCATGGATGACATTGCCATATGGGATGTGGCTCTCTCGGCAGAAGAGATCGAGGGATTGTGGAATGGTGCGTCGACCCCCTTGGATGTCTTTGACAATTCAGATCCGGGTGTGGTGATCACTGCCAAGCAAGACTTTGGACGCCTTCCATTCGTCGCCACGGCTCAAGAACTTCGCTTTCCTGTTCGCAATAGTGGTAGCTCCCAAGAGCTCACATTGACAGCTATGATCACGGAGGGAGAGAATTTTAGCATTACGAGTTCGCCAGATAGCATTGCGCCAGGCACTGTTAGTGAAATGATCCTATCATTTGATCCTAAAAGTGGGACGGGGCAGTTCATCAGTTCCTTGGAACTCACCACGAACGATCCCGATGCAGAGGATCAAATGATTGTCATTGAGCTGAGAGCATCCTTGGTGGATCCGTCAGGCCCAATTGCCCATCTTCCGTTGGATGAAACGGCGGGTGCTGAGGAGACGCAAGATATCACCGGAAACGGACGCTCGGGAATGTACCTTAGCAGTGATGGCGTGCTTGAATGGGAGCAAGCGAGTCTTGCCGCAGGCTCTGCGATTAAAGTTTCGGGAGGTGCGCATGTGAGTATCCCTCAGGGCTTGAGCGGTTTGGAGAGCTTCACCACCTCCGTTTGGTTGAATACGGCGGCGGCAGAGTTCAGTGTCTTGTTTGCCAATGGATCGGAACAGACACCTGGTCTGGCCGTGCTGATTGCCAATGGAAATCTTCAGTGGTTCTTTGATTCGATGGATGTCTTTTCAACAGATGGTGCTCCTCTAACACCGGATACCACCCACCATGTGGCCGTGGTCTATGATTCCACTGCAGAGGGAGGCGCCAAGGCAAGTTTCTACGTCGATGGGATTGAAGTCATCAGTCAAACGGTGGATCCCGTGGATCTTTCGGATTCTGCGAACATTCTTTCCTTCGGGGGATTGGCCGGCAACCCGGGGCTCTCGATGAATGGCGTTCTCGATGATATCCAGATCTATGATCGGGCGCTCTCGGCAGAAGAGATTGGCCGATTGAAAGACAGCCCTGGCACAACACTCACGACCGATGGTTCGGTCGATAGCGATCAGGACGGTCTTGCCGATGAAGATGAAGTCACGCGAGGAACGGATCCTTTGGTGGCGGATTCCGACGGCGATGGTTTGAATGACGGTTCGGAAGTGAACACTTATCTCACTGATCCTTTAAGCACAGATACGGACGGCGATGGGTTTTCGGATCGCGGAGAGATCGACCGAGGCGCGGATCCCTTGGATGCGAACGACACGCCTGAAATCCTCACCACGGCCTACGCTGTTCCGGCAGAGACTTTCGGGAATCAAGCCTTTGACGGTTCGCTCGGACATGACTTCATTGTTGTGAGGCCGATCGAAGTGTTAGAATTAGGCGTGTTCGATGATGGCTCGGAGGGCATGAATCTTGAGATCGTCGCCGAGCTTTGGACGCGCGATGATGGAGGTACCCCGGAAGATCCTGACGATGATACGGAAGGTGCGCTGATCACGACCCTCACGTTCACCTCAGGCGATCCGGGTTTGTTGGAAGGCGGCAGTCGGTTAAAGGCACTGCCATCGCTGATCAATCTCGCACCTGGAGCCTACACCATAGTCGCCCATGGCTATGGGGATGGAGAGATGAATGGAAACCAGAACGGCGCGGATCTTAGCCTAACCACGGACGATGGTGACGGGTCGTTGCAATTTGTCGGTGGAGGTCGATTTGGCGATGCCGGTTCATGGCCTGCCAATCCGGACGGAGGCCCAGCCAATCGCTACGCTGCGGGCACTTTCAAATACCGGGTTTCGAGCGGCCCTGTGCTGAGCAGCGATCTTCGGATCACGGCATTTGCTTTTGACGCTGCTGCGGATGGCAAAGTCTCTATAACCTTCAGTAGCGAGGAAGGGAAAGCTTATGAGATCCAAAGGAGCACGAAATTACAGAGTTTCATGCGATTGCAAGATGCGCAGGGGAGCGCTGGAGGTTCGACGACGGTTGATGATGTCGCGACGGCAGGATTGGACGAAGGCTATTTCCGGGTGATTGAGAAATGAGATCTGTTCTTCTTCTTAGCCTTCTATTCGGCATGGCGTTCTCAAGCCACGCTCAGATCGTGATCAATGAGATTCACTATGATCCCGAACCGAAGCATGAGTTCGTGGAGTTTATTGAACTCTTCAATGCGGGTGAAGAATTGGTCGACCTCAGTGGATGGCAGTTCACACGAGGGATTGGTTTTACTTTTGCAGAAGGGACGATGCTTGAATCGGGTGTGTATCTGATCCTGACAGAGAACTTGAAGGACTATAAGAAGAAATTCGGTTCGATCTTTGTCGGAGGCGCGCCAGCGTTTGATCAATGGGAGAGTGGCACCCTGTCTAATCAAGGAGATATCGTCACGTTACGCGATGCAATGGGTGTGAAAGTCGATGAGGTGGACTACCGCGTAGGCTTTCCGTGGCCAGTGGCTCCGAATGATGAATTGGGTGTTTCGATGGAATTGATCAACCCGATGCTTGATAACGAATTGGGCAGCAGTTGGCGTCCGGCATTGTCCAAGCCGACGCCGGGAGATCCCAACTCAGTCTTCGCTGACAATGCGCCCCCTAACATACGGCAGGTGAATCATGAGCCTCAAGTGGCAAAGACGGGCGTGCCTGTGGTAATCACGGCAAAGATCACCGATGAAGATGGTGTCGGTGCGGTGACGTTGCTCTATCAAGTGGTGAAACCGGGGGCATACCTTCCGTTGACTGATGAGGCCTTTGAAACGTCTTGGACGGAGCTGGAGATGGTGCCTACCACGGACGATCCCGATATTTATGCAGTCACCGTGCCAGGAAAAATCCAGAGCCACCGGCATTTGGTGCGATATCGTGTGGTCTTTGAAGATACGCTGGGCAATCGCGAGCGCGCTCCTTTTGCCGATGATCCGACGCCGAACTTTGCTTATTTCTGTTATGATGGTGTTCCCACATGGACGGGGGCGGCCGTGCCTAGAGAGACGACGGCAAAGGTCTTTGGTCCCGATGTGTTAGAGTCGTTGCCCATCTATCATCTCATCTCCCGTGAGGAAGATGTGATCGATTCTCAGTATAACTCGACCTTCAATATCAAAGAATATCGCTTTCTTGGAACGCTTGTTTACGGCGGGGTGGTCTATGATCATATGCGTTATCGCATTCGTGGTCATGGCTCGACTTACAATACGGGCAAGAACAAATGGAAATGGCGGTTCAATCGTGGTAATCTTTTCCAAGGCCGCGATAATTTCGGGCGGCAGTATGCGGAGCCGGTGCGCACGCTGAATATCAGCGCCATGGCCACGGCTTGGAATCCTGCCAATCGCGGGATCTGTGGTTTGGACGAAGCGCTGGCTTTTCGACTGTGGCAGATGGTGGGTGTGCCTGCAGTGAATACGAATTATTTCCACTTTAGAATCATCGATGATGCCACGGAGACCGATGCCAATGATCAATATGAAGGGGACTTGTGGGGTCCCTATTTGGCCATTGAACAATTCGATGGCCGCGCGCTACGAGAGCGTGATTTGCCGGATGGCAATGTCTACAACATGCACTTTGGCAATTCCAATTCCATCAATGAGGGGAAAGGGAAGGTGAGTGATCGCTCTGATTTGACCCGATTTACGACGGGCGGATTAGGCTACAACAAGACAAGCCCAATCCAGGAGGTGCCCTGGTGGAGGGAGAATGTGCAACTGGACTGGTACTACAGTTACCGCTCGATCTGGGAAGTGGTGAATCATTCGGATCAAAGGGATCAAGAGAATTCACTTTACTATCACAACCCTGAAACAGGAAAATGGTCGATCCATCCCTGGGATGTGGATTTGCTCTACGAAGAATTTGATCGTTGGGGACCGGATGCCGTGCAGACTAAGGTTGCATTCGAACAGTTCCGGAAATGTCTCAATCATGATGAGCTGAATGCGGAATTTCAGAGTCGTGCCCGTGAGTTGCAAGACTTGCTGCTCAATGACGATCAGCTCTGGCATGTGATCGATGAATTGGCTTCATTCGTCGGGTCACGTCTTGGAGGTGGTGATACGCTTGCCATCACCGCACTCGACCGAGCGGGAGTTCTCACCATCGGGACAACGGCGAGCCCTCACGGATTCACTGAAGGGCAGACGGTTTATGTCAAAGGGGCGCAGCCCTTCGCTTTCAGTGGAGAGAAAGTGATCGATTCCATTCCTTCGCTAATTCAGTTTGCTTTCAGGGGATCGATCTTTGCCCCACAACCGGAACCTCCAAGCCCAGAGACAGTGGTATCGACGGCACCCGATGGCGGCGGATGGTGGGAGATCGATCAGGCGCGTTGGGATCGTCATCCACGGTCGCGTGCAGTCGAAGGGGCTAGCACAAATACTGGTAGTTTCTATGTGAATCCTTTCCGTTACACGCGTTTCTCTGGTAAAGTGCGTGAACTTATTTCATCGGATTTCCCAGGCATGGTGGACTGGGTGAAACGCTTTACGGTGCCCGGCGGCTTTGGAGGGACGCAGTTGCAAGTGCTGGCGGATGGTGGGGCCAAATTACCGGACAAACCGACCATCGCCTACACGGGGCCTGACAATTTCCCGATCGATGCCCTGACATTTGTCAGTTCAGAGTTTAGGGGTGGGACCTTGTTCGTGAGTCAGGAGTTTGCGGGGATGCAATGGCGATTGGGTGAGATTTCTAATCCTACCACGCCGGATTACGAGCCGGGGAAACCGATGATCTTCGAGATCGATCCCGTCTGGGAGAGTGGCGAGTTGTCGAGTTTCCAGCCGGAAGTCACCCTTCCGGCAGAGGTCATCGCTCCAGACTCGACTTACCGGATGCGTGTTCGTCTGAAGAATCAGTTAGGCCAATGGAGTCATTGGTCAGAGGCGATCGAGTTCCGTGCCACTGCGGATGTTGCGGCCTATGCTGGGCTGATGATCAGTGAGTTGATGTATCATCCTCAGGACGTCACCGCAGAAGAAGCGTCGCAGGGCTATGTAGAGTCGGACTTTGAATATCTCGAATTGTGGAATCGTGGTGGTTCGACCATTGATCTCACCAACCTACGATTTACCAAAGGCATCGATTTCGATCTGAATATGTTAGAGACTGCAGAGTTGGGCGCAGGGGATCGTGTGATCCTTGTTCGAAATGCTGCAGCCTTCGCGCAGCGCTATGGTGTCGAAATTACCATTGGGGGAAGCTGGGGCACGGACCAGTTGAGCAACCGTGGTGAACGATTGAAACTTTCACTCGGAGGCGGGGCGCCGGTGATCGATTTCTCCTACGGTGATAGTGAACCTTGGCCGAGTGCGGCAGATGGTGAGGGACACGCGCTTGAGTTCGCAGGGGAAGGGGACCCGAATGATTCGACGCAATGGAAGGTCAGTAAGCTCGGAGGCAGTCCTGGCGCGAGTGATGGTGAGACTCTCGCATGGTTAAATACGTCGCTTGGTGAGGAAGAGATCGTCTTGGAATGGCGGAGTTCGGCAGGAAAGCGTTACCAAGTTGAAACTTCTAAAACTCTGGGAGATTGGGAAAGCAGAAACGAGATCATCGAGGCCACGGCTGAAAGTTCCTCCGTGATCTTAACGATCCCTGCCGCCGAACGTGACAGGGGTCTCTTCTTGCGTGTGGTGGAGAGACCTTGAAGTTTACTGATAGAGGTCAGCTCGTGTAGGCGGCATGTTAGGCGGGCCCTTCGCAGAGTGCTTGGTCGCCACGACTTGAAAGATACGCATGCCACCGCTGGCAAATCCGAAGGAGACACCTGCAAGATAGGCCACCCACAAGCGATAATGTTCTTCACCCACGATGGCGATCTCCTTGTTGCGGCTGAGATTCTTGCACCAGTGTTCGCAGATAGCCATGGTGTTCGCGTCACCCTTCCACATCGTGAACTTCAAAGTATCCGAAAATAGTGAAGGCGATTCGTTTTCGAACGAATACCGGAAAAGCAGGCGCGCTTGCCTGTGGATACGAAGAGGCCAAGGGAGACGTTGTCTTCACCTTGGATGCCGATTTGCAAGACGATCCGAAGGAGATTCCGAACTTCCTTCGTAAGCTTGATGAGGAATGTGATGTCGTTAGTAGATGGAAGCGCAAACGCCACGATCCGTGGCACAAGGTCTTGCCCAGTCGTGTTTTTAACAAGATGCTGAGCAATCTGAACGGTGTCCAGTTGCACGATCATAATTGCTGCTTCAAATGCTACCGCCGTGAGGTCGTCAAGTCTCTTTCGATGTATGGCGAGATGCACCGGATGGTGCCTTCGTTAGCTCGCATGAATGGCTTTCGGACCGGTGAGATACCGGTGTTGCACCATGCGAGGCAGTTTGGCGAGAGTAAGTATGGGGTGAAACGATTCTTAAGGGGCTTCATGGACATGTGGACTGTCTACTTTCTCAACAATTTCAAGGAACGTCCTTTACACCTGATGGGTAGCGCTGCTGCGAGCATGTTCGTGCTTGCTCTGGGGAGTTGGGTGCTGGCGACGATGGGCTTCACGATGGGAGGGGTGCTGGCGCCTGCATTACCGATTTTCTTTGTGGCTTCGGTGTTGCTAGTGATGTTAGGCGTCATGGCAGAGCTCACGGTGCATCGCGAGTTTGCCTACCACCACCCGCTCCCTGTGGCTGAGCGCTGCGTCGAGAAAGAGGCTGATGGATCGGAGTCGACTCGAGAAGCTCCAAAGACGCCGCGGGTGCTTGTGGTAGACGATGACCTCTCCATGCGCCAGATTCTTATGCCCCACTTCACGCAGCAGAATTGGGAAGTGATCGAGGCCCATGATGTAGAGTCCGCTCGAGGGCGTATCTCTGAGGGTGTGGACTTGGCTCTTCTGGATCTCTACTTGCCTGGTGGCACCGGATTGGATCTGTTGACAGAAATCAGGTCACGTTTTCCCGAGACCAAGGTCATCATCCTAACAGGCGAGCAAGGCGTGAGCGTCGGAGTTGATGCGATCAAACGCGGTGCGACGGACTACATGACAAAGCCTGTGAACCCTAGCGAACTGATCAGCCACGCACGTGCTGCCATTTCTCTTTCCGCTAACTTTGCGACTCGAAGTTGATGGCCAATGCTTCTAGCTTTTCTGCTCGAGATGAGCGTCGTCCATCTGTCGTAGGCGTTTTTCGATCTCCATTGCGCATCTGACGAACGGGTGAGGCCTGTTTAGGAAGTTGGTGATTCCCGCCCGCGCAGTCCCTTCATTGCGGCGGCGTCCATCATGAAGGAATTGTTAGACAATGCCGAAGCGGTCGCGGCCCTTCCGTCCACGCTGATGATCACTGGCGAAAGTGGCGTCGGCAAGAGTCTCCTCGCGCGGCACATTCATTACAGTAGCCCAAGGTCAAACAAGCCCTTCGTCTGCGTGAGTTGTCCTGCGCTGCCTCGTGAATTGTTAGAGTCAGAACTCTTTGGCCACGAGAAGGGTTCCTTTACCGGCGCGCATCTGCAACGAATCGGCAAGTTCGAACTCGCTCAAGGCGGCACTCTCTTTCTTGATGAGATCGGCGATCTTCCGCTCGATCTCCAGCCTAAGCTGCTCAATGTCCTCCAAGATCGCGAGATCTTTCGCGTCGGCAGCAGCAAGGCTGTTGAGATTGATGTCAGAGTCATTGCTGCGACAAACATCGACTTGCAAGACAAGATCGATGAAGGTGAATTTCGTGAAGATCTCTTCTATCGTCTCAACGTCATTGCGTTAGAACTCCCGCCACTCCGAAAGCGCCCCGAAGACATCGAAACCATTGTCGGCTATGTTTTGGAACGTCTTTCCAAAGATCGAGGCCTGGACAAACCGATTCGATTGGACAAGGAGGCCTTGAGTCTCGTCAAACACGGAGCGTGGCCTGGCAACGTCCGCCAACTGGACAACACCCTCGAACGCGCAGCGGCCTTCCGTAAAGACGGAATCATCACCGCCGAGGGCATGAGACGCGATGCTGCCCTGTCCAATCGTCGCCTCAAGATGCATCAGATCTCGCAGGATTCAATCTTCGCGACCGCGAACGCATTGCCCTAGAGCAGACCCTAGCAGCTTGTCAGACCAATCGTGCGGAGACTGCTCGTCGCCTTGGCATCACGGAGAAGTCCGTCTACAACAAACTCAAGCGCATGGCGTTGGAGTCTTAGTCGGGGTTCCTAACTTTTCGTTGTCGGATCAATCATAGCGGCCGTCATGGAGATGACGCCGGTCTTGATGGAGGGTTCCGGGTCTGGGGCGAAGAGTGGTGAGTGCAAGGAGGGCATGGGCTGGCATGAGGTGATGATAGAGAGGGAGGTGTTCTTGCTCACTGCGCCTAACTAGAACATGCAGATGGGCACTTTCTCTTTGCTAAGTCCGTAGTGGCGAAATTCTTCGCCTCCCATCACAGGCATTCCTGGTAGGACAGCACTCTTGCCTAACCAGTCTTCGAAGCCGTTGTTTAGTCGCTTGGTGAGAGAGGGGGCGTTGTAAGTGGCGGGCGTGTACCCGTCCTGAAGAGTGACTACGGGCATCTTGTCTTCAGGCAGCCCGGCGGCGATGCCGAGTCCATGGGGAATGCGTTTGATGGCGGCGATCGTATGGGCACGGACTTCGTCTGAGTAGGATCGCTGGGTGAGCTGCCGTTTCACTTCATCTGGAATGATGTTGTGTTTGGTACCACCATGAATGGAACCGACGGTGACGACGGCTGGGTCCGTGGGTGAGATATCGCGACTCACAATCGTTTGCAGCGCCATGATCGTTTCGGCGGCGAGGACTATGGGATCTTGACACTTTACACGAGAGCGCGTCTTGGCTACCAAACGACATGACTCACACGCCGAACTGGAATAGCAAGCAGCTCACTCATGGCTGGCAGAAGGGATTGAAATCCTTCTTCTGGGGATTGGGATTTACGGAAGAGGACTTTGATAAGCCGCAGATCGGGATCGGCGTGCCGTTGGTGGAGGGAAATCTGTGCAATGTGCATGCGTATGAATTGGGCACGGCTCTGAAAGAGAGTTGCGCGAAGGCGGGTCTGATTGGATTTCCTTTTGGAGTGCCGGGTGTGAGTGACAATCTCACGCAAGGTCTCGAAGGTGGAAATGCGTCGTTACCCTCACGGAATGTTATTGCCAACTCTGCTGAGATGGTGACGAGTGCGCATTGCTATGATGCGCTGGTGGGACTCCATCATTGTGACAAGAACGGCCCGGGCTTCGCCATGGCGTTGGCGCGGACGAATTTTCCAGGATTGATTGTGAGTGGTGGGAGCATCGCGCCGGGATGTCATCGTGGGAAACCGATCACCATCTTGGATCCTTATGATGCCATGGCTTCGGTGGCGGTGGGCGAGATGGATGAGGAGGAGGCGGATGAAATTGTTCGGTTTGCCTGCCCGGGACCGGGTGGATGCGGAATCGCGGCGTCCTTCAACACATGGGGGATCGCTATGGAAGCGATCGGTCTCATGCTCTCTTACAGTTCCTCGAATCCTGCGGTGGGCGATGCCAAGCGTGAGGAATGCGATCGCGTGGGTGAAGCCATTCGTGTCTTGCTAGAAAAGGGAATCCGACCCCGCGATATCCTAACGAAAGCCGCTTTCAAGAACGCCGTGACTGCCATTGCGGCGGCGGGTGGATCGACTAATGGGATTCTGCATTTGTTAGCATTGGCTCGTGAGGCTCGGGTGGAATTCACCTTGGCCGATGTTCAAGGTATCCTCAGGCAGACGCCGGTCTTGTGTAACTTTGCGCCACGGGGGAAACTGACCATGGTAGACTTGCATCATTTGGGTGGCACACCGCTCTTTCTCGCGCATCTGCTTCGTGGCGGATTCTTGGATGGCGATTGCCTGACCGTGTCTGGGAAAACGGTGGCGGAGAATTTGGCCGATCAAATGGAAGTGCCGGTGGATCAGGAATTGATCGCTCCGTTAGACAAACCATTCAAAGACTTTGCGGACATGCAGATCTGTTTCGGGAATCTCGCTCCTGATGGCATGGTCTTTAAAGTCTCAAGCATGGCGGACACGAAGTTCGAGGGGAAAGCGGTTTGTTTCGATGATTCCAATGACGTTGTGGCTGCGGTGCAGGACAAACGCATTCGTCCAGGCTCGGTCGTGGTGTTGCGGAATTTGGGCCCGGTGGCCAGTGGCATGCCAGAGGTGCTGATTGCCACTTCGATCCTCGCGGTGCCAGAATTGGACGGCAAGGTAGCGCTCATTTCAGACACGCGGGTGTCTGGAGTGTCTCATGGCGCGATCGGGGTGCACTGCGCTCCGGAAGCGGTGGTGGGTGGTCCCATTGGCTTGGTTCATGATGGTGATTCTATTTCCTTTGATCTGCTAGAGGGCGAGGTCCGTGTGGATGTGAATGACGAGGTCATGGCCGCACGGAAGGCCGATTTTCAGGTGAAGCGGCCTCGGCATAAGCGCACCTATTTGGCCGACTTTGCCGCGACCGTTTCTCAAGCCAACGACGGTTGTGTGAGTCGCAGTGTGTTGGCGCAGGAATAGGCGCTTGGCAATGGGGGGGCATTGACTAGAATGGCTCTCATGAAAAGACGGTTTCTCGCGGCCACACTTCTCTTGATCACGAATAGCAATCTTCTTGCTGGGACGCTCACGAACGTCCAGTCCATTCGCATCACCAACACACGCGCGGATTGGTTTTACTTGGAGGAACTCCGCATCTTCAACGATCAAGGTGAGGATGTGGCGTCGCTTGAATTCGGCACCACGGCGATGGCTTCCGAGGATCCTGCGTTTGGTGGGGTGGGGGAAGGGCCGATCGATGATATTTACGGGATTTGCTGCGCGACGGGGTGGCATTCCTCTAGCAGCACGGGGGACCAGACTTACACCCTGACCTTGCCATCAGCACAGACGATCACTGGTGAGATCACGGTTTGGGATCGCGAGAATGCGTGTTGTGCCCAGCGCTTGGATGGCATGCTTTTCGAGTTCTTCGATGGGCCAGAAGGGACAGGGACATTGATCTCTGGGACGCAAGTGGACAACTTGGCGGCGGATAGCTTCGGCGATATCAACACTGAAGTCGGTGCGTCTTTCACGGTTCCGAATTCGGATACGGATACGGATGGCGATGGTTTGTCTAATCGCTACGAAGAAGCCAACGAACTCGATCCTAACGATGGCATCGGTGCCAATGGCGCGGAAGGAGATCCTGATTCCGATGGCTCTAGCAATCTCGAGGAGTTCGAGCGGGAAACGAACCCAAAGGTGGCTGATACCGATGAGGACGGCCTGCTTGATGGGGTGGAATCGGCCACGGGACAATGGATGAGTGCCGAAGACACGGGTACCGACCCACTCGTCTCTGACACCGATGGTGATAAACTTCTGGATGGCGTGGAAACGAACACCATGATCTTCGTGGATGCGACGAACACAGGAACGAGCCCATTGCTGACTGATTCTGATGAGGATGGCTTTCTCGACAATCGTGAGCTGTTCTTTCAGACGGATCCTAACGAAGCTGCAAGTAGGCCAGTGCTGACCGTGTCCATGGAAGGGGTGCGTTCGGTTCGTATCACGAATACGCAGAGGGATTGGTTCTATATTGAGGAGTTCGATCTCTTCAATACCGCGGATCAGGATGTTCTTTCCACAGCCTTTGGGACAACGGGAATTTCCTCTGAGTTTCCTGGGTTTGGAGGGTCGGCGGAAGGTGCGATCGATGATGTTGTGGGCCTTTGTTGCTCCACAGCCTACCATTCTTCGACGGAAGAAGGGCAACAGGTGCTCACCTACACGTTCATGGAACCACAAGATTTGACCGGTGATATCCAGTTCTGGAATCGTACGGATGGATGTTGCACGAGTCGGCTCGACAGCATGCTCTTTGAGTTCTTCGATGGCGAAGAGGGAGCGGGAGAGATCATTGCTAGTCAGCAGATAGATGGATTGGGATCGGAGCGAACGGATGAGATCAACAGCCCAGAAGGTGCTGGCGTGCCGCTTATCCAGATCGCGCCGACGGGCCCTTTGTTGTTAAAGATTGAAGGAGCTGTGTTAGCCTGGAACTCGAATCCGATTGAGTTCTTCGCGATTGAGCAATCGCCCGATCTGACGGCTGGCGGTTGGACTGTGGTGGAGAGCCATTTCCAAGCGGCGTCACCTCCGTCGGAGGAAACGATGCTGACTCTGGTAGAGCCGGTCGCCTCGGCAGCCTTTTACAGGATTCGTCGTGTGCCGCCGCCGCCTTTCTTGTCGGCCGATTTCGAATCCCCAGCAGAGGGCTGGATCTCCGGAACGGGGGAAGTGCCTTTTGCCAATGTCGGTGAAACGCGCTTTGCGCAAGGGGTTCCGACCTCGGGACCTGGCGCGGCGCACAGTGGAGAGCAAGTCTTCGGCACCAACTTGGAGGGGACCTATGATGAAGATCTGAATATCACTCTGACGTCGTCAGTGGTGGATCTATCAGAGCAACATGCAGCCACGCTCTCTTTCTGGTACACGCTAGAGGCGAGCGATGGCGAGGGGGCCGTCTTGGAATTCGTGGATGCCGATGATGGGATGGCGATCTTGGGACAGACCTCGCCGTTCATTCCTGAGGCTGATTGGGCACGACTTGAGTTTGATCTGGCAGAGATCGAAGAAGAGGGGCCTTCGGTGGTGGGCAAGCGTGTTCTGTTGCGTTTCAGATTTCTCACGGATGGGAGTCCTGAGGGCAACGGTGACGGATTCTACTTGGATGATGTTCTGGTAGAACGTTAGCAGGCTATGATGCTCTGAGGATCGCTTCGGTCATGCGTGCGGCTTGGACGTTTGGTAGGACGTCATGGACACGTACGATTCGGGCGCCTTGCTCGATGGCGTGTGATGTGAGAGCGACGGTAGGCCAGTAACGGGCTTCGAGGCGTTTGGAATCCAGCAGTTTTCCCATGAAGGATTTCCGGGAAGCGCCTAACAAGACGGGACGCTCTCCGATGCTGAAGGCGTCCAGGCGGTTCAGGATTTGGAGATTGTGCTGGAGCGTTTTTCCGAATCCGATGCCTGGATCATAAGCAAGGCAAGTTTCCGCGACGCCGGCATCGAGCGCGAGACGGCCCTGACATTCTAAAAAGTCACGGATTTCCTGGACGGTGTCTTCGTAAATGGGCGCGGTTTGCATGGTGCGTGGCTGGCCGCGCATGTGCATGATCACAAGGCCTGCCTTCGTATCCGCAGCGACGCGGGCCATCTGAGGATCCCCTGAGAGCCCGGTGATGTCGTTGATGATATGCGCGCCATGAGACATCGCGGCCTCGGCCACGTTGGCTTTGAAAGTGTCGATGGACACCGTCGCGTCTGGCAGTTCCGCTACGATGGCTTTGATGACTGGGAGGACGCGTTCGCGTTCTACGGAAGCGGTGACTGGCGCGGCACCGGGACGAGTCGATTCGCCGCCGATATCGAGGATATCCGCACCGTTTTGGATCATGGCACGGGCATGAGTGACGGCCTTATCGAGATTCACGAAACGGCCGCCGTCTGAGAACGAATCGGGTGTGACATTGAGGATGCCCATGACGAGGCAGCGCTCGGAGAGATCCCATTGGCGGTCGCGTGCTTGCCATATCATTGAATGCAGCATTCCTACGAATCGTGGAGAGATCAAGTCGCTCCGGGAAAAACCTGTTGGATGATCGCTGTAGGTGGATAAGGTGGCCACTGCTTCCCATGGGAAATTCATTGGCAGATCAGTTTCAGATGCTTGGTGTAGAACGGCTCTCGAGAGGCGGTGCGTTGGTGATCCCCAGTCGCCTGGCATTTGATGAACTGCTAGTCTTGGAGAACTATCTCAAGCCCCGTGAGATCACTTACCTGGTGGAAGCGGGTGCGGTCTTGGACATGCCTCTGAAGAACTATTTGGAGAAAGAGGGCATCAAGACCTTGCCTTTTGATTTTCAAAAGACCTTGCCGATTGATTTGCAGAAAGAGCTTCACAAGGAAATCGCGCAAGATCGCTTGGTCATCTTTGTGCCGGGCCGATGCCGCACTTGCCCGAATCCTGCGACGACGATCCCTAGCGCTTTACTTAAGTTCCTCGTCGAGACTCGGGTGCGGATGCAAGGGTTGTTCGTCGGCCGCCCGCATGAGAATCGAGCGGGGATTGAGGAATCGCTGCCCGACCCTGGGCCACTTTTTGTCTGGGCCGAACCCCTTGAACGTGAGGCTGCTCATTTGGCGAATTTTCAGGAGAAGATGTTAGAAGTTGGCAACGAGGCTTTCCGAGAGCAATCGCTGCTCAAGCTTCACTTGGGATTTGCGGTGCTGTCGGGTTTGAAGCGGAACGGAGATTCTGCGGGAATCATTGATGGGACGGATGACTCGGACACGCCCTACGATCGCATTCTTGCCGCAAGTCTAGCATTGAGTCGCGTGATTAAGACACGCACGAGCAAAGATAGGGTTGCCATTCTTCTTCCCCCAGGTCGTGCTGGGTTTGTGGCGAACATTGCCGTCTTGTTAGCAAATAAGGTGCCTGTGAATCTCAACTTCACCGCGAGCAAAGATGCGGTGGACTCGGCGATCAAGCAAGCGGACTTGGATCTCTTCATCACGGCGGATGCGTTTCGTCAGAAGATGACGCGGTTCGCTTGGCCGGATGATGAGCAACTCCTTTACATCGAGAAAGCCCTACCAAAGATCAAATGGAAGATCGCTTTTTGGCTCGTGCTCACTCGCTTCCTCAGTGCGGAGCGTTTGGCGAGCATGATAAGCTTGCCGAAGACGGGTGGAGACAAGGAGGCAGTCTTGCTCTTCACGAGTGGCAGTTCAGGTGAACCTAAAGGTGTGGGGCTCACGCATGTGAATGTCCTTGCCAATGTCATGCAATTTGGTTCCAGGTTGAATCTCAGTCAGACGGATCGTTTGTTAGGCTGCCTGCCGTTGTTTCACAGTTTCGGTTGTACTGTGACGATGTGGTTTCCGTTGGTGGAAGGTTTTACGACAGTGACCTTTCCGAATCCGATAGAGACGAGGAAGTTAGGGGAGCTGATAGAAAAGTACCGCGTGACGGTGGTGCTAGGCACGCCGACTTTTCTTCGAGGTTATCTTAGGAAAGCGACTGCGGAGCAGTTTGCCCATGTCAAGCTGGTGGTGGCGGGTGCGGAGAAATTGCCGGCTGCTGTGTCTGAGGCTTTTAAAGAGAAGCTCGGCCCAGAGGTTCTCGAAGGCTAC
The DNA here is from genome assembly GCA_047616785.1 of Verrucomicrobiales bacterium. Classification (GTDB taxonomy): domain Bacteria; phylum Verrucomicrobiota; class Verrucomicrobiia; order Verrucomicrobiales; family DEV007; genus JAACDM01. The sequence continues at coordinate 33,649 of JBLHHN010000002.1, forward strand.
GGTCTGACAGAGACATCTCCTGTAACGAATGTGAATCTGCCAGACCCCGTGCCTGATTCGGATCCGGCGGTGCCGGTGATACCGTGCTTGCGGCGAGGATCCGTGGGGCAGTTGCTGCCAGGCGTGGCGGTGCGTATCACGCATCCGGACACCGAACTGCCAGTGCCGGTACATGATACGGGAATGATCTGGCTCAGTGGTGCCAATATCTTTCGCGGTTATTTGAATGCGCCAGAGAAGACGGCCGATGTCATACAGGGGCAGTGGTTCAAGACGGGGGACATTGGGCGACTTGATGAGGATGGCTTCCTCTACATCGAAGGGAGACTTTCTCGATTTTCTAAGATTGGTGGGGAAATGGTGCCTCACGAGACGGTGGAATCTTATCTGAACAATGCTCTGGAGTTTGGCTCTAGCGATGAACGTAAGTTGGCTGTCACGGGCATTCCTGATGACGCGAAAGGGGAGGCCTTGGTCATGCTTGTGACAGAGAAAGAGTTGGATTTCGAATCGCTACGTAAGCATTTGATCTCGGAGGGGGTTCCTGCTTTGTGGGTGCCGAAGAAGTGGCTCTATGTGGAGAGCATTCCCACGTTGGCGTCTGGGAAGTTAGACATTCGTGGATGCCAGGATCTGGCGGCGGAGGCCTGAGAAGAAGCGCAGCCATGGACGAAGAGGATCATCTTCCCCCTCAGAGGAGGAAACAGAAGCCTGCGGATTCGGCGTATGTCTACACTCATGCGTTAGAGCGATTTGCGGGGGCGGCGGTGGATGTGGTCTTCCTTCATATCATTCTCATTCCTTTGAGTGTGCCGGCGATCGATTGGGCGTTCCGCTTGGGTTCCGCTTGGCCGGCCGCACTGGTGTTAGTGGTTTATTTCACCCTTCTTCTGCTGCTCTTACGTTTCCGAGGATTGACTCCGGGGGGAGTTCCGCTGGGTTATCGGGTGAAGAATCTGGAGTTGGCTCAGGTGAGTTGGGCGAGCGCTTGGAGGCGTCTTGCCCCTTACATGATCATTCAGGTGGTCAGTCTCTGGCGTTTGCATGTTGCGCTGCAGGGGTTTGCTGACAGTGGCGAGGAATACGCGTTTGACGAAACGAAGGAGATCATTCAGGCCCACGGTGGCCTGTGGAATGTCTTGGTGATTGGTCTCAATGGGTTTGTGATCTCCGATTTGATTCTGGTCCTACAAAGTCCGAGAAATCAGTCGCTCACGGACAAACTCGCTGGAACCTTGGTCGTGTCGCCCGCCGAATAGGCTGCGTTTCTATCATGGCTCATCAAGAACATATCGCTGATCACTTTCTCGAACTCAATGGGCTGATGCCCTTTGAGGACTACATGAAGGAGGCGCTCTATCATCCGCGCTATGGGTACTACAGTAGCAACATTGCTACGGTGGGGAGGCGCGGAGACTTTTCTACCAGCGCGACGATCAATGACACCGTTGCGAGGTCGGTGGTGCGCTGGGCCTCCATCGAGAGGAAGAAGGCATTGGGGGTAGGGGTAGGGCGACGTTGGCATGTGATTGAGATCGGCGCGGGGGACGGTTCGCTGGCACGCGACTTTCTTTCCAATGTGAGCTGGCGGCATCGTCCGTTTCTGACCTATCATATTGTTGAGGTGTCTGAACCCTTGCGCCGGAAGCAACGTGAAAAGCTTCCGAGACTCCAAGTGCGTTGGCATGAAGACATAGGCGATGCCCTGGCGGCGGCTCATGGGAAGGCTCTGATCTTCTCCAATGAGGTGGTCGATGCGTTTCCCGTGACGGCTTTGCGTTGGAATGATAGTCGAAGAGCATGGGAGAAGTTGTTCTTGCGGGACCAAGGGGTGAAGGGACTAGCGGAAGAGTTCATGCCGTTGAAGGGTGAGATGACCAAGGAGGACAGCAGCACCTTTGGGACTTGGCATCAGGATGCGGTGCCTTTGCTAGACGGGCAGCGATGTGAAGTGCACTGGAGTTATCGCGACTGGCAGAAGCAGTGGCTGCCTCAGCTTGAGCGAGGAGCCATGCTGACCATCGACTATGGGGGGCGCTTCCCTGGAGTCTATCACAAACGCGTAAGCGGAACGATGCGAGGGTATTTCCAGGGCGTGCGCTTGGAAGGCATGGAGATTTATGATCGCTTTGGCCATCAAGACCTCACCTGTGATGTCAATTTCACGGATTTGCAGCAATGGGGTGAGTCCATGGGGCTTTCGACTGTCAGTGTGACATCGCAACGAGATTTCTTGATGGAAATGCTGCCTTCCTTGAAGGATTCAAAGCTGCAACATCAAGACTCAGCACTTGATTTCCTGATGTCGCCCTATGGTGCAGGGAAGGCTTTTAGTGTGCTGCAGCAACGCAAAGGAAGTCATTCTGACTAACGTGTTTTTTCTGTAAATGGACAAACACACTGACGATGATCCGGCTTCTAAGCCAGCGTGGGTCGCTTTCTTGCGTGGCTTGAAATGGATGGATGTCACTGACGTTGGTCTCTTTGTTATGCTGATTGCGCTAACGCTTTATTGTGGAGAGCGTGGATCACGCGATCATGTCGATGCTATGCTTCGGTGGTGCTGTGATGATCAATCGGCGCACCACTCCTCCGGAGCAGGGGATCGATTTGGAAGGGCGATTGGTTGAATTTGGGATCCTGATTTATGTCATCGCTCTCAGTGTCATGTATGAACCGGCGCGAGCTGGAAGCCATGGCTTGGCCTCGGGGGAAACCCATGGTTACGCCTCTATCCGGTGACAAGCACGGTCAGTTGGATTCTGCTGGCCTATGGATTCCGTGGGGTGAAACACTATTGGCAGATACCGTTTCTCTTTCTCTTTCTCTTTCTTTTTCTTTTTCTCTTTCTCTTTCTCTTTCTCTTTCTCTTTCTCTTTCTCTTTCTCGGTCTGCTTTGGATAGTCTTGCGCAAGGTCTTGGACATGGCGCTGATCACTTCGACGGCGGTTGCGATGGCCTTGAGAGCGATAGGGTTTGATGCCTACATGGAGCAACCGCTGTTCGTCGGCATTGGAGTGTCTCGGGTGAATGTGAACATTGGGTGCTGAGGAATGGAAGCGATGACGTATCTGCTAGGGCATGCTCGATGGCGTTGCTTGCCTTCCGACCGCCGTCGTGGTTGTGGTATATCTTGGTGCCACCACTGGCCGTGATGGTTGCCTTTGTGATCAATGTGATTCGAGTGACCTGTCTCAGTCTCTTTAACTTGCACGGACGGATTGACCTCTTTGATAGTTTTCACGTGGGGCCTGGATCGCAGATTTTCTCAGGATCTTCTGTGTGGGCTATTACGTGGTCCACTGGTGGTGTCATCGTGGGGAATGGAAAACAGAGGTGCGCACGGTCCAGAGTTCTCAGGCTGAGCCGTCTTGACGTGGCTGGCTGGCGTGTCGATGATGGTGTCGCAGCGCCTTTTCTCCAAGCCGGTGTACCCATTGGGTTCACCATTCCGGGGTTACCCCGGGATCACGGGCGAAGATCACCTTGCCATCGCATGGGCCCGCGGGCGTCTCTGCCGCCCCAAAGCCCGCGCTCGACGAGCGACGTTGGAGAGAAGGTGTCTCCGATTCTTGATTGAGCGTGTTGTCAGCGAGTGGACTCGGTGCCAGCATGGTCCCTATTATGGCGAGCGACATACCTGAAGGCGATCTGGATGCTTTTCGTCATTTGTTAGGAGAGGCCGTGAAGTGGCACATGCCGTTTGGCAAGTATGGGCCGACGCATTACCCTCCTCGAGGCGTGCCGCTCTATGATCTCTCGACTGAGTATCTGGGCTGGTTCAAGCAGCGTGGGTTTCCCCAGGGAAAGCTAGGCCAGATGATGGAATTGATTTATGAAGCCAAGATTCATGGAGCGGACCATGTTTTCAATAAGTACCGTACCAGGCGAGGGGGGCGGACCGATCTGAGTGAGAAGAAGAAGATGATTCGTCGGGTTCACCGGTTCCGGGATCAAGGCAAGTGATTGGCGGAAATTTCTTGTCTTGTGGCGTCAATTGCTTTGTGTTCGCGTCATGGCGCTGCTATCGACGATCATGAATGCTCTGCTGAGGAAAGCGATCCTCGTGGGTATCTTAGTGCTCGTGCTTATCTTCTTGTTGGAGCTGGGCCTGTGGGTGTTTGCGCCGGTATCGCGCTACGTGAATTACGAGTTCAACTTCAAGAACAAGATGGAGCCATTCGGATTGGCGAATTCGAGCACCTTCGCCGTGGACTCCCGAGAAGTGCGTCAGCGCGCCGCAGCCGAGGGACGCGCGAAGACGGTGAAGATTCTAATCATGGGTGGTGAGGGCAACTATCAGCCTTTGCAGGATGTGCCTGATACTTGGTGGGGCCGGATGGCGACTGCGCTTGAGGCTCAATTTCCTGATACTGGAATCCATATCGATTTGAAGGCTAGTCCAGCGGGAGCTCGTCCAGGTTCGGGATCCTCCATGGTGCAGGCGCTCCAGTGGGCGAAGACTTATGCCGGGGTATTGAGCCCCGATATTGTCGTCGCTGCTTTCGGGCTGTCTGAAGTGCTCGATGTGCCTCCAGGTTACCGCTACAATCCGACCTTGGTGCCAGCGTTATCTGCGTTACCTCATCCAGGTTCGATCAAAGACAAAGCGGCAGGGGTGTCCCAAATCGCTCGGCGCTTGCGAGATTGGCGGACTGCTTCTTCGGATGCTGTGAAGGAGCGGAAGACGCTCTTGGAGAAACAGGATCATTTCAGGAACAACATGCACTATCAGCGGGCGGTCTACGAAACGCTGCGCTTTGACGCGACACCACCTCGGCGTGGTGAAGGTGAAGATCCACTTCTGGAGTACATGGATGGGCTGCGCGGCTTCCATTCTCAGGCCAAGCGAATCGGTGCGGAAATGATCGTGCTGGGCGAGCCCAGCCTGCATGATGACCTCCTCGGCAGCAATGAGATGTCACGATTGAAGCGACCAAGGTGGATGAAGCGCCCCACCGTGAGTGATCCTGATGGCTCTGGTGTCCGACCAGATCCAGGGTGGGTGGAGCGCGAGATGAATCGCTACTACAGTGCGGCGTTGGAGTGGGCGTCTAAGGCCGACGTGCCTTTTGTAGATTTGAACCGCGATGACGTTCTCGCCAAGAATGTGGAGAACTTCGTGGATGACGTGATGCTGACCCAAGCAGGTAGCCAACGAGTCAGCGACGAAGTCAGTCCTGTTTTCGCTTCAGTAATGAAGAAGTTCTTAGCGAATTGATTGCGCTCTGGTTTCACTAAGCGTTGATTCATTCATAAGTATGAGAAAGTGTCTTCCTTTTAACAGAATGCGTCTTTACCCTGCTTGCAATCTGCCCTAGACCAAACTTTGCCTGCCATTTTCATGGTCGCACCCAACCCAACACATCTTCAACCCTCTCTCTAAAGCACCATGCCCTCTACGAGCCTTCGAAGTGGTTCCTACAAACCCCTCATCGCCTTTGGCGTCGCCTTGATTGCTGGAATTACGCTAGCACCTGAGCTTCTTGCCCAGGATGCCCAAGTCGCGACCGAAGCGAAACGCACGGTCTTTGATTCCGTCAAGGAAGGCGGCTGGGCCATGTATCCTCTGGGGTTCTGCTCCCTGGCCATGGTCGCCCTCGTCATTTACAATTTCATTCAGTTGGGCCGTTCCAAATTTGTTCCGGAAGATTTACGGAGTCAGATTCATGAATACATGACTGGTTGCAAAGTGCGGAGTGCGATTGAAGTCGCCTCCACCAGCCCTTCTTTCCTCGGAAGAATGCTCGCCACAGCGCTGCCGAAAGTCGATGCCACCGAGCCTGAGACGTTGGGTCGTGAGCATGTGGAAGATGCCATGGCAGACTTCACCGCGCGTGAGAATCGTTCCTACATGACGATGATCGGGTACCTCGGCGTGATTGCTCAAATAGCGCCGATGTTAGGGCTGATGGGAACGGTTTCCGGAATGATCGGAGCGTTTGCCAAGCTGCGCGGTCTCGAGTCTCCAGATGCTTCCGTCTTGGCTGGAAATATCTCGGAGGCCTTGATCACCACGCTCTCAGGCTTGATCATCGCGATTCCTGCCATTCTCTTCTTCTTTGTCTTGCGCAACCGACTTAATAAGTTGGTCGCGGATTCACATGAAGCGGCCAGTGATATGTTAGACGCTAGTCTGAACACATTGAATGCCGATCAGCAGCTGGCTAAAGTGCCAGAAGGCTTAGCTTCCTAAGGAAGAAAGACCACCATGGCATCGAAACGACTTCGAGCGCTTGCCCACGGAGAGCAAGAGCAGCCCAAGATGGACATGTCGCCTATGATCGACATGGTCTTCCTGTTGCTCATCTTCTTCATGGTCACCTCGCGTCTCATCGTTATCCGACAGGATAAAAGTGTGGAGCCATCTGTGGCCTTGGAGTCCAAGCCACTAGCGGAAGCACGAGGTCGTATCGTGATCAATCTTCTGGAAAACGGAGCGATCAAGAACATCGATGGGAAGGTGATTAATCTCAACGATGTTGAGAACCTTTGCCGCACGCGGAAAGAACAGAACTTTCAGGCTGGCATCAGTACCAAACTCCACATCCGTGCTGACCGTCGTGTCCCCATGCGTGAAGTGAAGAAGGTCGTGACAGCTGGGGCCAGCGCGGGCGTGACGGATGTTGTCTTCGCCACTTATCGCGTGAACAAATACCAAGACTAACGTTACATTTCCTAACCACATGGCACGCCGATCATACCTCCATTTGGAAGAACAGGAAGATCCTGAGTTGGACATGGCTCCGCTCATTGATGTGAGTTTCCTTCTACTCATCTATTTCCTGGTGACCTCGACCATGCAGCCCAAGGAAGGAGATTTGAACATCACCTTCCCCGCGACTCAGACCGATCAAGTGGACGTTCCTCCGGTCGATCCATTGAGCGTTCATTTGCGTGAAGACGGTGTGATTCTTGCCGGCATCGGCGGTGCGGAAGAGGAGCTTGAGGCCGACATCAATTCTCGGAAATGCCCGAGGCTTTTGGAGAAGCTGCGAGAGTACAAGTCGATTGCGGATGCGACTGGCTCAACGCCATTCGTTGTCGTGAGAGCTGATGATGCGGCCAAGCAACAACGTTTTATCGATATCGTGAACACCCTGAGCATCGTTGAGATCTCAAATGTGACGATCACGGGCTTTCGCGAAGATTGATAGCCCGCGTCATTATCGCGATTCCTTACCCACGAAATTAGCCTTTGGCCTATTTCTCGCTTAGCTTTTCGAAATTCTCAGAAACACCCAAATAGACCCATGAGATCTTCTCGCACCGATCAATCCCTCGGGCGGCGGAATCCACTTTTCCTTGCCGTTCTATCCATTCTCCTAACGCTGAACCTATCTGTGCAGGCACAGAAAGGCGTCAATGCGATCGACGCAGGAGCGGAGAAAGCGACCCAGTCCGCAGTAGCTCTGATGCACAAGGGCCAGTGGAAGGAAGCGAACGAACTCTTTAAGAAGATCATCGCTGAGTGGGGGAATGATTCCTACTACCAGAAGATGCCCGCTTTTGGGACTGTGTATTATAACAACGGCTACTGCGAGATGAAGCTGAAGGAGTATGATGCTGCGATCGCTGCCTTCAAGACGTGCTATGAGGATTTTGACAATGTCCTGGAAGCGGGTGAAGCGATCACCACGAGCAACGTTTATCGGAAAACAGCGGTATTCCAATGGGCCGTCGCTGAGCAGTTGCAAGAAAACTACGAGGAAGCGATCAAGCGTTACAAGCAGTTCAGGGATCTCGATCCTGAGCCTGCGAAGGATCACTTCAACCCGGCGGTTCTGAGTGTGAATCTAGGAGTCTGTTATGCCAAGGTGAATGATAGAGTGAATGCTGAGAAGAATGTCAGTGAGGCTTTCACGTTGGCTTCAAAGTATCGCTTGAACGTGTCTGCTCTATGGCCTGGGTTCCTTGCTGTGATAGAGAGTTACGTCAGTGAGGAAGGTGAGGGTGATACCGAAGGAGCGACGAAGTTCATCGATAAATTTGGACCAACCGTGCTCAATGAGCCTTTGATTCACGGATACTACGGCAGTCGTTTGCTCAAGTTCGCCCAGGACTCTGTGAATGGGGATCGTATCGGGTTGGCTTGGCGATTGTTTGGGATGGTGCCGAAGACGGATGAGGTCTTGCTTGCAGGCAAGATAGCAGAACAGGCTGGTCTCTCCAGTGCAGAGAAACAGATCGTGGAGATGTATACGAAGAGGCAGGAAAGTGGTGAGCCCTTGGAGATCTCTACTTATTTCGAACTGGCCAAACTCTATGAGTCGGTGGGCGATACACGGGCTCAGTTTGCCATCTACGACTACATGGGATCGCACTTTCTCAAGACGACCTATCGGGCGTCCATTCTCTATTTCGCAACAAAGACAGCCTCCGATATCAGCGAGATGGCGGACGCTCAACGTCATGGGTTGAACTTCCTGGCCGAGTTTCCGGATCATGAATATGCCCCTAACGTGACGGCGATGCTACTCAGTTCGATGTTTTTTAATGGTGAATACGAGCGTTGTATCGAGATCGCTGGCGACCTTCGGCCAAAGTTGGCTTTAGGTTCGAAAGAGCGGGACCTGCCTGACTTTGTTTATTCCGGCTCTCTCTACTATCTCGGTCGCTATAAAGAGGCTCAGCCAGAACTGGATAGTCATGTGAAGAACTATGAGGACAGTGCTTACAAAGAGAACACCACCTATTATCAAGCGAGCAATCTGATCAAGCTCTATGAGTGGCAGCGTGCCTCTACCTTGCTTGATGCTTGGTTGAAGATATACGAGCCAGTGAAATCGGGTTTGCTTGATGTGGCTTATCTCGACCGAGCGACGTGTTACTTTGCCCTCTCCACGCCGCAGAATGGCGGTAATGGCAAATCGTTAGAGTATGCGACAAAGATCATTGAAGGGTTTCCCCAATCTCCTGTCCTTGATCGCGCCCATAGTCTTCGTGGTGATGTGCAGCAGAATGATGGGAGCTTTCCAGGCGCAGAGAAGAGTTACCTCACAGCCATTGAGATTGCTGAAGAAGAAGATCATTTCACCACGGCAGCATCGGCATTGATGCAATTGATTCCTGTGAGCGCTGCTCAGGAGAAACATAAAGAGGCCATCGACTACTATGATTCGTTCTTTAAGAAGTTTCCTGATAGCTACTATGCTCCGAACGCGTCGGTAGGGGTACTGGCGTCCATGAAAGAAGTGGCCTCAGCCCGCGTCGATGAGGTGCTTAGTCTGATCAAGAAGATTATTGTTCGGCTCGGCCAGACGAATGATTCGGATGGGGTCGAGCGGACACTGAATGCTTACACGACATTCTTGTTGAAGGAAAAGGACGCGGAAGAAGTGATCGATATCCTTGATAAGTTTCCTAATGAACTGGGACTTAAGACGCTTCAGGCTTGGTTGCTGATTACGAAGATCGGCATCATTGAGGAGCGTTTGGCCAAGAATGGCAAGATGGCTGCTCGGGCAAAGGTTTACTATGAGAGCTTGGAGAGTGACTTTAAGAAGGAGGAACTCGGAGATTTCATTCTATACCAGTTGGGCGTGAAGATTGCGGAAACGAATCCCTTCAACGCGCAGCCATGGTTCGAGCAAGTGTCTCAGAGTGAGGATCCAGAGATGGCGATGCGTGCTCAGCTCCAGCTGTCCAAGATTCAAGCGACTTCCGAGGATAAATCAGTTCAGGATAAGGCGATGTCCGACCTCCTGCGGATTCGTACGAACATGAATGACAATGCTGAAGTCATTGGGCAGGCGACGTTGACCTTGGCTCGCCTCTATCATTCACGTGCAAAGTGGGCAGAGGCGAACAAAGAATGGCGCACTTACATGGAAAACAAGAGTTTCCGTGAGGCTCGGCCAGAGGCTTTGTTCAAGCTTGGAGAAAGCTATGAGAAGATCAATAAACTCGATGAAGCTATGGTCTCTTATTCACAGATCACGGTGCTCTATGCTGGGTTCCTCGATCTCTCCGCTGAGTCGGTGAATCGAATCGCCAAGATTGTATGGAATCGCGGTGATGAGGTGAAAGCGTTCCAGTTTCTCAATACTTTCCATTTCCGTATGAAGGCCAATGACCATCCGAAAGTGCGAGAGATGGAAGTCTTGCGGCAGGAGTATCTGGACAAGCTCAAGGCGAAGGGTGTCTTCAAAGAAGAGATGCTTCAGGTGAATGATGCCTTTGGTCAGATCAAGCCTACGAACTCAAAATAATCTTATTCTGACACCGGCCATGAATGCAACTTCCTTGCTTATCACCGTTTCGAGCCTTCTGGGATTGGCTTGTTCTCTCATCGCGAAACCTGCCCCGGCCGAAATTGTCTTGAAAGGGCAGAATACTTCGGAGACTGGTTATGTCACGAAGGCGGATTCCAAGAATATTTATTTCTCTGCCAGTCCTACCGGAAAGAATGAGAGGGCTTATCCTAAGAAGCTGATTGCTCGGGTGACTTTTAAAGCGCCAGACGATTGGAAGAAGGCTGAGCAACTGCGTCTCTCTGAAAAGTATACTGAAGCGGCGAAACTTTATGAAACGATTGCCATAGATTACCGGAGCGTGGGGGCGTTGGAAGATAATTATGGCTCTTTGGCGCGCCTGAATCAGCTGTCATGTTTGCGCAATCTCGGCGATTACAAGCAGATCGCGGCGAAGCGTCCGCTTTTGAAGAAGGTTGGTCTGAGTGAGAAGTACCATGCGCAAGTGGATCTCTTTGTCGGGTGGGGTGCCTTGGCGAAGCTTGATACTCCGGCGGAGATAGAGCAGTTGGAGCGCCTAGTCGATAATTACAGAGGGGCTGAAATGTTACCTTCTCAATTGGCTGAGGCTTATTATCTTAGTGGCGTTGCCAATGAGAAATCGGGTAAGCCAGGCAAGGCTCTCACCGATTATCACCGCGTCTTCACTCTGGACTTTGGAACTGATGAAGCTCTTTCCAAGTTGTCGATGGAAACGGCTCTCAAATTGTACGCGGTAGAGCACAAGATTCATAAAGATCGTCAGCGTTTGGAAGAGGCTCATGCTCTTGCTCAGGTTTGCATCAAAGTCTTTGGGGATGTTCCCAAAGAGGCTGCTAGGTTTGCAGAGCCTTTGCCTCCTATCGAAGATGAAGACGAGGGGTAGTGCATGGAGCCAATCTCCATCCGCGATCTTCAACGTCAGGTCAGAGCCACGCCGGTGGAGGCATCGCTTCGGCTTCAGTTAGACCAAACAGCTTCCAAGGAAACGCGTCAAGGCAAGGCCTACATCGAACTCGTCTTCGTTGATGGGCTTGGGACTCTGACATTGCGCGTGTGGTCAGATCACGCCATGTTTATCCGCGCTCAGTCTCTACAGGCGCCCATGTTTCTGCTGGTCACTGGCCAGTGGGTTGATCGTGGACAGTTTGGAATTGAGCCATTGGCTTGGGACTTCCGTGATTTGACGGACGAGGAACGGGAAGAGCTGCTGTGTGGGCCACAGTCGCTGAGAGACAAGCAGAGGATCGACTTTGGCTACATTGTCGAGACGGTGAGAGGCATGTCGGATCCTCGATTGCGGATGCTGGGCTTGCGCTTCTTGGAAGTCCATGAAGAACGTTTCTTGCGTACGGCTGCCGCACGGACGTATCACCACGCGCGTCGCGGTGGCCTAGTCGAGCATGTGGCTCAGATGATGCGAGCGGCAGTGGCATTGTCAGGGGTTTACGAAGGAATCAATGAGGATCTTGTCGTCAGCGGTGTGCTCTTTCACGACTGTGGGAAGCTCTGGGAGAACGCTTACACTAAAAGTGGGTTCACCATGCCTCACAATGAAGTGGGTGAATTGTTAGGACATATTCCGCTTGGGATCGAGTTGGTGAACAAGCTTTGGCGTGAGATCTGTGACGAGGAGGAGGCTGCTTCTTGGGAATCGATCACGCCGAGGACTGATGATGTGCGTTTGCATCTGCTGCACCTTATCGCCTCACATCACGGCACTCATGAGTTTGGGTCTCCTGTCTTGCCGAAGACGCCGGAAGCGGTTCTCTTGCATTTCGTCGATAACATCGATGCCAAACTAGAGATGCTCCAAGAGACGTATGATCACTCGCCTTTGTTAGGCAAGAATGTCTTTGAAAGGAGACGGCCGATCTATCACTCTTTGGTGAGGCCGCTACCCAGATTCGAGGATCAATTGGAGGAAGGCGATACCTTGGAGGCAACGATAGCGGCCGAGGTGGTGGTGACGAAGCCAGAAGTGCCTGAGAACCAAGGGGCTTCCATGGTAGGTTCGGAAGTGATCGTGGGTGATTCGTAGTTCACGCCTAACCAAAGGGTATCATCCCAACAATCTCCCCGACCATCTTTGGCACCTCCTCCGAAGAAATAGAGGCGATCTCGATCGAAGAGATACTCAGGGCGATATCGCTCGGACATGGTGATTGCGAGTGGTGGCGTGCGGGGCGCATCGTCGCTCTCAAGCGTCGTTTCTAGCAGATAGACCTCATCTTCGACACGGACCACACACCAGGCATGTCCCTGGAAAGCTTCGGTCTCTCCTATCACAACACGCGCATCGAATCCTCTAGAGATGAGCCAATCCGCTAGAAGAATAGACGTGTCTTCACAGTCTCCTGATCCGCGCTCCAAGGTCTCTGCAGATGTTTGCCAAGAATCTTGGGCTTTGCCTGAGATTTTCGAGTTGGAGTCGTTCTCATACCGGCAATGTTTTAAGACGCTTCTCCAGATTGTTTCCATTTCCTGACGTTTGCCCATCTGTTTGGGAAAGGCCGATGGGAGTTCAAGATGGCTAAAGTAGGCGTTGGCACGCCTGTATTGGTTTTTAGTATCGAGTGCTAGGATATCGTAGTTCTTCTCGCAGTGCGGGCATTGGAGCAGCAGAATGCGGTCGCCTCCTGGGAAATGGGCGTTGTAAGGCTCTTGGCACCGAGCGCACTCGTGGTAGAACTGTTGGACGCCTTCTGCCAGCAGCTCGGGCTTGAAATTTGGCAGACGCTGAACCAGTACCACCCAGATATAGGCGAACCGTTTCACTTCGGGATCTTCACGAATGATCATGGCTGCATGGGTGTAGGTGGGATCTTTAAGCTCCTCCCAAGTCTTCAGTTCCGCATACAGGGCTTGGCCATTGGCGGGTACCCGAAACACTCCAGCAGACGCGGCGGCGATGCCTTCCACCTCGGTCTGCATGCGTTCGAGAATCGTGTTCGCGGTGAGCGTTGACGAATTCACGACGCCGATGGGTAATTGAGCTTGTGCCCAATGGGCCAAATCTTCGTCGTGTAGAAGGGCAGGCTTTTCCTCGCGTAGCTCATTCAGGTGGGCGAGAACCGACTCGGGAGTGTTGGCTTGGGCTGCAGGGCTTCGGCTGCCTTGGGTTGTAGACCGCAGGGACTGTTTCACCCCGAAGGCTGAAACGATCACCACTAGTGCGATAACGATGAGGACTTTTGGCGACATGCTCTTTGCTTGATATGAAAAATACGGTAAAGATGATATTTAACAACTTATTTCGAGGCATGCGAACCTTCTGGAATTACTGTTTCGGCGACTATCCGGACTGGTATAAATTTTATATCTCGAAACATTATTTATTTGCTAATTATTAAAAATTCTTTAATTGATAGGGATGGTCGCCAGTCCGATCACAGATTCCTGTAGTGCCCTGCGCGATGAGATTCGGAAGTTGGAAGAACAGCTCCGACTTCTAGATGGTGAGCTGGGGACTGATGTCCGTCTCGGGTCTTGTGAGGATGAAGGCGTATCCTGTTCTCTGGAGATTGAAGAAGAAATTCTGCCGCCACCAATTCTTGCGAAAGCATGTGAGATCACCGAAGGTCCTTTGACCCAGGAAGATCCGCCGGTTGAGAATGTCATCCCGTTTCGAAAAGTGGCATTCCGCGAGGAGAAGGATGTCCCAGAGAAAGCTGAGGTGCGACTTTTGCGTTGGTTAGGGTTTTTGGTCGTTCTGGCAAGCCTGATCGGGCTGGGCTCGATAGTCGTTCTGCCAATGCTGAAGGCGGATGAGCAAGGTCTTGTCACGGCATCACTTCACATGGGGGCGACGTTGGAGCGCGATATTCTGGCGGCGAAAGCAGCTCTCAGAGAATTTTATCGAGCAGACTCGATCGAGTCCATTCTAGCGAAAGTCAGAGAGCCAAAGGCATTGGAGCCGCTGATCAGAGCGCACCATGACCGATTCCCGCTGGTGCCCTGTGAGATCGACTTCGACGATGGAGCTGAGCGGGTCCATCATGATGAAGAGACCTTCGTCCTCGCAGTGGTCAGCCTTCCTGAGGCAACTCACGGCAGACGAGTCGCGGTGGCCATGACATCTGAAGGTCCGAAGGTGGACTGGGAACTTGCGACCAACGCTCAGAAGCATTCTTGGCAGAGATTGCCTCCGACTCCGATCATGATGTCGGGCAAGGCTTTTCGAGTCGACTTGCAGCAGTCCAACTACTTCAATCATGGCTTTGAAGAGAGCGAGTGGACCTGTTTCCGAATGACTGCCCCTGAGGACGACGCCGCGGCATTCGCCTACGCGCCGCGCCGCAGTCAGTTATCGGAACAGCTTCACGAAGCCATTCAGCAGGAGGGGGCAGGGACGGCTCAAGTCATCGTATCTGTTGCCGTGGGCGGTCGTGTCGATGAGCTCCCACAGGTCAGGATTCTGGAGTTGATTCGAGACCATTGGATTCTCAATGCAGAATCGCTCCCTCTTTTGAAGTCGGCGGAAACGAATATGTTAAGTTCTAATTAATATTTTTAAAAATTTACAGATTAGGAAATGCAGATAGTTTAGAAATGATGATAATAATGAGAAGCTTCCTACTGGCATCCTTTGTGGCGCTTTCAGCCGCCGCTGATGGCGCAGTCATTTCTATTGATTCCATCAATCGGATGGTCACCAGTTCGGTCTCTGGAGGTACCTCGGACGTCCAACAGTCGTCCGCTTCAGGGGTTTTTCAGAAACAAGCGTCGACCCCTAATGGTTCAGACGGTGGCACCGCCACCGCCTTTCAAAACACTCAGGTCTTAGGCGGAGAAATCTTTTCATTCTACTCAGACAGCGATCTCTCGGTCTCTGGCAGTCGCGGTTCAGGCTTTGCTCCGGTGAGTCTGAACTCCGAATCCCTCGTCGAGGTGAACTTCACGATCCCGCAGGAGGCAGGCGTCTCTGGTTTCTGGATCGGCGGTTCCTACACGATTGTGGGTGACAGTGCGGATGGATCACCTCGTGTTGCTTGGAGTCTTGCCTCCACGGGCGTGGGCGCCAGTCAGATCTTTGGCAGATCGGCGAACTCTGGAGTCGGGGTCTCTCTCAATGAGATTGGCACGATCGGTCCAGGGAGCTATGAACTTTCGTTCAACGCCCACGTTGGAAATACCGGGCTAGGAGGTTTTATCGGATCCAATGCTCAGGGTGGGGCGGCCTTTCAAGGTCTCTCGGTGATTGTCAGTCCTATCACGTCCGTTCCAGAGCCTTCGACCGCGTTACTCGTATTCTTGAGTGGATGCGTGCTCTTTCGCCGCCGCCGTTCCTGAGTCAGGATCACTTTCGGTGATCGGCAAAGCGAACGTAGAGACCGACGAATTCTTCATAGGTTTGCGGATAGAATGGCTCTTTTAGCAGAGTGAAAGGATCGTATCCGAGTTCTTGTTCTAACTGAACCACGAATCGGGCAAACGCAAGAGAATCGAGACCGCTGCCCAAGAGCGGAAGATCATGGGGAAGGGGATTTGGAGCTTCCGTTTGTCATGCGGATAGAGCCGCTAGAAATTGCTTCTCGATCGCCCGCTCAATCGACTCAGTAGGCCTCATGCGTCCCACTCGATGAGGTTGCGATTCTTCCACACATAGTTCCAGCCGGAAATAGCCGTGAACATAAGGGCTAAGCCGATGAGCACCGCGCCTAACTGATCGGGTGCCATGAAGGGCGCTTGGAATATCGGTGCTAGAAACTGCATCGTGGGTTCCTTCGCCGCAAGAAAGAGCAGGAGATAGATGGCAGTGAGCATCTGCGTGATGGTCTTCCATTTTCCCAAGGCATCGGCCGCAAGGACAACTCCTTGAGATGAAGCGACCAACCGAAGTCCTGTAACGAGAAACTCTCTCGTGAGGATGATGACAAGAATCCAGGAGGGAAAGTACCCGTCCGCACAGAGCATGACGAAGGCGGCAGAAACGAGCACCTTATCTGCGAGCGGGTCCATCAATTTCCCAAAGTTGGTGATCAAATTGCGCTCTCGAGCGATCTTGCCATCAAGGTAGTCGGTGATGGCGGCGATGATGAATAGAATCAGCGCAATGGTGTGTTTGTAAGGAATCTCCAGCGAGAGCACGGCGACGAAGACAAGTGTGAGGAAAAGCCGAGCGACCGTGAGCTGGTTGGGGAGATTCATGAAGCAAATACGGGTTCTTTCCAGATGGGTAAGGTGGTTTTCACTGCTTTGAGATAGTGTTGACAGAGATTGAATGCGCGTTGGCTGTGCCCAACCGAGACACGTACTAGGACGGAAGGTTCAGCCACAGAGACGAAACCTATGCGGTGGTGAAAGTCGAGCCCATGCTGACCATATTCTGCCTGGGCTTGTTCAATGGTTTTTTCCAGGACTTCCCACGCCATCTTCTCGTAGTAGGTGTAGCGGATGCCTGAGAGAGCGCGGCCATCCTCCTGCTCGCGCACCACGCCGAGGAATTGCAGCACCGCCCCATGATCCTTGGAATAGGCGATGTTGTCGATTTCGATGGGGTTCTCATCGATTCGCTTGCTGATTCGGTAGGCTGGCATGCTGATTATCCGTTGACTAGAGTCCCGGTCCCCTCAACTTACAGAGCCTCGGCTAACGAGTTTCAAGTGTTTATGAGTAAGAGTGATTTCGGATTGATTGGCCTCGCGGTGATGGGGCAGAACTTGGTGTTGAACGTCGAGAGTCGTGGATTCCGCGTTTCTGTCTACAATCGCACCACCTCGGTGAAAGACGAATTTCTCGCTGGCGAAGCTGCTGGCAAGAATATCGAAGGTCATTCGGAGTTGAAGGATTTCGTGGAGAGCCTCTCCACGCCGCGTAAGATCCAGATCATGGTCAAGGCCGGGGGGCCTGTGGATGCGGTGATTGAAAGTCTGCTGCCGCTCATCGACAAGGGCGATCTCATCATCGATGGAGGAAATTCGCTCTTCACGGACACCCAGCGTCGTAGTGAGTATCTGGAGGAGAAAGGTATTCTCTTCGTGGGTGCGGGCGTTTCCGGTGGCGAAGAGGGTGCGCTCAAAGGACCCGCCATCATGCCAGGCGGACCCCTTGAGTCCTGGAAGATCATCGAGCCAATCTTCACGGCCATTTCTGCCAAGGTGAATGGAGAACCTTGCTGCCGGCACATGGGGCAAGGTGGCGCGGGTCATTACGTGAAGATGGTGCACAACGGCATCGAGTACGGTGACATGCAGCTCATCTGTGAAGCCTACAATTTGTTCAAGGCCGCTGGCTTCACCGCCGACGAGCAAGCCGCCATCTTTGATGAATGGAATCGCGGTGATCTTGAGAGTTACCTGATTCAGATCACCTCAAAGATCTTCACGATGAAAGACGAAGAGTCCGGTCAACCCATTGTAGAATTGATCATGGATCGTGCAGGTCAGAAAGGCACGGGACGTTGGACGGTGCTTTCGGCGACCGAGTTAGGCTCTGTCATTTCCACCATCAATGCCGCAGTCGAAGCACGTATCTTATCTTCGTGGAAAGAAGACCGCGTGGCCGCCTCGCCGCATTTGGAAGGACCTACCGGATTCACCTCTAGCATTAGCAAGGAAGAGCTAAAGAATAAAGTCCGCGATGGCCTCTTCGCCTCCAAGATCATTTCCTACGCACAGGGCATGAACATGCTCCGTGCCGCGAGCGAGCAGTACGGCTGGGGGCTGAACTTCGGTGACATTGCCAGTGTCTGGCGTGGTGGTTGCATCATTCGCGCGCAGTTCCTCAATAACATCAAGGAAGCTTACGAGACCAATCCTGAGCTGAAGAACTTGATGCTGGATGACTACTTCAAAGGTGTGCTCAACGCGAACCAATCGGCCTGGCGCGAAGTTGTCGCTATTGCTGTGAGCAATGGGATTCCAGTGCCTGCCTTCAGCGCATCCTTGGCCTACTATGACAGTTACCGTGCGGATCGTTTGCCGGCGAATCTGTTGCAGGCGCAGCGGGACTACTTTGGGGCGCACACCTATGAGCGAACGGATAAACCGGTGGGCGAGTTCTTCCACACGGATTGGCCGGAGGTCATCGAATAGGAGTTGGTTCAGCTGTCCTCGAGGACAAGGACTAAGAACGTAGGACGAGGACGATAGAACAATATCCCATGAGCAAGAAGAACGCCTATAAAGACACCCTGAATCTTCCAGAAACTGATTTCCCCATGCGGGCAAATCTCGTTGAAAGGGAACCCCTTCGCCTCGCCGAATGGGAGACGCAGGGGCTCTATCACAAGATTCAAGACAAGCGCAAGGCCGCAGGATCACCTAAGTTCATTCTTCACGATGGCCCTCCCTTTGCCAATGGGGATGTCCACATGGGTACGGCTCTGAACAAGCTTCTCAAGGATTTCATTGTCAAATCCCGCGGAATGAGCGGGTTTGAAGTGCCTTACGTTCCTGGCTGGGATTGTCATGGCTTGCCCATCGAATTTAAAGTCGTTAAAGAAGCGAAAGGGTTAGAAGCTCCCGAAATTCGTCGGCGCTCGGAGAAGTTCGCTCGCGAGTACATCGATATCCAACGCAAATCATTCAAGCGTCTGGGAGTGTTAGGTGATTGGGAGAATCCCTATCTCACGCTGGACAGCAAATACGAGGCAGACATCATTCGAGTCTTCGCCAAGTTTGTCGAACGTGGCATTGTCTATCAAAGCAAGAAGCCCGTCTCGTGGAGTTACGGAGCGCAGACGGCATTGGCGGAGGCGGAGGTTGATTATGAAGACAAGACGTCTCCTGCCGTCTATGTGAAATTTCCATTGCTCAGCGATCAGTTAGGCTCAGATACGTCGATGGTCATCTGGACGACCACGCCTTGGACACTGCCAGCCAATCTCGCCATCGCGGTGCACGAACGCTTTGACTACGTCGTCGACGAGTTCGCGCATGAAGACGGTCGCATCCATCGCCTTGTCATCACCAAGGATCTCGTGGAAAACTTTGGAGAAATGACAGGCTTTAAGCCCGTGACCGGTCCTGACGCTCGCACTATCAAAGGCAAGGAGATCGAAGGCCTGGAAGCGCAGCATCCTTTCCTGGATCGCACATCCAAGATTCTCAATACGGCCTTCGTTACTGCAGAAACGGGAACCGGCGGGGTCCACATTGCGCCAGGGCATGGTCAGGATGACTACGTCGCGGGTCTGCAGAATGGCTTGGAAATCTTATCGCCCGTCGATGACGCAGGACTCTTCACCGAGGAGTGCCAAGTGCCTGAACTTGTCGGGGTGCATGTTTTTAAAGGGAATGCCAGGGTCATCGAGATCTTGGTAGAAAAGGGAGCTTTGCTAGGGCAACACAAACACCAGCATTCCTACCCGCATTGTTGGCGCTCCAAGACGCCGATCATCTTCCGTGCTGTCGAGCAGTTCTTCATCAAGATCGATGATATCCGCGAGCAAGCGCTGGAGGAGATCGATAAGGTAAACTGGCTCCCTAGCAAATCTCGCAACCGTATCTACGGGACGGTTGAATCGCGGCCTGACTGGTGCATCTCGCGTCAACGCACTTGGGGTGTGCCCTTGCCGGTTTTCCGAAAGGCGGACGGGGAATGGATCATCGATGCCGAAGTCGCTCGCAAGGTAGCGGATATCACCGAAGCCGAGGGCACCAATGCCTGGTTCGAGCTGAGCAACGAGGAATGGGCCAATCGGTTAGGCTTGCCCGAGGGCACGAAGAAGGGCGGCGACACGCTTGATGTGTGGATCGATTCCGGAAGCAGTCATGTGGCGGTGTTGGATCGTCATCCTGAACTGCATCGGCCAGCTGACATGTACATTGAGGCAACCGATCAGCATCGTGGCTGGTTTCAATCTTCACTCATGATCAGCGTCGCGACTAACGATGCGGCGCCATACAAGACCGTCATCACCCACGGCTTCGTCGTGGATACCTCAGGCAAGAAGCTCGCCAAGTCCGGGACTGGCAAGCCGATGAATGCCCACCATTTCTACGATAAGTACGGTGCGGACAACGTCAGGCTCTGGGCGGCCAGCATTGACTACAACACCGAGGTTCCGTTCTCGGTTGAACTCTTTGAGCAAGTGGTCGATGCCTACCGACGCATTCGCAACACGCTGCGCGTCTTGTTAGGCAATCTCAAAGAATTCGATCCTGCGAAGGACGCGGTCCCGTTTGAGGACATGACGTTGATCGATCAATGGATCCTCACACGTTTGCAAGAAGTCACGGCGAATTGCCGTCAGGCCTACGATCGCTACGAGTTCCGCAAGGTTTACAATGAGCTGAACCAGTTCTGTACGGTGGATCTCAGCAGTCTTTACGTCGATATCACGAAAGACCGTCTCTACTGCGATGCTCTGGACAGCCCACGCCGCCGTGCCTCGCAAACGGCCATCGCCCAGATCATGGACACGGTGTGTCGACTGTTAGCGCCTTTGCTGAGCTACACCGCAGACGAATCTTGGGAAGCCATGGGCAAAGAGTCTTCCGTTCATTTGGAACTCTTCCCGGAGCCTGATTCCATCCCGTCATCGCCAGAAGCCTTGGAGAAAGTCGCTGCGCTTATCGATGCGCGTCATGTCATTCAGAAAGCGATCGAGGCTGCCCGCCAAGCCAAGACGATTGCCCGCAATGACGAAGCCGTCATCACCTTGGCCGCACCCAAAGATTCGGTGGTGCATCAGTTTGCCGATCAGTTAGACACTCTCACCGAGTTCTTCATCATCAGCGATCTCAAATTGGCAGAAGGCGACGCTCTCGCCGCCGAGGTGGCATCCAGTCAAGCTGGGAAATGCGCTCGTTGTTGGCGCTATGTTGACTCCGTCGGCCAGCACGCCACCTACGCAGATATCTGCGGGCGTTGTGCCGATGCCTTGCCATTGGACTTCACCTTGCCTAGTTAGGCTCATGCCGTTTCTCAAAACATTCCTCTGCGTCTCGTTGCCCCTTTACGTGCTCGATCAGATCACGAAATGGATCATCGTGCGGAATTACGATCCACCTATCCCAGGGATTCGTTACGATTCGACCACGGTGATCCCCGGGTTCTTTGACATTGTCAGAGTCCACAACACCGGCGTCGCTTTCGGACGGTTCAATGGCACCGCCTGGGCGAACCTCGTCTTCGGCGCCGTCGCCATCGGAGCACTCATCGTGATCGGGATCCTTTGGCGGAAGAACGCGTTTCCTATCAAGACCAGCCAATGGGCCGTGTTCCTACTTTTCCCAGGGATCCTTGGCAACCTCACGGACCGTTTCGTCCATGGCTACGTGGTCGATTTCCTCAGCTTCGATCTCAAGTTCATGGTTTGGCCGTCTTTCAATGTCGCCGATGCTTGCATCTGCGTTGCTGCCGGTCTGTTAGCGATCTCGGCGTTTCTCGAGCCGAAGGAAACGGCGCCCAAAGAGTAGGTCAAGCGAGCGCGGCATCACGCTGGGAACGCCCGCGTTTCCTGTTTCCGAAAACCCTTCACCTGGATCGAGCCATCCGCGTGGATGGCGAGCATGGAATAGGCGCTATTCGTCTGACCGCTGCCTTTCACCATCGCGGCAATGGTGCAGTAGCCGATGCCACCAATCGCATGGAGTTCATTCTTGAGGCTGTGCCCATGGAAGACAGCGAGCACCTTGGTATTGGCTTCAAGGACCTTCTGGACCTCAAGGCATTGCTTGATGGCATAAGGGCTAGTAGGTTCAAGATCTAGCCGTTGGTGCACGAAGTCCACGGTTGGTAGATTCGTCTTTGCCAAGTCCTCTTTCAACCAAGCAATCTCCTTGGGCGGTATGTTCGGGTCGTCCCATTGAAAGTTTTCTGTTCGGTAATCCTCGAAGTCTTTCTGATAACAAGCATCCAGCACGATGAAATGCACGCCCCTTGATTCCAAACTGTAGTCCCCTGTCTTCTAGGCGCCACAGGTCTCATAGAACTGCTCCTTGGTCAGCGTGGCCACACAATGATTGCCGAGGACGTAGTGACGAGGGCATTCGACCTTTGATAGGATCGCATTGATCGTCTTGAGAAAACGAATCTCCTCCTCTGCGGTGGGCGCCGCATCCACGAGGTCACCTAACTCAATGACGAAATCAGGTTTCTCCTCTTGAGCGAGTTACAGTGGAAGACCTCTGCAAATCGTCCCTGGCAAGGGCGTCTGGATGCCACGGCTTCGGGCGGTGAGGACCTCGCGTATGCCGCTTTGTCAGAAGGAGGCGCCTCATGGGTCGAGACGAGCGTTGCCGGTCCAGGAATACTACCTACGATTCCGTTGGCAGACATCGCCCAGCTTGGGCAGTGGCCGATTCTACTTTCTTGTGGACGATATTCATGTGGATCGACTGGATGAAAGTACGGGCTGGCGTTCAGCAGAAGAAGTGTTGGGTCCTGGAACCCACGTTGTGCGCTGGTCGATCTATGGGAGGCGGTGGGAAGACTTTCACAATGCGTACCTGGATTCGATATCCTTTTCAGAGGGAGAGGTCTCTGCACTAGCAGAGTCGCTAGGAGGAGCGGCCGAGCTCGTTTACACCTCAGTTGATGCTCTATGGGTGGCCCAGTCCGAAGTCATGCATGAAGGCGTGAGTGCGGCGGCGAGCGGACTGATCAGCCACAGTCAGGTGTCGACTCTTAGAGTGATGACACAGGCACCAGGAGAACTCAGCTTCTGGTGGGAAGCGTTCGATACGGCTTCGTTCTCCATCAAGCTAGACGATTGGCCCTCCTATGACATACAAACGCTCAGCGGGGAGACTGAATGGACACAGGTAACTATGCCAGTCGATAAACCAGGTTGGAGTGAATGGGAGTTCGTCCGTGATGGTAGCTTTGGGAGTGGTTCGAATCGCGTGTGGCTCGATCAGGTGGCCTTCACTCCAGATCAGAATCCTCAACTCGCAGAAGGCATGGACCTTTCGGATGAGAGCTTGTTAGAAAGGGGGCTGGGAATTGACGACCGAGCCAGATAGTCATCATGATGGGGAAGATGCCGTGCAATCTGTCCCTATCGTGGACGGTTCAGCGGCCATCAAGTTCGGGACAATGGGGCCGAGCGTGCTCCGTTTCTGGTCGAAGAAAGAGACGGGAAACAACGGCCGTCCTTCTACACGACTGGCTATCCTATCATTCCGCCGGAGATGGGGAGCATCGCGTTCTATGATGAGTGGGCTTTGAGTGAATTACTGCTGCCGCTGGGGCCTCGGTTAGTGTCCTGGTATTCTGGACAGGCTTCATGGGGAACTCCTGGGCGAGTTCTGCTCGATGAAGTGACCGTGCATAGGCCTATGGCTCTGGCAGAGGCGCTAGAAACTTCTCTTCCGCTGACGATGGGAAGGGACGCACCGTGGGTTGGGATGCCGGCGATCAGTGCCCGGGCTGGGGGAGATGTTGTAATGAAAGGACTGCTGTATGCCGGGCAAGAGGCGTGGATAGACACGACCGTCGTAGGGCCAGTAAAGCTCGATTTCTCATGGCGATTAGGACCGGTGTCAGGGTCTTTGGCGCTTAAAGTTGATGGGGCGACGGTGGTTCAATTTCATTCCTACTCAGGTTCTAATCGATGGGATAGGAAGTCAGCGTATATTGGGAGCGGTGAACATGCTGTGCGGTGGTACTATGGGTCACTCTCGTTTTCGTCGAGCCAGTATGGAGGCAATGTCATTGCCTAAGTCAATGACATTGGCTGATGACTTAACCGGCATGGGAATGGCCTATGCTCCGCTGAAGGTTCGCAATCCGATTAATCCAGAATGTGAGGTCGAGATCACGGCGATGACAGACACCGGTGCCGCGATGCTTTGCATCCCTGAGTCCATCGCGGATGCATTGAATTTGGTGAAGAATGGTCAAGCCCGGGAAGTCACCGTAGCGGTTGGGCGCAAGCATAGGCGCCGTATGTCGGCCCCATTGATGTCTGGTTGAAGATCGGCATGGTTATGTGGGGCTCTGATCCTTGGAGATGAGGTGCTGTTAGGCGCCATTCCCATGGAAGACCTGGACCTCGTGGTCACACCTTCGAAGTGGATGTGAGTGTGAATCTGGAGAGCCCAAGTGTTCCCCATTCAAAGTGAAGTAGGCCCTTCGACTTCAACTCGCGTTTCTGCGGGATCTGTGCCACGATTTAGGCATGTCTCGATCACAGCGATTCCTTTCAGCCGTCGTCACTCTGAGCACCGCCGTCACCATGCCACTCAGCCTTGCCCAAGATTCAGCTCCGGTGGACCTATTCCCTCCAACAGGTGGCATGTGGCTTCCCAGTCAGATCCCAGAACTCGAAGCCCAGTTGCGCGAGCTTGGGTTGGAAATCGATCCCAATGAGTTGGCGGACCCGACGTCTAACACGCTTGAGGCCATTGTCAGTCTCGATGGTTGTTCGGGTTCCTTCGTGTCCAAAGATGGCCTGATCATCACGAATCACCACTGTGTGGAGTCCTATCTCTCCTACATGACGGAACAGGATAAGGCCGCGCTGAAGAAGCAGAATGAGCAACGCGCTGCCGAGGGGCTCCCTCCCATTGAGGCGGATATCGATTACATGCGTGATGGTTACGATTATCGCAAGGGTGGCGAACGTTTCACCGGTCCTGAGTCACGTGTCTTCATCACGTTCGAGCAGAAAGACATCACGGAGCGGATGAAGAAGGGCTTGGACGAGATCAAGGATCCCTTGGCCCGCTACAATGAAATGGAGAAACGTGAGAAAGAAGTGCTCAAAGAAGCTGAGGATGATCCTGGCATTCGTGCAGAGGTGCGCAGCTTCTTCCGAGGCGAGCAGTTCAAACTCATCCGCAAACGCAAACTCAAAGACCTCCGCATGGTCTACGCGCCGCCCAAAGCAGTCGGTTACTTCGGTGGTGATGAGCGGAACTGGGAGTTTCCGCGTCACGTGGGCGACTTTGCCTTTCTCCGCGTATACACCGGTCCGGGTGGTGAAAGTGGGGATCACGCCAATGCCAATGTCTCTTACAAACCTAAAAACATTGTTCCGGTGGCCTATGGCGGCAATGGTTTGGAACCAGACGATCTGATCTTCGTGGCGGGTTATCCTGGTCGCACCAATCGCGCCACGACTTTCGCCGAAGCTGAGGACACCGTAGGGCGTTCCATGCCATTCACGGTGGGCTACCTTGGCCAGCTTCGCGATGTCTTCCGCGAACTCGAAAGCCGCAACGAAACGCTTGCTACCAAGACGCAACCGCCTCTCTTCGGCATCGAGAATTATCTAAAGAACAACCGCGAAGCTCTGCAAATATTGGAAGGCATCGGCTACTTGGATCGTAAACGCACCTTTGAGAAAGACCTTCTCGCTTGGACGAAAGAAGACCCAACGCGTGCAGAGAAATACGCGCCTGTGTTAGCCTCAATGGACGAAATCCAGAGCCGCTACCAAGAAGGCTGGCAGAAACGCACCTTCTCGAGCGGTCTCTTCCGAGGGTATTTCAACGGCATCTTCGACGCGGCCCTCACGATTGCTCGTGTGGCCAAGGAGAAAGAGAGAGTGGATGCTGAGCGCTTGCCAGGATTCCAAGAACGCGACTATGAGAATCTCAGCGATGGATTGAGGCAAATGCAAGGCACTTACGCTCGCGACATTGCGATCGAGGTGAGCACGCATTTCCTCATGCGCCTGCTCAAGGCCGAAGGCGGCGGTGAGAATCCGCCGTTTGTCATCGATCTCCTCGGGGCCGATCTCGTGGCCAAGCCGGACGCAGACAAGATTCGCGCCAAGATGAAAGCGATCCTGGATGCGACCACCTTGGAAGCTCCTGAGACGCGGCTCAAGCTCTTCAAGGAAGCTTCCTACGCGGACTTGAAAGCGAGCAAAGATCCTTTGATTCAACTCGCAATCGCGGCTGAGCCTACCATTCACGCGAATGAAGAACACGGCAAAGCTCTCTCAGGTGAGATGTTGTTAGTGTCGCCTCTTTACATTGAAGTCCTTCGCGATTTTCTCAAGAACCGGCAGCAAGTCATGGCTCCCGATGCCAACTCCACACTCCGCGTCACGTTTGGACAAGTGGGAGGCTATGAAAAGAAAGAAGGCGACCGCCTCAAGCGTATCCCTGCGTTCACGAACATGCGTCAGCTCATTGAGGACGAGCATCAGCCGGGCAAGAAAGACTTCGAAGCGCCCGCCCGTTGGATCTCGGCATACGAACGCGCCAAAGCGCACGGCTTCGGCCCATACGGCGAACGTTTCTTCGGCAACCTGCCGCTGAACTTCTTGGCGAACGTTGACACCACCGGTGGCAATTCCGGTTCCGCAGCCCTCAACGCCAAAGGCCAACTCGTGGGTCTTCTCTTCGATGGGAACACGGATTCTCTATACGGAGACTATGTCTTCGACGCAGGCGTTCGAAGCATTCTGCTAGACGTTCGTTACGCTCTCTGGGTCCTCGACGAGATCGAAGGCATGACCGAGATCCTGAATGAATTGGGTATCGAACCAACGTTCGCGAAGAAATAGTTTAGCCTAATCAACCCATAGCGGTGGCGTCTCGCCGCCGTTCCATACACTGTTCTTCCACGGCGGCGAGA
>JBLHHN010000003.1:0-56687 GCA_047616785.1 Verrucomicrobiales bacterium
CCAGGGCAGATGCGTCACCGCTGAAGATACCAATAGCAACTGAGCCACTTGCAAGAGCTGCACCATCCGTGCCCAAAAGTGGCACTGGAACATTACCTGGCAAATTGCTGACCGTCACGGTCGCTGCTTGGGCCGAAAGAGCCAGTGCTATGAGAGCGCTGAAAACTGAAGTAGTGAGTTTCATTCCTTAAATTATTATTATTCTTGGTTGATTTGAGTTGGGAAATTCTTCTAAAGATTGATCAAAAGGGAGGGAACGTCAACTAAAAGTTGAGTTCCCTCCCAATGATCGAGATTTTTAAAGGTCTGCGTAGAAGGCAGGTGGAGTCAGCGTGATACCAAACGCATCCTTATTGCGCTGAACAATCACACCGGAAGTCAGAGGAAAGTCAGCTTGGTCGTCGTTTCCAGTGGAAACGAGCTTCCAGCCTTCCGTCACTCCGAGGAATGCCACTGCTTCAGCGAAGTAGCCCTTCTTAAAGCCAGCACCGTCAGCCATCCAGATGTTGGTTGCGTCAGCAGCACCACCCGTCGCGACGGAACCCGCTAGGCCAGAATTACCGAGAGTCGAACCTGCAGGGTAGACACGGCTGATGTAGGCGAACGGAGCGTCAGCGTTGACGGCGGTTGGAGTGAGCTTGACGTGACCGGTGAAGGTGAGATCAAGAGCAGCTTCAGCACGGCGCTGAACAATCAAGCCGCTTGTGAAGTCAATTGGGAAACCAGACTGATCATCATTGCCGGTGGAAATGAGCTTCCAACCTTCAGTAACACCCAAGAATGCCACAGCCTCAGCATAGTAAGCCTTCTTGAAGCCTTCACCATCTGGAATCCAGACGATATCAGCAGAGTCAGCACCACCAATTTGGAAACCAGCGCTGTTGCCAGCACCAAAGTAATCCGCCAACGTCCGAACTTTACGAACGATGTAGCTGTTAGCTGCAGGATCAGCCTCGAGAGCCAACGTATCCGCTGTCGTGACGGTGTTTGCTGTGATCGCAGTGATACGAGAATGCTGACCGTTTTCGAACTCAATAGAATAGAGAGCCCCATCAGGTAGAGATGCCGTGAAATCAACGTTTGCGTCGGTCAACGTCGCGCCCGCAGCCGCAGTCAAAGCGCTGGAAACGAGAGGAGCGTCAACGAGATTCACGCCAATGACATTGAAAGCGCCGCCGCCTTGAACTGTTTCCGTATGATAACCGACAGGCGTTGTGAACGCTGTCTGTCCATATGAGAACCCAATAGTTGCAACCAGTGCGCTTGCACCGGCTAGTAGTGTCGTTTTTTTCATGGTTTTGTTAATTGATTCGCCGATGCGATTATGCTGAAGCGAGGGTTTGATTCGGGGTTTGGTTCACGATTACAGTGAGTAATGTAATGAATTTAACGGGTTTGATCAATGGTTTTTTCCGAGAGTTTTCAATTTTCGTCAAAACAGTCTACTTGAGTAGTAACGGCTTTCTTCTTCACTAGTTACTCTTGCAGGCTGTTTTTTTTCAAATCTTACGAAGAGTTACAAGCATATTCTGGAAGAATCTACGGGCCCTCAGTGACGTTTCCGAGGCCTGGCTTCCCACCAGGATTCTCTTAACTCATTTAAAATAAGCCACTTGAGTTACCGGCTGCGCCTGAACAGACGTTTGAGCACCGATTTTTTAGGTTCGGCCTTTTCCTTTTTGGCGGACTCAGTGGATCCGGAGTTTCGTTGCCCAAACTCCATGGCGCTCCGGGTGACTTGATTGCTCTCAGTCAGCTCAAGATTCGCATTTACGAGGTCCGTCGAGTTATCGACGATGTGGGGCTGGATGAAGATCAGGAGCTCTTGACGCTGACGTTCCTTTGAATTGCTGCCGAAGAGGTGCTTGAGCAGCGGCACGTGGACCATCATTGGTAGGCCAGTTTTGCCATCCCGGTTGCTCTCCGTAATCAGACCGCCTAACACGACCGTAGACTTGTTTGGCACGGTCACTTCAGTCGTGAGGACCTGAGTTCCGACGGTAGGAACTTCGATACCGGAGATGATCTGAGTACCAATGACATCGTTATTCGTTTGAGATATCTGCAAGGTCACCTCGTCATTCGAGTTGATGAGAGGAACGACGTTCAGCTCAAGAGCGACTGTTTTGTAATCAATGCTGCTGTTGAGGCTGGCACCTCCGACGCCACCGTTGAAGCTACTCTGAGTACTGGAAGGAACAGCTATCTGCTGACCGCTAATAATCGATCCTGGACGGTTGTTGCTCAGATAGATGGAGGGGCGAGAAATGACCTCAAAGCGAGTGGTAGACTCAAGAGCGCGGAGGTAGGCGTTTACATAGTCACCAATCTGTCCGTAGACATTCAGCCCAGCCGCCTTGGGAAATGAATTGACGTCTGCTAGACCTGTGGCCAGATCGAGAATGTTGCCGCCATCACCCGTCTGAAACAAGCCACCACTTCTAACAGTGCGCCCACCGACGTCATACTCCTGCACTTGATGAAGTAGATCGAGCCCCCAATTGAGGTCATCCCCCAGCGTCACCTGACCAATGATCGTCGAAAGATAGACTTGGCGTGGCTTGACATCGATCTCATCAAGGATCGTATTGACTAACAAAAGATCTTCTGGCGGTCCCGCCGCGATGATGGTGTTAATCTTAGGATCGGCGATGAGGAGAGTCGATTTTCCAATAGGAACAGAGATGGGTCCGGAATCCTGAATACCGAAACCACTGAGGGAACCACCCCCGCCGCCGATACCGCCGCCCCCTCCGATGCCGCCACTGCTGCCGCCGAAACCTCCCGTGCTGCCTCCAGTATTGAAGTTATTGCGTCCTGTGTTTCCTCCACCTGTGTTGCCACCAAAGCCCGTCGTGCGGTTGTTGGTGTTACCACGCCCACCTCCCGCGTTGGAAGTACCTAGACCACTCGCAGCGCCGGACGTGGCACTGGCGGGATCGGCCCGTTGTGATAGAGCCTCGGCGAGTACCGGGATCACCAACTGCACAGACACGTGACGCAATGCACGATTGATGAATCGCTTCACCTCGACTTCGGCATCGAGCTGCTTCACGAGATTCTCAATGTAAGCGACGTCTAACGGACGCCCAATAACAATAAGGCGATTGGTGCGTTCGTCAGGATAAACAACAATGGGCTGGGTCGCCCCCGGGCCGCCCGTGGGGCTGGGTGCAGACGTGGCCGCTGCGGCACCACCGCCCTGAGCACCTGGCCTAGATGTCGTCTGAGGAGCGGACCGTCTAGCTGTCCCAGAAGCGCCTCCGGAGCGTTGCTCTTGCTGCTGGCTGAGGATGTCATTGATGGCCTGAGAAACCGTGGCCGCTTCCGCACGGAGCAGCTGGAACACTTGCGTTTTCACCGCAAGTGGCTGCACATCGATCTCCTCTTTCAGCGTGATGAGTTGCTTCACGATGAGAGAATTCTCCGTGATCACTAGCATGTTCGCATCCGGGACGGCTGTGATCCCAGCGTACGGTGTGCCCGTGTTCTTCGTCACCTCTTGGAAAATGCGTGTCGCTTCGTCGGTCGTGACGAACTTCAGCTTCATGATGTAGTTGATCACTTCCTCGCCGTCAGGCACTTGATAGGCCTCACTGTAGGTCGAAATGCCCTCCCGAGTTGGGGTGCTACCAGCGCGCCAATTGACGGCCTTGAGAATATTCTCCCCTGCTGGGACGAGAGCCACGCCATTGATGAGCAAAGAACGCTCCACGAAATCGAGCCACTCCGCGTTGGTGGCCACCGAATGAACGGTTTCAATGGTGATAGGAAGATCTAGAGCCGCCTGATCTTTGACGATCATCTTGCCGCTGATGGTCTCGTAGTCCTGGAGAATGAAGCGCAACGGAGTCTGCGGATACTGAATCTCAGGGGGCTTGCCATCCACAGTAGCAGGCAAGTTCTGGGCAAGGAGAGAACTCGCTCCCAAAGGAAGGCAGATCAGCCCGAGCACGGGAAGGAAGCGGTGACGTATCAGAGTGAACATGAAGACAGTTATTAAAAAGTAAGAGGAGAATGGTGAAGGCTTGACCCGCTATTTCTGGGTCGATCCCGGAAGTCCAGGGGGAAGGATGACACGCCGTTTTCCAGGGGTGGTGGTTGGACGATTGGTCGTCGGTGTGTTTGGCCGTGGCGTTGTCCGTCGGGTGGTCTGAGGTCGGCCTGGCGTCGGCGGTTTCGGCTGGGCCTTGGCCTTCAGTTGCTTGTCTGAATACTTGATCGTCGCCGTCTTGACGCTTGTTCCGGCACCAGTGGCAATGACGACTTCCACTTGCTCAGGATCACGATGGGGTTTGACGGTTTGAATGCGCAGATCGCCACTCGTCTGGCCTTCGGTAAGTCGATGGTAGGCCATCTTGCGCTTCTCACGATCATCATCGCCCACGAGCTTGGTGTTCTCGACATGAACGACGAATTGCCCGCCGATGCGAGTGACGGCTCGAAGGATCAAACCTTCCGCCCAAGCATCGTCTGGGCCTGCTTCTTCCTGTACAGGGACGACCTCTTGCATGAAAGGATTCCGTCTGAAAATGGCGTCATAAGCCCGTGGATCGAATCTTTTAGGAGGAAATGACGGCGTGACATTCTCGGCGGCAGCCTCTGGGTTGGCCACAGGATCGGCATCTCCAGGGCCCGGTGGCAAGCTTGGGGCCTGCCCCTGAGCCAAGCCCACGCAGGCAAGCACCGCAGGGAGGCCAATGAGAAACCATGTGATCTGTTTCATAGTAAGTAAGCGTTCTGAAAAGTTCAATTCGTGTCAGGAGCCTCCATGGCTTCGTCCATGCCCACTTCGGCAGCCTCTCCACCAGCACCTGGTGAGTTCTGATCCCAATCCTCACCAACAATACCATCTCGAGAAATGGACTGAAACGTCGTGGGCGGCCCAGGGGCATCCATCTCGACACCGGCATCGACAGGGATCGACGTCGGCTCAACCGTGATCGGAACAGCATCCCCGACCGCATCTTGGATCCGCTCAATCCCCGTACTGATGAGCAAAGGATCCTGCCCATTCTCTTCGGCAAATGTAATATCACCAGACATCGGTGGCGGTGGCGTGGGCCCACGCCCCACTCGACTACGGCGAGCATTGGCTAACACACCACTACCCACCGCGCCACTAGCATTGGTCTGCTCGCCGCCCGTCGAGGGTGGCCCCCCAGGCAAACGCACCCGAGGTCGAGACACGGCCGGCTTCTCTGCAGGTGCGGCTTCATTCTGATTCGCATCGTTAAAAGAAGGGGGTGTCGCTGAGGGTGTGATGATGCGCTTTGTCGTGGTCGTGGTCGGCTTCGCCGCAGCTCCCTCAGTGGCAACGTTATCAACAACCGGTGCCATCGCGCCAGCGACAGGAGCTTCGACATCAAGCGTGGTGATCACCGAAGGCATGTTCGCCGAGGTCATGGCCAAGATCCCCTCCGTCGCAAAGCGCTGCTCGATCACGACCTCACAAGTCAAAGCTTCAGGCTCTTTCTTCTTCTTCGGAAACACATGCAAATGCGTGATCGCACGAAACTCCTTCTCCGATTGCAAGGTGACGAGCCATTGCACGATATTCTGAATGCCGCCTGACACGATCACACGACGCTCAAACGCCCAATAATAAGGCTCCAAACGCGGATCCTTCTCCGGCGGTGCGCTGATCAAAGTCAACCCAGCGGCCTCGATGCCTTGAACAGACACCACGCGATCAAGCACTTCCTTGGCTTCAAATTCATCACGCGCAACAGGCTGATGCTTCCTCAGCCAGACACGCTTCTGATTGAACTCGTTCTGCTGCGTTTTCATCGTGAGCAGACTGTTACGTTGCGCCTGCAACTCGATCTTCTCCGCATTCACCGCCTGCACACCCCTGGCATACCACTCGTACAAGAAGAATGATCCTAACAAGAGCACGGTGACTCCGAAGATAAGAAGGAGGCGAACCTCGCTTGGCTTAAGCTGACCCATACAAATACTTTCCTTTCACTTCGAAGGTCACAATGCCGGACTTGTCCATTTTGAAGGGAGGATGATCCCACTCGAAGTCCTGCAATTTCTTGTTAGCCTTCAGTTGACTGATGTAACGGTTGGCGATGGAGCGATTCACGGCTTCTCCTTTGAGAAGTACACGATCGACATTGATATCGATATCTAACACACGCACGCCTTTCTCAGGCATGTCTTCAAGAACACGGAGAAACAAATCGATGGGATAACGCTCCACATTGATCGCATCATCCAAGGCGTTCCAACGATTGGCTGTGGGCTCGATCCAACCCACTTCATCCTTAAGATTCTGCACATTGACGCTCAGATCCTTCACCTCGCGTTTCTTCCAGAAAAGGAAGGCCGCGAAGCCAGCGAGAATAAGCATGTAGATCAGAGCCGCAGCCGAGATGAAATTGCGAATCTTCGCCGCTCTGGCTGCCGCTTGGCGGTTCGACGCCACCACATTCGGCACAAGGCCTAACATTTCCTCTGGTAAGAGGGGGTGCGGGCGTTCTTCCGTGAGCACGCTCATTTCGAGCTCGTTCTCAAGAAGAGAGCGAGCGTCATCCGAAAGTTCACGACTCCACACGACGATCCCAGACAGCTCATCGATGACACCTTGTGAATGCAACTGTAGGAGGAGACATTTCAGCTCCAACGTCGCATCCGAGTTGATTTCATCACAGTTCAGCGCCTGGAAATAGGCTGGCTTGCCCTTGCGCGTCGCCACCGCGACCCAGCGCCCGAGTTCGCGCCAGAGCACCAGATGGTTCCGTGGCAGCGCTAGGAAATTCGGTGAGATGTCGAAATGATCCGCATCGCCCTTGGGCAACTCAATCGGCTTCCCCTCTGCCAGCATGATCGGCAACAGAAGGCTGCGGTCCGAATCGCGATCCAGGGAAACATAATCATAATGCTGACCCGCGCCGTACTCGGGCTTCGTCCCGTTGGACTCCAGGCGCATTTCGACAATGTCCGGCAAGAGCGTTTCATCTTCAGCTGCGGCCCAGAAGGGCGAACAGAAGATCGACGTGACCGGAAAGGCGTAATGGGTCACGCCTTTGAATTCGGAGGGCGAGGTGGCCGTCGTGCCTTTGCCCGTGGCTGCGTGACGCAACACCCCACTGACTTTCTTGGCATCACCGGTCCACAATTCCCACCGCTCCTCACCGGGATAGGCGAGGGCGATCTCAGAACTGGAAGAACTCTTCTTACTCATGACTGCTTGGTTATTGGAAAATCTCTTCGCGGTTAAGGATGACGGGATTGCTCTCTCGATTTCTCAGTACGAGCACAATCTGTTTCCGGTAATCCCCGACCGTCCCGGTGCTCTCGATGCGCACCGTTTGATCATTGACTGTCAACCGATTCGCCTGCGGGTCCTCGGCCGAGATCCCTAATTCGGAAAGGGCTTCCTGTAAACTTGCGAAGGGCGTGTCATCTTCCGTCCCCTCGATCCCATCCGCGCCTGCCCGCTGGACGACAAAGTCCTCCGCAGCCACGTTGGAAACTTCGGCGACCATCATGATCGATTCCATGTCCGCTTCCACGAGGTCGAGCTTGCCGCCACTAAAGAGAGTGAAGAAGCTGCGCCAGCCTGGTTTGACGAAATTCAGAGAATCTATGCCCTTGACCAGTGACATCTCCTCGATGTCATAGAAAGGCCGGTTGAAGGGGTAGGTGAAGAAGCCTAGCTCGCTATAATATTCATTCTCCGCACCGTTGAGCTTGGTTTCGTCATCAGGATCCACCCAGTCGAGCAATGCATCTCTAAGCTCTTGAGCCTCAACGAGTTCCATCCCCCAGAAGGTGAAAATACGATCAATGAATTCTGTGTCTTGCTGCTGAAGGAGCACGTTGATGTTGAGCTTTCCGCCCTCACCTCGGATGCGCACGCTGTAGCCTTCTTGAGCGACCGGATCGAACCGCTGAAGGAGCGGGTCGTAACGTTGAATCTCGCGGTTCGCCGCGATGGCGATCCCCATCTCACAAAGCTGCTCCGCCCGGAAATCGTGTTTCTGTGAGATGACCAACGCCACATCACTGCTC
This sequence comes from Verrucomicrobiales bacterium, assembly GCA_047616785.1. Lineage (GTDB taxonomy): Bacteria > Verrucomicrobiota > Verrucomicrobiia > Verrucomicrobiales > DEV007 > JAACDM01. The sequence goes on from JBLHHN010000003.1 coordinate 8,023, forward strand.
ACCAGCTGAATCGAGGTGAAAAGGAAGAGGGTCAGAATGGCCATGAGCCAGAAGACCATCATCAAAGCCGAGCCCCGCGTTTTCGCAGCGGCAAGTTGCTGTCTTGAGAGTTTCATCGCCCACCTCCCCCTCTGCCAGCACCCGGAGGCGCATTACCTGCGCCTCGACCACCAGCACCATTGGCAGGACCTCGACCATCAGCACCGCCGCCTCGACCGCCACCCTGGCCAGATCGACCTGCACCCGGACCACCTTGCCCACGACCTGCGCCGCCGACGCCACCTTGCTGCTGACCCTGACTCGCAAGCTGTTCAGGATTCACCATGTTCGGGATCCAGAAAATGGATTCGACCTTCTCATCCAAACCTTGCCCATAGAATAGAAGCTCCAGACGCACAATGCCCGGTCGTTTCTCCGGGTCCTCCCAGAGTTCCACCCATTCACCCGCCTCACCGAGCGTTTCATCAAAGAACGTCCATTGGAACATGGTGACCTCCGAAAGGAGATTCAACCAAAGCCCCGGACCACCATTCGCCGATCCGCCCAACCCGCCGCCCATGGAAGAACGAAAGTCTTCAGGGGCTTCCTCATCCAAGTAGAGCAAACCCACATCCATCCCACCACGAGAGGACTTCTTGGACATCAGAACCACCCGCGCAGAACCTGCCGGTACGGAAGGCCAGTAGAAAGCGAGTGGGTAGTTGTAGAACACGATGTCAGATTCGGTGAAGCCCCCACCACTGACGGGCATCATGGTGACGCCTGCGTTGCCAGGAACTCTTTCAAAGTTACGGCGAAGCAAACGCAAGAAATTGTGCAGGCGAATCTCTTCGTTCTGCGATTCGGACACCGCATTGCTCAGCTCCACCGTGCCCATGGCCACCGCGTAGATCCCACTAACGATGAGCCCAAGGATCGCCATGCCAAGGACGATCTCCAACAGAGTGAACCCCTGCTCACGCGCTTCCGCGATGGAGAGTCGACTACTGCGTATTGCGATAGAGAGGCGCATAGCGATAAGTTTCTACAAGTTGTTCCTGCATGCCAGTTGGCTCCTGCCAAACGGCCCGGATCTGAATACGCAGCATTTCCTGCAAGGGCTGCCCTTCCTCATTCTCAAGCTCCAACTCTTCTACCAGACTCTCATAGACGACCCCATAACTGTCCGGCACAGACTGATCTTGCCGTGGCTCGATGTTCGGATCGCGCAAATGCCAGGTGAGCAGCGTTTCCAAATTTCGCATCATGGACATCTCACGTTGAGACGCCAGAGCCAGCGCGCCTAACCGATCAATCGCCACCGTCAACGACACCGCAATCACGCTCAGAATGCTCACCGCCATGATCGACTCCAAGAGAATGAATCCTTTGGGCGAGCGCTTGGGTGAGCGCTTGGGTGATGAGACATTGAGTTGCATGACAGAGAAATGAATTTACTTAGGCACGATCAGAGATTCTTCTTCAACGTGCGCTGTGAGCGGATTGAAGGTCATGGACATCGACGAATCCCCACGTGTCAGCCTGAGGCTTAGCGGTTCGCAGATGCCGCCCGGCTCGAAAACCCAACGTTCAAAAGGAACGCGTGGCACACGAAACATCGGCTCATTCCATCGCTTCACCCACAACTGGATATCATTCTCTAACTGATGCCTCTCGCCGCGAATCTGTTTCATGGCCTCTTCTGGATCCAGCCCTGACATTGAACCCTCAAGAGCCGCTTCCGAGTAAGTCGGCCCCACGGCAAAGAAGCTTGGTGCTAATGTCATGGCATATGAGCGATTCTTCTCCACGGCCTCACGCATGAGCTTCCGCGCCGCGAGTTTCAATGCGATGCCTTCGGTCTTCAGCTTTCCCTCATCCTGCATTGACTTGAAGCTCATCGTCGCTACACCGAGGATCAGAGTGACGAGGAAGATCGACACTACGATCTCGATGAGCGTGAAGCCTCGAGTTCGATGAAAGGATGAGAGTTGCATGGAGTGAATCAACAGAAACGGCTCGTTTACCAGTTACCGATATCGTCCTCGGTGCCGTCGATACGATCGGCACCTAACGAATAGACATCAAACTCGCGGCCTTGCAGACCAGGGTAACGGTACTGATACATGTTGTCCCAGGGATCCGTGAGACTATCGATCGACTTCATCTTGGGCGACCAAGACTTCGGCATCGGCGCCGTCGTCGGACGCTCGACCAGTGAACGCAAGCCCTGCTCCTGAGTTGGCATGCGACCTGCATTCATGGCGTAAAGACGAAGGCCACTGGTGATCGCGGTGACGTCAGCGCGAACCGCGCCTTCTTTACCGCTGTCCATGACGCCAGTCAGTTTCACCACCCCAGCTCCAACGAGCAAGGCGATAATTGCTAACACAAGCACCATCTCAATCAAGGTGAACGCATTGCTTCTCCGATCGCGGCGTGATGTGGTGATGGGATGTACTTTCATTATGGGTAGGTTATGGTTGGGTTTCTAACTAGATGGTAAGGTAAAGCTATTCGTTGTAGATATCGTCTACACTCTCGATCTCATCATTTCCAAACGAGAACAAATCGTAAGCAGCGCCATTGCGTCGAGGCACACGATACTGAATGGGATTCTTCCACGGATCTAAAAAAGAGTCCTCTGACTTCACCTAACGGAAGAGAAATAGTAGTTTTCATCACTTAGTTAGGCGTCAGCAAACGCAGGTTTTGTTTTATCTTTGTGAGCCAAGACCACTCACGGTGTCGAAGATAATAGAGATCATGAGATAGGCCATCGTCCCGACGACACCGGCCATGACAAAGACAATGACAGGCTGAATCAATGCACTGATCTTATCGATCGTCTTGCTCAGTTCTTTGTCATAACGCGCTGCCGAACGCACGAGCGCACTTTCGATATCACCCGTCTGCTCGCCCACCGCCACCATGTCGATCAGGAGAGCAGGGTAGTATCCGACCTTCTTCATCGCACGCGAAAGCGACCCGCCTTCGCCAACAATCCCCGCGACTTGGGAGACTTTCTCCTTGAGAAAGAGATTCATCGTCGTATCTCGCGTCAACTCTAACCCTTTCAGCAAAGGCATGCCATTGCCGACAAGATTCGCCAAGGTCTCCATGCATTGCACATAGAACCGGGAAGATAAGACACCCCCAACCATAGGGGCATGCACAATGAAACGATCCCAGGTTTCCTGATTCTTGCGGTTTCGCAGCCACATTCGGAAAGCCACCACCGCCGCGACCACCATGAGAATCATCGCCCACCAGTAGGCCTTGATGAAATCAGAGGTCCCCATCAATAGCTTCGCCGCCGTGGGCAACTCGCCGCCTGTGGAATCGATCAATCCCATCAATTGAGGAATCAGATAGACCACAAACAAGACCGTCACCCCCACCCCGGCAGCCACCAGAAACGCCGGGTAGATGAGTGCGAATAGCACTTTACTCTGCAAATCCGCGATCGTGTTTAGATACTCGGCCTGACGTCGGAGAATCTTCGGCAACGCCCCTGAAACTTCACCGGCGTGAGCCATGCTACAGAACAGCGGCCCAAAGCTCGGCGAGGTCTTCTCCAGCGCCTTGGAGAAACTCGCGCCCTCACGCACTTCTTTCCGCACCAGGATGGTCACGTCTTTCATGGCCGAGAGCTCCTCACGCCCTTCCATCACACGCAGTGCAGACTCTAACTGAAGCCCCGCACCTAACATTTCGGAAAGCTCCTCCGTGAACATCACCACTTGGCTCCGCTTCAGTTTGATCGGTCCTTTCGGACCACTATCACTCGTCGCAGCCTTGCCCTTACCTTTCTCACTCAGTGCCCCACTCCGATTCCTCTTCGGTGCCGGCTCTGCTTTCTCTTTCTTCTTGGCCGCCTCCTTCTTCGCCCCTTTCTCCATCGGAGTCGAAGGTTTCTCGGACTCAGGAGTGGCAGGAGGAGCCTCTTGCCCCACGGCTACTGGAGACTCCTTCTCCTTCTGTTTCGCTGCCGCACCATTGTCAGGATTGATCGACAACGGCTGCATCCCACCACGGTTCAGACGACGGATCGCCTCGGACCGGTCAGCGGCCTCAAGGACTCCCTCAGTCTTGGACCCATCCATTTTCAGGGCACGATATCGAAAGCTCTGCATAAAAGTGTGATTTGTTATCTAAATTGGCTATCCGCGAAGGGCTTACGTGCCTTCCATCTCATTCGTCGTGGCGCTCACGACCTCTTCCAGCGTCGTCTCCCCGGCCATGACCTTCTCAAAACCATAACCGCGCATGGGCAAGAACCCATCCGTGATCGCTTGCTCTTTCAGAGCGGAGTAAGGACGGCCCGTGGTGATCATTTCCTGCAAGCCTGGCGTCAAGAGACAGACTTCGTAAATGGCCATCCGACCTCGGTAACCACTGTTACGACATGCCTGGCAACCACCCTTCTCATAGAACGGACCCGTGTAGGTCTCCGGGAACCTCACACTTCGCAAATACTCAGGCTTGTAAGACGTTTCTTTGCGGCAGGTCGGGCAAAGCTTCCTCACAAGACGCTGCGCAATGAACGCCCTCACGGACGCAGAAACAAGGAATGGCTCCAAGCCCATGTCGACCAAACGGCTGATCCCACCGATGGCATCATTCGTGTGCAAGGTGCTGAAGACCAGGTGACCCGTGAGTGCGGCTCGGATAGCGATTTCCGCCGTCTCCAAGTCACGAATCTCTCCCACCATGATGATATCAGGATCCGCACGGAGGAAGCTCCGCAACCCATTGGCGAAGGTCAGGTTGATCTCAGGTTTCACCGCCACCTGAAGGATGCCTTCGAGTTTGTTCTCCACCGGATCCTCCACCGTCACAATCCGCGTGTCGGACTTATTCAGCTCGGTGAGGAAGGTGTAAAGAGTCGTCGACTTACCACAACCCGTCGGTCCCGTGAGCAGGATGATGCCGTTCGAGATCTCGAGCAGCTTGTCGAAAATCTCCCGCATGCTCGGTGCGAGGGAGAGCTTGCTCAGATTAAAGCGCTCCTGACCAAGCAAACGCAGACTCACCTGCTCGCCTTCCACCGTTGGGATGGTAGCGACACGGACGTCGATGGATTTGCCTTCGATCGAGAGACTGATACGACCATCTTGAGGCAAACGCCGTTCCGCGATGTCCAGGTTGGACATGATCTTCAAACGCGCGACCACCATGGACTGCAGCGCCTTGATATTCTCCGGCACCGGCACATCGACCAGTTTGCCGTCCACCCGATAGCGGATACGGAGTTCGTTCTTCTGCGGCTCCACATGAATGTCCGTCGCCCGCTGATCCAGGCCTTCACGGAGGATCTGGTTCACAAATTTCACCACCGAGGCCTCCTCATCGTCATCATCGATGACATTGATGTCATCCCGCATGTCCATGAGGTCATCCGACAGATCGCGCCCCGCCAGAAGCTGCTCAAACGTGTCCGCCCCCACCCCATACAAGCTCTGGAGCCCTTCAATGATCCGAGTCCGGGAAGCCATGCGCCACTGAATCGGCACCTTGATATGCTGGCTCGCCGCCTGCCGGGCGGTCAGATTAAACGGATCGTAGGTCGCAATCTCCAATTTCCCAGTCTGCTCATGGTTCTTCGTCGCCCCTTCTGCAACGTCTCCGGCAAAGGCATCATCCTCGGAGGTCGCATTCGGATCATCAAAATAGACCGGTAAGAGCATGTGCCGAAGCGCCACTTGAGCCGAGCACAGCTCGCGCAACTGACGCGGTTTCGCATCATCACGCTCCAAATCCATCGACCAAGGGATGCTCAGCTTCTTGCTCAAGTTCTCCAGAAACTTCTCCTCATCAAGAAGTTGCGTATCCAGACAGTCATCCACAAGCGACCTCTGCTGGAAGACCGATTGGTCCAGTACCTCCGTCAGCTTCTCCTCCGACTCACATGAGGCGTTTCGGGCACAATCTAGGAACAAATCTTTCATAAAGTTTGGTGAACGAGACAGGAACTACGACCGAGGTCAACCGTTGTGTGGTCACGCTCCATGCGTCATAAGCGCCTCAGACCCGCCGAATTGTCCAAACGAGTACTCGGTAATGGAAACGCTGCCAAGATCCTGCCCGAAGCGCTCCTTTGGCCGCGCCGCCCCCACCTCCCAGATCGGAAAGATGCTCGAATGGCGTTCGACTCTGCGCGAGTCCAAGCCTGCGGCTATGGAGCACTCTGAAATCCGAAAGTTTCTGTCCGGTTCTGCTGCTCAGATGTGAATACTCAATCGAGCCCTCTTATGAATGACGCGGAATTGCTATCAGCCTACGAGAAGAGCGGCTCAGAGTCAGCCTTCGGAAAGCTTGTCGAGCGCTACATTGGGATGGTGTACGGCCTGGCACTGCGTCGAACCGGGGATCGCCAGTTGGCGGAAGAAGTGAGTCAGAATGTCTTCACCATCCTTGCGCGCAAGGCTCACACTGGGTTCAAAGCGAGGCCTGTGCTGGCAAATTGGCTCTATCAAACAACGCTCTTTCAAGCTTCAGCGGCCTACCGGAAAGAACGCAATCGACAACGCCTCATGGAAGACTATGGCCACCACCATGAAAACGTAGATTTGAACGTTGAGAACGAATCCCACCAGATTCGGGCGATTCTCGACGAAGCGCTCGGCACGCTCCCATCAAAGGATCGTGACGTCGTCTTCCTACGATTCTTTGAATGTCAGAACTACCGGGAGATTGGCACGGCCATCGGCAAGTCGGAAGAGGCTTCTCGGAAACAGACTTCCATGGCCTTGGAAAAGCTTGCCAAGATTCTCCGAAGAAACGGCGTCGTTCTAACCACCACCGCACTTGCTACCAGTCTCTCCGCGCAGTTGGCGGAAAGCGCTCCGCATGGCGTAGCGGCCGCCATCTCTCAGAGCGCTCTAGCAAATGCTCCAACACTCACTTCCACTATTCTCGCAGCAAATCCCCTTCACACCATGGCCTCCGCGAAAACCAAGATCGGCCTCACCGTCGCCATTCTGTCAGCCTGCCTACCACTCTCCTACGAATGGATCCACCAAGACGATCCTTCACGACAAACCCATGATCCTCCATCATCGATCAAGACATCCCCGCTCGTCTCATTGATAGAACCTTTCCAGCGTCCCGGTGAATCCATCACCGATCTCATGAGGAGGATTCTTTCACTAGAGAACAGCGCTCACCAACAGGCCGAGATCCAGTTCTTAGTGAGGCATGCGAACTCGGACGAGATTGCCGAGGCACTGAACGTCCTACTTACGGAGAGCCCTGATGATCAGGATCATCGCTTAGCTTTCCTGGAGGCCTGGGGCGAATCTCATCCCTCTGAAGCACTCGCTCATGCTGGGCAAGGGACCGACGAAGGTACCCGTCGAAAGTATGAGGATGCGGTCATGAAAGGCTGGACTCGGAGCGACCCGGAAAGCTCCCTGGATCACCTTGCCGAAATTCCTTCAGGAGAACGGCGCACAAGTCTGATCAACGACTTCTTTGAAAACCTAACTGAAGTCAGCAGAACCAAAGCATTGGCCATCGCGCTGCAGGCACCCGAGGATCTTCTGCACACCCATCACATCGATCAGATCTTCCACAACTGGGCCCGCAGTGATTTGGAAGGGGCACTTGAAGTACACGAACAGATCGAGAACGCCCTCTTCCGAGACCGCGCGTTGCAACGGATCCTCACCGACATGGCGCAGGACAGCCTAACGGACGCCTTTCACTACGCCGACAACCTTGAGGATGACGCGGCACGGCGGCGCCATTTGTTGCTCGTGGCCAGTGAATGGCGAGACGACTCACCGATGATGGTTGCCGAGTTAGCGAACTCCATCGATGACGAAAAACTCAGGGATCAATTCATTGATAAAACGATAGGGCAGGTCTCGCCAGATGTGGATGCAGCGCTCAAGGTTGGCTTGATCGACGCACTCGATCAATCTGAACTGACAGAGAAACATCTCCCGAACTACCTCACCATCTTAGCGTGGAGGGATCCCAGGGCCGCTACCGATTAGGTGGCCGCCGCGTCCCCACACATCCGCAAGATGGTACTCCCGAGCCTTGCCAAGCAATTCGCTCACAGCGATCCCCAAGCGGGTCTCGCCTGGGCAGACAGTTTGGCCGAAGGTGAGGAACGTTCCCTGTATCTCGGAAAGTTGTTGGGCCATTGGTCAACGCTCGATCTTCCTGCAGCAGTCGAGGTGATCCAGCGGCTCGATAATCCTAACATCGCCCAACATGCCCTGGAGCAGATGGCGCCCGAGTATGCGAAGGTCAATCCTCGCGAAGCTGCCGAATGGGCTTCAAGTCAGAATGACGAAGCACTTGGCGGCGTGATGAAGCAATGGGCAAAGTCGGATCCTGATGAAGCAACTGCTTGGCTCGAAGCGCAAGGAGCAGCGATCGATCAAAACGCTGCGGCTGCTGCTTTAAGCAAAGGACTATACGGTGCGGACCCCGGCGGAGCCGCCGATTGGGCACTCTCTATCTCCGAACCCGCACTGGCAGACGAACGCCTCAATTCGATCGCGACCAAGTGGCTAGCCCAGGATAGCAAGGCGCTCCAAAGCTGGCTGAATCAACAAAGCAGCGACGTTCACTCACACATCCTAGAGTTAAACAAACACCTCACTCCTTTTGTCACGAAACCCTGACAATTATCCCATGACCTCCAATAGACTTTCCTTGGCGAAGCTCATTCTATGGTCAGCCATGAGCGGACTCCTTATCGGCTGGTGTGCGACAGTTGCTTGGCGCACTTCTATCAATGACACCATTCCGGAGAACGAGTCTCCCACGGCATCGGATCGGACGCCGTGGCTGCAACGATCCCGAGGCGCAAACGCTGGATCGCCAGCGGCGCATTTGTTAAACCTCGATCACGAGGCGCTGGGTTCACTCGACGCTCAACGATTGATCTACTACTTGGCACCCGGCCAAATGGCAAGAATGGCAGACCATTATGCGACTCAAGAACGCTGGGATTTGATGAACCCGCTTTTCGAGTATTGGATCGAGATCGATCCAGTGGCATCCTTACTGAGTCTCGATCGATTGCATGTGCCGAGCCGCTTATACAAGACCAAATTCAACAGCGGCAGGAAAGGGATGTGGACGGATCTCGTCCAGAAAAGCGGCATCGCCTGGAGGGCTACCAAGCGTCTCCTGGAATCTGAACCCAACCGCGCGAAGGAAGTCATCTCTCGCCTAACGGATAGAGACATTCGCCGCCGCGTCGACGGGCTCCTACTGGATCTGTTCGTCAAAGAAGACCCCGCCGAAGCGTATCGCATGGCCATTGAGGATCTCAAGCTACACGGCGAAGTGCACGCTGGAAATCTAAACGGGTTCACAGACGGACGAAAGATCGCAGAAATCTTCAGCGCTTGGTTTGATAAAAACCCTGACACGGCAGCTGCTCAAGCTCTCCACCTGAAGGACATGGGTCTACGCCGGAACGCCATTGATGCCGTGACCAAAGCTTGGGCAGACAAAGACTGGGAGGCCGCGCGAGCATGGGCGGAGGCTCTGCCGCGCCAACTCTTCGAAGGCGACGTAGCGAAGACACTGTTGACGGCCCTTGCCAAAGAGGATCCCGCTCAAGCGCTCGAATTGGCGTCCCAATGGCTACCGCAGACGCACGGCACCTCCTTCGGCATGAAGTTTACGGACTACGGAAAGCAGCCGCACCGAATCTCGTCAGCTTACCGAATTATTGAGGGTTGGTTAGACCAAGATACAGAGGCGGTTCTCGGTTGGAGCCAGTCTATCGATAACCCTCATCGTCGGCGCGACGTCGCCTCACAACTTGTGAACCACTATCTTGAGGATGACCCTCACAAAGCCGCTACCTACGCACTTTCCTTACCCGAAGACACCCAACAAGTCGCTCTGCAAGAACTCGCTGCTGCTTGGGTGGTCCGAGACGCTCCTGCCGCTCAGGATTGGGCCGACACGATCGAAGATCCAGTCCTCAGGAATCATTGTTTGACGAAAGTGTATGCACACCAAGCGAAGAATGATCCCGCGCAGTTCGCCCAGCGTTTTCACGAGGATGTCCGTCCTGAACTTCGCGGAATCGTCGCGAAGGAGCTTATCACGAACTGGACGCGTATCAACGCGCCTGCCGCCGCCGAATGGTTAGGCTCCCAAGATTTCGGGAATGTGACAGGAGAACTTCAGGGTCAGGTGATTCAGAACTGGGCAACCGCCGCGCCTGACGATGCGGCAGCGTGGATTGGCACCATTGCAGGCACGGAGAATCGATCCTCCGCCATCGCCGCCTTCGCCAAGCAGATCCGGAATACCATGGGGAACGGAGCGCGCGATTGGGTCACGCTCTCCGCTCCCATATCGGACACCGTCCGCGCTGAAATCCTGGCGCGACTTGAGGAATGAATTCAATGACCTGTCACTTTAGCTGCTTCACCTTTTGTGATAGCGTATGACCGGCTACGGTCTCCTTTTCCAGTGACTCAGAAATAATGATATCGATCCGAAAACCAGCCCACTTCCCCCCACGAATGCAATCAGTGCTCAATAATTGTGGACATTCTCACCAAAACAAACAAAAAAGGCATATATCCCTGTAGCAAATATAATTGCAGATACAGTAAGTCCTCGGCGTCTACTAAAACTCATTGTCACGTTTCCTTTCTAGCATCCAATCAATATGATTTACCCAAATCCAGCCGCATGAATACTCGGCGGATTCAGCATTGCTAATGCACAGACTCGACATTAACTCGATGATAGGGTTTACGCAGTTAAGGTAGCCCATTGGACAAGCGTATTCAAGGAGTTTTGCGAGGCTGGTCGTTCAAATGCTCAATTGCTCATCAACTTGAACTATTGATCTTTCGTTGATCGTTTCGAAGCTGCTTCCCTTTGGGAAATATCGACGCAAAAGACCGCTGTGATTCTCCACAAGCCCTTTCTCCCTGAGTGATAGGGCGCACCCCCTTCCAGCTCTCTGCCCACTTCAAGATGACCTGCGAACTCAAGGCCGTTGTCATAGGTCAAAGTGCGAGCCTTGAACGGCCAGAGTCGTCTTATCTGCTTTCTGAAAACGTGAATTCTGAGTCGAGTTTGTAACCGCCATCGATTGGCGGCTTCATTCGTGTTCATTCGTGTTCATTCGTGTTCATTCGTGTTCATTCGTGTTCATTCGTGTTCATTCGTGTTCATTCGTGTTCATTCGTGTTTAAAAAAAGAATGAGCTTCAACGCGAATGATTTGGAATTCAGTGAGAGAAGGAGGCGAAGGCCTCGCTAATTTCTATTTCATTCCATTTCCCCTATTTCATGTCTCGTATAGTGGATCAAAATTCTAGATTTTTTCTTTCCCCAATAATTCTTAAACAATAATCTCTCAACCCTCTTTCCATTGCCCTGGCACTCAACGGAAACCCGTATCGCCAAAGTTTACCGTTAGAGAATACCCTAAGACAAAGTTCTCCGCGAACAGTTGCGTGAACCCTAGTCTCACTCTGCCCATCCCCCGACACAGACGTCAGCGAGGTAATCTCTCCCTCGTAACCTTTGCTAACAATGAAGGAACTTCCTTTCAATTCTGTGTAATTGCTAGAGGGAATTAACAAGACCGTCGAGACATGAACCAATCCCTCAGATCTGGCGACCTGAAGATAAAGCAGAACGCACAAAGCTACGCTGCCTATCCAAGGAAGAAATGGGGACAGATAGTATTTCAGTGAGAACTCTTGGACGCTGACGCACTGCCCGGGCGCCGTTGTTTGAAGCGTAGGACCGAGAAGATTGAGCGCCCTATGATGAAGCGCCGACGCTATTCAGTTTGATATCAGTGATTGTGGAAAGATCCAAAAGACTAAAACCAATGCCGTTCTCGCCATAGACAATGACGGATGTTCCTGAGTCAGGAGCAAGAGAGACAAAATCCGGGTGGCCCACATCATACCGTTCACCACTCGCAGTGAAAATCGTGAATGGCAGGTTCGACGCCAGGATCTCGCGAAAAGCTGACTTATCCATGGGGAAGTGTACTGCGAGACCTTCTCTTTGCAAGCTCTTGGGCGGCGGAGGACGCTTTGGCTAATCCATGGCGGAATGTTTTCGCGCCAATAGAGTTCACAGTTCACAGTTCACTCGTGAACTCCTCAGACGACTCACTGCAAGATGTCGCGTTTGCTCCACCTGCCCGCGCTGAGGCGTGCCATGGTCGCTTATTTGTGATCTAACATGGACACCGTCGCATTGAGAAATAGGTGTCTGCGTGAGTTCGTAAGGTAAGCTGGCTGTGTAGGGTTCTCCAACAGCGCTATTCCACACTACCTCGCAAATCCACCAATCCGCGCCATGGTTCCAGCCCGGGCGCCTTGAGTTCACGCGCCCCGCGTTCGCGCTTCACGCGCAGCCGGTCACGGTTCCTTTCGCAGACCTCTTCCACCCATGCCTGGCTCCCCAGAGCCACGCTGTTTGTGAAATAGCGCATCCGCGCACGCACCACCTGTGCCACGTTCAACCCACCGTCCTGACGGGCCACCGTTACCACCGCCTTCGGGTGATGACTTCCCCGCCGCTTGCGGCTCGATGGGTTTTCCAACGCGCTTTCTCCCCCCACGCCATACAGATACTTTCCGTAAAACGCTTGATACCGTTTCCGGCTTCGCCCGTCACGGGACTCGCCTGGCTTCATCACGCCGAACCCTTTCATCAAGCCTAGCCGACGCATCCGGTTCCCCGACACCGCTTCGCCATAACCGCTCCAACGGTAATCTTTGGGATCTTTCACCAAACCCGCACGCACCGGATTCAGATCAATGTAGGCCGCCATCGTCAGCAGCACTTTCTCATCGTTCTCCACCAGCACGCCCTTAACCCGATCTTCCCATAGCGGCCCCTTCCGTCCCACACGCTTGTTGTACCACCACGTGAAGCGCTTCTTCAGCTCCTGCATGAACACTGACACATCGTACATCCGCACCAACAAACGCTCTCGATACTCAGGATAACCAAGCTCTGGCGACTGCTCTTTCATCCGCACCAACATCTCGCCAGCCTCCTTCACCCGATCCCATCCCGAGACCAAGCTCAAGCGTCGGAGGATCTCTTCATCATCCAACGTCGCTCTTGAGGTCCTACGCACTGCAAGATGGTGACCGCTCGAGGTCAAATCCATCAACGAATTCGCTTTCGTTAGTATGGCTCGCGCCCTATCCAAACACAAAGAAGCCCATGCGCTCGACGCGCACGGGCTTCTCGGTTTGTTAGTTTATCTTACCCGCGACGATCAATCCACTTCGACGTCGTCGAGGTAGAAGCCGGCTTCGCCGCCGTCATCAGTGAGGAGGAGCCATTCGATCATGACTTTCTGTTCGCGGGCAACCTCGGGGATGGTGAGGCGGAACTCCGTCCAGTCTTCGGTCTTGCCCCAGAAGATCTGGTCGTGGACGTAGAGGTCGGTGCCGCCATCCTCAGAGAGGACCTTCAGCTGGACGCCTTCGGCACCTTCCGTGCTGTCGTTGTAGTACCAGAACTTCAACTTGGGTCGGCCAATGCCTGTGAGATCAATGACAGGGGAGCGAAGCGAAGCACCTACGCCGCCCGCGATGGCATCATCGAGATCGGTGCCGAAGACGTTCTCGCCACCATGAGCGGCGGAGAGTTCGGCAACAGCGGGCGTTCCCAATTCCCAAGGCTCAACGGCGGTCCAGCCTTCAGCGCCGCTTTCGAAATCTTCACTAAAGAGCGGTGGCGGTGGCAGCATGGCCACACGGAAGTAAGTGTCCGGCGCTTCAGGACGGGCGGCCATCAGCGTGTAGAGGTCTCCGGCATTCGTGAGAGCAGCATCGGCGACGACGGACCATCCGTTAGGCAGAAGTGAGGTGCTCATTTCTAACTGATGCACGGACTCAGGGCTCGGCGTGGTGAAGTCGAGGACGACATTATCACCGAGAGAGAAGTCCTGAAGAACCGGGCCTGCCACTTCACCAGCGACGAGCTGTAGGCCTTCACCGATGAGTTCCCAAGTGTCTGTGTCTTCTTCAAGAGGAAAGGCACCTTGAGCCGCGAAGATCTCGCCGTAGTCCCCGCCGCCACGCTCGAACCACAGAAACTCTAGCGGATACACGCCCGGCTGGACATTGCGGGCAATGGCGCGGGTTTGGCTATTCCCGGTCGTGCCTCTGAAGAAGAAACTGTCAGGGATCAGCGTATCAAGCTGGCCCGCGCCGTTGACTTCATCGAAGGTCATGCCGTGGATCCGCACGCCGAATCCGTCATCAGAGCGCACCCCAAAGGTGTAGTCGCCCGCTTCCGTGATGAGGATGTTGGCCTTGTTGAACTGAATGAAATCATCCGTGGCTTCGAAGTCCTCAGCATAAGGAAAGTCGTTGGTGAAGAATCCTCCCGGACCGTGATCGATGACCTCATGTTCTGCATCAATGATCTCGCCTGCGAAGCCAGCGTCTTCAGCGGCTAGCACTAATTCAATAGCAGCGTCAATATTCCCAATCTGTCCACCCGTGTCAAAAATATAACGGGATGAGAAAGCACCGGCGACTCCGTTAGGACCCGGAAGCGGCTGCCCGACAGGGAAAACGGGACTCGCGATCGTGATGGTGCCGGCGGCTCCGACGTCCAAGCTGTTCTGGTCAAGTGCGGTCAAGACCCAGGGATGCTCTGAGGCGAATTCCCAAGGGGTGTCTGGCGCATAACTGATCACGGTGATGCCGTCAGGCAGGGCTTCAATGGTCGCTTCCACGGCGGCGCCATCCACAGAGAGGACGATGGAGTCCGTTTGCAGTTCGCTTTCGTCAGAGTTCTCATAGCGGAAAGTCACGCCGTCACGACCGCGATCCACCTTGGCGATGCGCGCGGTGTTCGTGGTCACGATCTCTAGGCTGAGATTGTCAAAGTGATGGGCTTCCCACGAACCACCGGTCCGGGCTCCCAAGACGATCTGCATGTTGTCACTGGGGAACCAATCAATCTCGAAGTTTTCTAACACTCTCTTTCCTTTCCAAGTGATGTTCAGCAAGCCATCTTCGGTCAGTTCGACTTCGAATTTCTGCCAGGTGAGGTTTTCGATAGGAGGATCTTCTGATCCGACGGGCCCCGTTTGCAGGGAGGTCTCATCGCCAGGTTCACCATTGGCCGTTGCCGCAGGAATTTGTCGCACCAAGAGCCCATCGACACGAACGCTGAAACCAACGATATCACTTTCAGGCTCGTCCTGCAGTTGGCCATTGTCCCAGGTATCAAATCCGATGCCCAAGCCTGTCTGCGAACCTTCTTCCTGGAGGCCACCAAGCTGAGGGAACTGATTGCTAATCGCATAACCATCCCCACGGGGATTTGCTAGGAGGGGATCTTCCGGGCGCACGATATTGATACTGAAGCCATCCGCAGGTCGTTCTTGGTCGCCACCAATGCGCGCATCAACCGAAATCTTGAAGGCAGAGATAGCGTCTTCCACCGGTGGGAAGATGATCGTGGAATCCGCACCACCGACGGCATCTGTCAGGGAAAGATAGCCGCTATCATCGACGCCACCTGAAGCTCGCCATTCCGTGGTGTCTGTGCTAGATATGATATCTAGCATAGGGTCCTCTTCGAAATCGAAGAGTTGTCCAGGGGAAGTGTCTGCCTTGGCGGCCCACTCAATGGCGCGCATCACGGTTTCCCAGCCTGCGTCTGTGAGGAACTCTGAGCTGCCGTCCGTCATGGGAAGCTGCACGCGACGACCGACGGCGGTGATCTCGCCGAGCAGCTCGGAGCCCTCTTCTGCGATCGTGAGCATGGGAAGCCCTTCTTCGATGACGGTGCCTAACACCGTGACCGTTGCGGCCAAATCACCGTCCATCGCCCAGCTCTCGACGTCTTGGGAGAAGAACTCAATATCGCCGAGGTCAAGATGACTGGTGATGTAGTTGGTGTTGTTCGTGATCGTCATCATGGTCTGCTGGCTCTTGGGCCGTGCGCCTTGATGGAAGGCGAAGCCGCCATCCCGGTCGACATGAGAAATCGCTTCCTCCCAGTTCAAGACCCCTTGGGGGACATCCCGAAACTTGGAGACAATGTCGCCCGATCCTGGTGTGGATGACAAGACTACCACGTCGACATCGGCGGCGTCTTCGGTGCCAGACTCGCCAGCGCCTTTGTAGCTGACATTCTCAGTTCCAAAGCGCTCTCCCATCTTCTCGAAGACAAAGGAATCCGCACCTTGAGTGGCCTCTGCTTGGCCACCGACAAAGAGGACGCGGACTTGCGCTTGTGAGAGAGTGCCACTGGCAAAGAGCGCCGCAGCGGTTAATAAGGTCAGCCGATGAGGCCAAATTCTTGCGATTCGTTTATTCCAATTCATGGTTCGTTAATATGGGGTTTTTCGAATGAGAGAGTGATCTCCCAGTCGGTCAAATGGACCATAGGTCCAGGCATAAGGTCAAGTCCCCAAAGAAAGTGATCCACCGACTTTGGCTTCGTATCAGAAGGGGTCAGAATACTCAAGTCACTCGTGTCGGTGACTCTGCTATCAAACACTCCCAAGCGCTTTCATTGAAGAACTATTCTCTGCGAGTTCTCACCTTGCCGAGTCTCCGCTGGACGTAGACGGGAGCGCGGGCAGGTTGGGGGGTGTCCTCATCCATTGCTCCTGAACTCCTTTCCCCTGCTGGCAATTGGGATTGCGCCAAGGCGGCGGTGGCTTGCGGGGCGGATGCGATCTACTTCGGCTTGCCGCAATTCAATGCGCGACTGCGGGCGGATAATTTTTCGAATGAAGATCTGCCTGAGTTGATGCGATTCCTCCACGAGCATGGCGTTCGTGGTTTTGTCACGATGAACACGCTCATCTTCGCAGGCGAATTGGAACAAGCGGAGGCGCAATTGCGGCTCATGGAGAGCTGCGGGGTGGATGCGATCATCGTGCAAGACTTGGGTTTGGCGCACATGGCCTCACGCATCACGCCTGGGTTGGAACTTCATGCGTCCACGCAGATGACGATCACTTCTTCGGAAGGCCTGACATTCGTACAAGGACTCTTTCCTCTGACTCGGGCAGTGTTGGCACGAGAGCTTTCGATTGACGAGATCCGACAGTTTCCTAAAGAGGATGGTAATGTCCCATTGGAGGTCTTCGTCCATGGCGCGCTTTGCGTGGCCTACTCTGGGCAATGCCTCACTTCGGAGGCGCTGGGTCAACGTTCGGCGAATCGTGGCGAATGCGCGCAAGCTTGCCGCATGCCTTACACGTTGGTTGTCGATGGCGTGGAACGTGAAATGGGCGAAGTGCGTTATTTGCTATCGCCACAGGATCTCGCGGCAGTTGATGTCATCCCGGATTTGATTGAAGCCGGGGTGGTCTCATTCAAGATCGAGGGACGGCTGAAATCGCCGGAGTATGTGACCGCTGTCACCTCGGTGTATCGCAAAGCCATCGATCAAGCTCTGGGGACGACGCCGGATCGGGTCGACGCGAAGGATCGCTACGCGCTGGAAATGACTTTCTCACGAGGCCTAT
Organism: Verrucomicrobiales bacterium; assembly: GCA_047616785.1. Taxonomy (GTDB): domain Bacteria; phylum Verrucomicrobiota; class Verrucomicrobiia; order Verrucomicrobiales; family DEV007; genus JAACDM01. The sequence goes on from JBLHHN010000003.1 coordinate 25,486, forward strand.
CCAGCGGGTGGCTGGAAGGAACGGATCATCCGCGACTGACGCACGGCAAGTTTGGCAAGAAACGCGGCGCTTTGTTAGGCTCGGTGATCAGTTCTGGCGAAGGATGGGTCGAGATTAAATTCGAGCATCCAGTTCCCCTCAAAGCGGATGACGGCATCGTCTTCGACTCGGGGGAGGATCGAAATGAGGAACAAGGCGGACGCGTCTGGAAGATTCAAGGAGAGCGCGTCTACCTGCTGCGTCGATCCAAAGTCGATTGGGATTTGGTGAGGCCTGGCCAACTCATTTGGAAAACGGACGATCCCCTCCTCAATAGCGCTCTGACCAAACGCTGGAAGTCGGCCAAGCCAGAGAAGAGCAGGAAATCTCTAACAATCTCCGTGAACGGTGAGGCTGGGGCCCCACTAACATTGACATGTAAAGGCATCACGGTGAAAAGCACGCTTGCTTTGGAAGCGGCGATGAAACGGCCACTCGATGAAGCTTTCCTGCTCAAACAACTCGGTCGATTGGGCGACACGCCTTACGAGCTTGGCGGCATCAAGAATGGTTTGAAAGGGGATGTCATGCTTCCGGTCTCTGCGATCAATGAGCTTCGGCGCGCCCTCATCGATCAGTTAGGCCCCACGGAATCGGCACCACCGGTTGCTCGGCCAATCGTGACTCTGAAAGAACTCTTGCCGAAGCCGATGGGCCGTCCCGCGCCACTGCAAATGTCCGTCCTTTGCCGCAGCCTGGCACAGATCGATGCGGCGCTGGCGAGCGATGTGGCCCGCATCTATTGTGATTTCGAAGATCTTAGGCGCTATACCGATGCGGTGGCACGTGTCCGTGAGCATGCGAATGATAGTAAGATCTATCTGGCGACACCGCGCATCCAGAAAGGGCAAGAGGCTGGGCACTTTCAGTTGATCGAGCGCATGCAACCCGATGGCGTGCTGATCCGGAACCTCGGTGGGATCTCTTGGTTTGAAGAGAACTCAAGTCTACCATTGATCGGCGATTTTTCTCTCAATGTGGCGAATCCTCTCACCGCGCAACTCCTAATGGATCGCGCCCGCTTTGAGTTCCTGACAGTCTCCTACGACTTGAACATTTCTCAAGTTCTCGATTTGCTTCAAGGCGCACCGACCGCGTGGTTTGAACTGACATTGCATCAACACATCCCCATGTTTCACATGGAGCACTGCGTCTACTGCACCTTCATGACCAACGGCACGTCTTACAAAGACTGTGGGCGTCCCTGTGAAAAGCACCGCGTGCAGCTCAAGGATCGCGTGGGCCAGCTGCACACGCTTCAAGCGGACGTCGGATGTCGGAACACGCTCTTCAACGGCCGCGCCCAGACTGGTGCCCGATTCTACAACGAGTTGAAGGGCGCAGGCCTTTCACGGTATCGGTTAGAACTTCTGACAGAGACTCAGGAAGAATCCGCAAAGACCATTTCTGCTTACCAGAAACTCCTTGAAGGCAAAGAATCCGCCTCGGATACGATGCGTCAGATCGAGGCCACAGAGCGCCTCGGAGTGACCGAAGGAACGCTGGCAGCTGATCATTAGGTTGATCGTACCGAGTGCCTGTTCTATGAAGATTTCCTGGCAAATCGGCCAGCCCGATTTATCGTAGGTTCCACGACTATGAATATTTCACTGTTTTCGGCGCTCAGGCATTTCGCTTCTTTGTTGGGACTGGCCGCCATTCTCTCTGGCCCCGCCTTCTCGGCGACCGATGATGTGATCAAGTTCAACGAGATCGCTACCGTGCAGCGCGAGGTGATCGTTCCGATCCCGAGTGAGGTGTTCAACGTCTTGGACAAGCTCAAGGTGCAGCGCAATGACTGGCGCGACGAACTCAAGGTGCCCAAGAATCACAATTGCAAAGACCGGACCCACCGAGCGCTTTTCTTAGGACGTGTGGTCGCAGAGGGATTCCTCGCCGTGGAAGCTCAGGATCGTGATGCCATCCAATCGCTAGGCCGGACCGTCCTTTCAGTGGCTGAAGAGTTAGGATTGCGGAATGCAGTGATCAAGCATAGCAAGAGCATTATTGAAGAAGCAGACAACGGGAATTGGGATGCTGTCAGGGCAGAATTCGACGCGACTCGCCAAACGGTGCGAGAAGAGATGAAGCGCCGACGAGATCAGAATCTTGCACAATGCGTTAGTGTTGGTGGTTGGGTGCGCGGCACAGAGATCATCACGGCAATCATCCAGCGTGACTTCACGGCAAAGAAGTCGGAGATTCTCTATCAACCTCAGCTTCTTGAGCATTTCACCAAGGTCTTCAAAGGGAATCGTCGCTTCCAACGTGATCCTCGCATGAAGACCATCATTGCTCGACTGGAACAGCTTCAGCCTTTCATGGCGAAGGAAGGCGACATTGGCCTGCAAGATGTGAGACATATTCACGCCATTTGTGCTCAGTTAGGAAAGGAAACGATCTCACCATGACTCGAAGGTCCGCTTTCCACGCGCTTCTCCTAGGAGCAACCATCGCACTCAGCCCTTGGGGCAATGTGGTGCATGCCTTTGTCGTCGATGCGCTGAGCTTCGCTCTTGAGGGTGCTGAGAAGCATGTGTCCAAGGGTGGTGGCTACACCATGCGGAAGGATTTCTGGCAAGGGGCTGTCGAATCTGGCGAAGGCCATGCGATCAAGCATCACCTGATCAAAGGAAACTCTTACTGGTTCTGGGTCGGGACCGAATCTGATGATGTGACGATGGCCATCGCCATCTACGACAAAAAGGGGACGAAGAACTTCGAGACCAAGGTCGAGCGCGGCAAGAATTGGATCGGTGCACGCGTGGAAGCGCCAAAGTCGGGGACTTATCTGATCGCATTCAAGATCACGACGAAGGATGGGAAGGAATCGCATTGGGCCGTGGCCTATGCCTTCAAGTAAATCGCTATTGGCGATAAGGTTTGCGCTAGCTTGGTCGTCCTATCTGATGTTATGCCCAAGGGTTGAACTTCGAACTTCGGGTGTCTCGCGCTTTCAGCGCTACTCCTGTGCGTGAATGCAAACCCAGGGCTACGCCCGCTGCACCCTGGGCTGACTCGTCTCGGCCCGTTGGGCCCTTCAGGAGGACTTCATTGCGCTGCACCAAATGTGCAAGAACCGTCCGCCAGTAATCTCTCCAGATACCACAGCGCTGAAGGCGCGACACAAGTCAGCCCAGGACGACAAGCCCTGGGTCCACGGCCCCAGTCCAAAGCGCTGAAGTCGCGAGACACTGAAGAGACTGCCAAGAAACGAATGCGTGCTCCGAGATGAAATTCTACTCAACGCGAATGATCTCGAAGACCCGCGAATTGGGTCTCATACTTTCTTTACTTTGGAATCAGCGTTAGCATGTCGGAGGGGAACCAACGGTAGAGCATGAGGTAGACGAGGACGCCGGTCACGGAAACGTAGAGCCAGATTGGGAGGGTCCAGCGGGCGATGCGGCGGTGTTTGTCGAAGCGGCGACGGATCGCGGGGATGACTGTGAGGATGATCATGGGCAGATTGACGGCCGCAAGAATCACGTGAGGGATCAGGATGGCGAAGTAGACGGGGCGGACAGCTCCCTGATGGGTGAAACGGATCGAAGCATCTCCCGCATGCTGATGAAGCATGCTGTGGTAAGTGAGGTAGCAACTCAGGAACGCCACTGAAGTGATCAGCGCCGTGATCATGAATGCGATGTGGGCTTTCTTGAGATCACGCTTGATGCAGATCCATCCGCACACTAACAAGACCGTGCAAATCGCGTTGAGCGTCGCATTGATCGGAGGCAGGTCAAAGACCCAAGGCGGGACTTGGCTGAAGTCGTTCATTATTTCTTCGCGTGGGGTCCGTCGAGAGCAGGGCCATCGTCTAGAAGGCGTTGGATGTCTTTGACCATCTTCTTCCGGTGATCATCGCCATAGGTCGCGTTGAGGACGTCGTAGTAATAGCGGATGGCGCCTGTCTGATCCACGAGCACGAGTTTGAATTCATGTTCCCACTCGCCGTAAGTGGTGATCTCGACAGGATCGGTACGCTTGTTTGCCACGAGACGGAAGTACTTGCCCATGTAGGTGCGGATGTTCTTTCCGACGCCGGTCATGAACCACCAGTCGTCTCCTCCCATGTCGCGTTCGGTCGCCCATTGGTCCATCCACTCAGACGTATCTTTATCAGGGTCCAACGTAAGGGCGACCAGATGGAAATCATCGCGACCGGCGAACTCTTCTTGCACCTCTTTCATGATGCTCATGACTCCAGCGCATCCTGCCGGGCAACGGGTGTAGACATAGGCCAGGACCCACACTTTGCCTTTGAGTTGGTCGAAGGAAACGGGCTCGCCCTTCTGGTTGAGGCCTTCGAGTGGGCGATCAAGCCGCATGATGACCGGCAAGTAGTTCGTGTCTCTAGCCTGAGCGTTGACCGTCTGAACGTAGTTCCAATAAACGACCAGGCCCAGGGCCATGATGATCCCACAGAGTAACAACGTGTTCCTCATCATGGGTCTTTTAGTTCTTTCAGGTGATGATTTATCGCTCATAGCATTAGCGCCAGGCGATCAAAACGACGCCTAACATCAGGGGTAAGTATAGAAGGGTGGAGAAGAAAAGTTGGCGGGCGTGGGTTCTTTCTCGTGATCTGTAAAAGCGCCAAGAAAGGGCGACGAGGAAACCGGTAAGAAGAATGGTCCCTATCAGATAGACAATGTTGGCATGGCCCGTGAAGAACGGAAAGAGCATGAAGAGAAACATGGCGAGGCTGAATCCCACGGCAAGCAGACCGGTCTTGGCACCACTGTCATCATCGTTCGACCACATGACGAAACCGCCTTTCACATACTGATCTCGATACATCCAATTGATGGCGAGGAAATGTGGGAGCTGCCAGAAAAATAGAAGGCCAAAGAGAAACACCGCTTCCGGCGTATACAACGCTTTGCCCGCAGCGGCCCATCCGATCAGGGGTGGCAGTGCTCCGGACACTGCACCGACCAGCGTGTTGGTGGTCGAGCGGGTCTTTAGCGGTGTGTAGATGAAAATGTAAACGGCAATCGTAGCGGCGGCGAGACTGGCGGCTGGCAGATTCACTCGCATGAGCAAATGGACAATCCCAATGGCGGCGAGAATCCATCCGAGAACGAAGGCAAACTCAGGGGACATGCGACGGGACGGCAACGGGCGATCTGCGGTGCGCTCCATCTTGGCGTCCGCCTCCATCTCCATGATCTGATTGTAGGCAGCGGCCGCGAAGGCGCAGAGCGTGGTGCCGATCAGGGTATGCAGCAGGAGCCAACCATCGAAATTGCCACCGCGAGAACCTAACAAATAACCGAACAGCGTCGTCACGACGACCAACGCGCTCAAGCGTGCTTTGGTCAGGGTCATAAAATCGGCCCGCGTCATTCCGGCCGACGTCGTCGGACCTGATGATGCTGCTGCACTGGTGGATTCTGCTGTCATCAATGAGTATACGTTTCGACAAAGAAGGCCGCGCCACTATCATGGCCCGGCCTTCTCAAAATCGTCTTCATGTCGGAGAGAGACGTTAGCCCTCGACTGGAGCTGGAACAGGCGGTTTAGGCGCATTCTCCAATTTCCATTTCTCGAATTCGCCTAAGGTCTTCACCTCGTAAAACGCCTTCATGGAACTGTGTCCCTCACCGCACAACTGGCCACAGATGATTTCCCATGTGCCTGTCTTCGTCGGCGTGAACCACGTGGGGAACTCGGCACCGGGCATGGCATCTTGAGAGACACGCAAGGGAACCATGGAAAGATTATGAATCACGTCTTTGGAGGCCACGGTGACCAGGACCGGTTTATCGACAGGCATGAGCATCGTGCCCACTGAAACTATATCATCGAAGGCATTGGGATCTTGCCGATCCAAACCTGCAGGATCACTCACAAAGAAGTCACTGTGGACACGGCCGAACTTTCCATCCGCTCCTGGATAATGAAAGGCCCAGCCAAACCGATAAGCGGTGGCTCGGATATTCACGACATCGGGCCCACTTGGAAAGGCCTCGACACGCTGCGCCCAGAAAGGAAGCGCGAAACCGATCAGGAGGATCGCCTCAATGATCACCACAGCGACTTCGACGTGGGAAGAGGCATGCCCACGGACACCGACGTAGTCCGCCTTGGGATGGCGTTTATGCCAGAATCGATAGAGGCAGTAGAAGAAGAAGATGGTCCAACCCACACAAAGAGCCAGCATGAACAGATGCACAAACTCGTTCATGGCATCCACTGTGGCAGCGTGTGCCGAAGTGGCTTCAGGAAGCTGCATCCAATCGAGGAATCTCATAATAACAGGGTGGGTCTAGGAAAGTAAGGCTTCTGCCTGCTCTTGCTCGGCAAACGCTTTGGCGTGCCGATTGATTTTCACAAAGAAGGCGATCACGCCAACAAGGAGCGGGCCCAGGATCAAGAGCAAAGCGAGGATAGCATACCCAATTGCCTCCGTGGTCACGTGACCGGGAGCCATGCAGACAGAGCAGGCGAAGAGTTGCTGAGAGAACATGATTGATTAAACGATGATGTGGCGGGATTTCCGGATGAAATGGAAGCCATAGCCGATGAGTCCTAGACCAAGGATACCGCTCACAGCTGCCATGGTCGAAAGATTGGCAACTTGGTCCGGTGACGCGCCTCCAGCAAAGACCCATACCGAGAAACCCAATGTGATGAGGATCGCCATCGCGATGAAGAAGATATGGAATGCTTTGAGAGACATGTCAGTGCAGGTTTCAGAACTAAAGCGCGATCGGATCTTTCAATGACAGGATGAACAATAGAATCATCCCAGACACAAAGAAGAAGGTGAACACGAGAATCCGATAGATCATCGGTTTCTCGTCATTAAGGTGCATGAAGATCATGGCGACCAAGCCAGCCTTGAATGTGGCGATGCCCAGTCCAATCGCCACATTGATAAAGGTCGAACCGAAGTCGACGTAAGATACGGCCACCGTGATCACAGTAAACACCAGCAACGCGGCCCCTACCATGGTGTAGAGCTTCAGATGCTTTTGTAGTTCTTCTGGTGAATCTGCCATAATAAGAAAGCTAATAGGTAGAACGAACCTACATGAGGTAGAAGATTGGGAAGAGGAAGATCCAAACGAGATCAACGAAGTGCCAGAAGAGCCCGCCGACTTCGACGCGATTGGCCATGTGCTCAGGATTCTTGAGATAGAGCTTATGCCCAAAGAACAAGAAGTAGCCAAGAACCAGCATGCCCCCTAACACGTGCAAGCCGTGGAGGCCTGTCATGGTGAAATAGATGGCATTGTAAGTGTTCTTACGTGGCCCGAAATTGGAGAAGAACTTCACGTCCTCGAAAGGAATCGTCACCGTAGGATGGGCGTGTGCAGTGTCTCCGCCGCCAGTTGCAGCGTGCACTTCATGGTCGGCAGCGTCACCTTCGTCCCCGTGATCGGCATGAGCCTCATCATGGAGCTTGTTCAGATAGGACCGGTCGAAATCATGGAAAGGCTTTTCTTCGTAGGGCTTCCCAGGATGATTGGCTTTCCAGGTGACGATGGATTCTTCGTATTCGGCGAGCTTCGGCGCGCGCACCTTATTGAAGTCGGATAGCAGCTGCTCTCCTGCAGCCTCGTCATCGAAGTGGGTGAAGATCGTCGAGTCAGCAACGGCCTTCTGACGAGGATCATCACGACGAAGGTAGACGCGCATGTCGAGTTCATCGATTTCAAGCTTCAATTCAGCTGAGATCAACTTACCCTCAAGCTTGGTCGAAAGAGCGCGGGTGAAATCCATTTCGGTCTCTTTCCAAGAAAGCGCCTTATGACGCGGGATGATGAAGTGCCCCGTCTGAGAGAGTGCTAGCTTCATCTGACCGGTGGCGTCGAACGAACTCAGAATCGGATACTTCTTAGCCAACTTGGCGGTGAGTTTCTCAGCCCCTGCGGTATCATCGGCAGCAGCTAGTTGATCCGCTTGAGCGCGCAGCTTGACGGCTTTCTTGAGGTCATGGAACCAACCACGGCTCGGATTAACCTCTTTCCCATCAGGCGTGGTGAAGCGAAGATCATCTTTGTTATCGAGATACTTGAGGAAATTCGAGCTGCCGTTGGTGGCATCGACAACAACATGACTGGCGTCAAAGAGGATGCTCTTGGCTTTCTTGCCTAAGTCATGATCAAGGTGACCTGAGACGACGGTGCCATCGACAAGACGCGCATGATAATGATTGAGCTTATTCTTGTACTCGACGCTCTTATTCACTAGGAAGATCGCTGCACTGGCGACCACCAGGACCATCCAGAAGCGGAACTTGCCCCATTGACGCATTTTCAGGGCGACCCAGGCATAGACCACAAAGACACTCGAAGCGATGAGCACCAAGGTGTTCACAAAGCCGAAGCCGACTTGGAGTTCGTCCTTAGGCCAAGGATAATCAGCTCCCAGACGGAGGAAGATGTAACTCGAGAACAGCCCTCCGAAGAGCATGACTTCAGACGCCAAGAAGAGCCAGATGCCTACCTTCGCGTTCCACAACCCTGTGTCAGGTCGGGCAGTAACGGTGTATGGGATTTCCATGAAACTTAAGCTCTAATTCAAAAGGCTGGGTCGAGAGTTACACATGAGCGGGTTCGTCCTTGGGCTTCTCAACACCCTTCTTGTCAGGATCCCATTGCGGTGAGAAATCGCGATCCTCACCTGGAACACTGTATTCATAGGGACCTTTATCGACGATAGGCTCACCGATGAAATTGCCATGTGGTGGCGGAGTAGGCGTGGCCCATTCCAAGGTGGTTGCACCCCAAGGATTGTCGCTCGTGGCCTTCTTACCAAAAACGATGCTGCCAAAGAAATTGATGATGAAAGGTATCTGAGCAACGGCCAACATCAGCGCGCCATACGTCATGAGAACGTTCAGATCGCGCAGGGTGATGACCTCCCCATTGGCAAAGATCTTGGAGAAGAAACTACCGGCCTCGAATAAAGTTTTCTCAGTCGTCAGTGGGAAAGAAAGGCCGCCATCATACCAACGGCGGTGGAAGCCCGCGACCCCTTGCACCATCATCGGCGCGAAGATCAGGTTCATGGCAATCAAAGAAGGCCAGAAATGGAGGTGTGCTAGGATACCATTGAGCATTCGCCCGGTGTAGTTGGGATACCAATGATAGATCCCGGCGAAGAGGCCGAAGATAACACCTGGTGCGACCACGTAGTGGAAGTGACCAATAACGTAGTAGGTGTCATGCAAGTGCAGATCGATCAGATTGAACGCCAGTGGTAATCCTGTCAGACCACCAATACCAAACATGGGTAGGAAGGCGGTGGCCCAGAGCATGGGCGGCGTGAACCGGATAGAGCCCCCCCACAAGGAAATCATCAGACAGGTCAAGAGAATGACTGACGGAATCGAGATCAAGACGGTGGTCGTTTGGAAGAAAGCGCTGACCCAAGCACCCATGCCTGTCATGTACATGTGGTGAGCCCAGACGATGAAGCTGAGGAAGCCTAACGTTAGCACCGCGTAGACCATGGAGCGGTAGCCCCAGAGCGGCTTGCGTGTGTTGGCTGGAATGACCTCCGCCACGATGGCGATGGAGGGCAACAGAAGAACGTAGACCTCGGGGTGACCGAGGAACCAGAAGAGATGCTGATAGAGAAGTGGGCTACCACCGCCCGCCACATCAAAGGGCTGGCCATTGACCAACAATCCCGATGGGACAAAGAAGCTTGAGAATGCCAGGCGATCCATGAGTTGCATGATCGCCGCGACTTCCAATGGAGGGAATGCTAGAAGAAGTAGGAAGCCCGTGACCATCATGGCCCAGACGAAGAACGGCATGCGCATCCAGGTCATGCCTTTCGCTCGAAGATTGATGATCGTCGCGACGAAATTCACCGCTCCAAGAAGCGAGGACGTGATGATGAACACCATGGCAGACAACCACATGGTCTGTCCGGTCCAGAAGACACTGGGATAATCGAGCTGTGCGGTGGTCGCGAGTGGCGAGTAATTGGTCCAACCGACCTGTGCCGCACCGGATGGCATGAAGAAGCTGCCGAGCATCATCAGTCCACCGATGAAGAAGCACCAAAAACTGGCCATGTTGAGGCGAGGAAAGGCCATGTCGACTGCGCCAATTTGCAGCGGCGTGACATAGTTTCCAAAGGCGGCAAAGCCTAACGGCACAATACCAAGGAAGACCATGATGGTGCCGTGCATGGCGCCGAACATGTTGTAGAGCGATCCGTTCATCACGCCATCCGACACGAATTTGTCGATCAAGAACGTGCGCAGATACCAAGGCAATTCCTCACCTGGATAGGCGATGCTCCAGCGCATGCAGAGCATGAGATAGAAACCGAACGCGAGGAAGAACAGGGCGCAGTAACCGTACTGCATGCCGATCATCTTATGATCGGTGGAGAAGAAGTACTTCTTCCAGAACGGAGACTCGTGGTGATCGTGCCCGTCGTCATGGGCATGATCGGCGGCGTGGGCATCTGAGGTTGCGGTAGCCATAGTAGGGAAGCGTTAAGCGGTGGTGGTCTTGATTTTAAAAAGGAATCTATTCGGCAGGAGTGGCATCGGGAGCAGCAGCGCCGCCTTCACCCAGAGTCTCCAAAGTCACAGGATCGAGCTGCGGTCCAGGAAGATTCTTGTCGAATCCAGCAAGGTGCGAGACATTCATGTTAGGAATGTTGTGGGTCTTACGAGCATAAGCTGCCATCTCTTCCGAGACGAATCCATTGTCGCCTTCCATGAGAAGATCAGCATTGCCCCAGCTGATGCGGATGTAGGACATGACTTGGGCGATTTGCTTGTCGTTGAGGGCGTCTTTCCAAGGTGCCATCAAGCTGTTGTAGCCAGCGCCAGACACAGTGATCGGACCTTGCATGCCATTGAGAATGGTCATGGCCAGTTGCTCTGAGCCGTCCACCACCCACTCAGAACCAGCCAATGGCGGGAATACGCCAACTTGTCCTTTGCCGTCGTTCTGGTGGCAAGCCGCGCAGATCGCGCTGAACTGCTTCTTTCCATCTCTGATCCACTGCTCACCTGGAGGCCGGGCAATGGCACCTTTTTTTGTAGGTGCGTCAGGAATCGAAAGCCCTTCCACATAGGTGAACCCGCTGTTGCTGAAACCACCATTCGTCGCGCCAAGGTAACCCGCGCCGACGATCAACGCGATGCCAGCGAGAAGAAAGCACCACAAAGAGACGGGCTCGGTCCCCTCTAGAGGATCGGGCTTCTCGCGCGCTGCAGCTGCAGCATGTTCACTGACGACGCTGACTTTCTCGTCGTAATCACTGTGCACAGGTTGATTGGGATCAGGGGCGCTCATGACTTGGGTGGGGCTCCGTCTGCAGCAGCAGGTGCGGCGCTGGCCGTGGTTGTTGCTGCGTTAGAACCACTCAGTTCTTTCGGAACAAGGTGGTCTTTCTTCAAAGACATCAGATAGGAAACTAAGGCGTCGGCACGAGGTGTTGGCACCACTTCGAAACCATCTTCGGGTGAGAACTCTCCTTCTAGCTTCAGTGCCTTGGCAGCAGGACCGGATCCAATCCTTTGGACGCGGTAGAGACTTTCGTAACCAGGCATGTTCGAACGTGAATTCACTGAACGTGGGCTGTAGAGGCTTCGATGGACCAACTCTTCATCAGTAATACGCCAGCCAACGTTACTTAGGTCAGGGCCAATGCGCTGAATTCCCAAATGGGCGTAACTCTCTTCCATGTAATCTTCCGGACGCAGCATGCGAGTCGGAGTCGGCTTGCCTTCATCGCCCTGCCATTTCGGTCCGCGACCGGCCCAACCTTCGCGCCACATGTCCGTGCCCAAAACCAACGTCGGACGGACCATTTGCGTATGGCAATAGGCACAGCCTTCGGAAGTATAGATCTCATGACCGTTGGCGACACGACCTGCACCACCCGGAGGGTAGACATTTCCGTCAGCAAATTCGAGCTCGTCTTCGCTATAAGGCACCGCGTGCAATTCGCGGAAACTTAGATGCGGCATCAACACCAACACCAACCAAGGAAAACCAAAGGTCAGGGCGAGTAGGATCGTGAAGGATTTGATATGGCTCATGCTTGGGCAGCTTTCAAATCGTGTTCAGTATTATGTGGATGAATGTAGGTGGCTTCACCACTCCGACGTCCCAGTCGGCAGATCATCAATAAGACGTGGAAGAAGAACATCATGTTAGAGAGGATGATCAAGAGCCAGGAGATGGACAGGCCCACGAGGAAGCCAGAAGCCACTTCCACACTCAAGACGTGTTCATCGGCATGCATCAACGCTTGTTGTCCCTGGAAGAGACCAGCCATGAGCAGAGAGAGGAGCATGGCACCCGTCCCGTAGGCGGAGAACCAGAAGTGGAAGCGAATCCATTTCCCAGAGCGCCACTCGCAACCCATCAGACGCGGCATGATGAAGTAGATCGCGCCGAACATGATCATGGAGAAGAAGCCATAGAGGCCGGTCATTTGGTAACCGAGTTCGCCATGGGAGAACTGGAAGATCTTGCCAAACCTAAACAGAGAGAAGGCCGCACCTAACAAGATGAAGACGACAAACGAAATGACGCCAAAGAAGACAAAGCGCAACGTGGGACTGTAATTCACCAGGGCGATGTCATCCTTCATCGTGTTGTAATAATTCAGAGCGATGAAGACCATGGGCACGATCATAAAGATCATGGCGGCACCACTGATAGAGGACATCCATGCAGGCAATGGACCACCCATGTAATGCTGAACACCCACCCAACCACCAAGCAGCGCCAGGCTCCAGAAGCTCGCGAGCGCCAATTGGTAACTATAAATCGGACGACCGACCACTTTGGGAATGAGATAGTAAGTCACGCCCAAGCCGATCGGAACGAACCAGAGCATGAGCAAAGTGCCGCCATACCAACCGCCGATGGACGTATTGATCACCGCCGCACTTGGGAAGTGATGAATGAGGAGATTCGCCGTCAGATAAGACCACGGGAACCAGAAGCAGGCCGCGAGAATGTACCACTGTGAGATGTAAACGTGACCATCACGGCGTGATTTGAACATCATCACGATGTAACCCGCGATAATGCAGTAAGAGACAAGCAAGAGCGGCCAGATGCCGACAGGGAAATCAAGGAATTGAATCGAGGTGCCGTAGCCTAACAAGATTCCACCAACACCAATAGCAACACCGATGTTCCAAAGATGCCCCGCGGTGATGAGCATCGCGATGCGAGGCAAGGAGATGCGGCAGAGTCGCGCCATGATCCACAAAGCGGTTCCGAGGCCGACTTGGAATCCCCATCCGTAAACAAAGGCATTCAAATGCGCTGGCTGCACACGGCCGTAGGTCAAGAAGGGAAAGGACGCGAAGAGGTCTGGGAGATACAACTTCATAGAAGCGATCATCCCAAGAAGGAGCGAGATGAAAAGCCAGACCAAGCCACTGGTGAAGAAGAACAAGACCGGCACCCGCAAAGAACGGTCAATCGCCGCGCGCTGCTGGGCGTCTTCCTCCGGCGTTGCCGTCGTCACGATGTTAGGTTGATTCGCCATGAAAGGTATTCTCTACTTGGTAGTCTCAGGTTCTGCTGCCGCTGCTGGAGGGACTGCCGCTGCTGCGGCGGCCGCTGCTTTTTCTGCTGCTTTCGTTCCCGGTACGGGCACCGCCGATTTGGTCGGCTTGGATAACTTGTTTGTCATCGACTGAAGGGCTTTCGTTGCTGGCACTTGGTAAGTGCCATCGGCATTCTTCTTCCAGCCATTCACCAACTCATCTTGAGCGGCCAAGGATGCCGTGTCCCATTCGGTGCGACGTGCATGATCAGGATCCGCGTAATTCGAACTCATCAATGTGGACTCAAAGGCTACGAACAAGAGAACGAGAATGCCAAATGAAAAGAAGGTCACCATCGCGCCCCAGAAACTGAAGAAGCGATTGATTGGTGTGTCACCAGAGTGCGTTTCCATAGGTCAGGATCAATTCACAAGGTTAACGGATTCGTGGAGGCGAGGGTCTCGGCAAGGATAGAGGCGCCGTTTCGGCAGCATCCCAAGGAAGAACCAGATGACCAAACCGCCGACAGTCACGAAGGCGAGGATATCGAGAAGGAAGGCACCACTATAGGAAGGGCTCGCCGCATCGAGCATCTCCTGATTGGAGGCGAGAGAGATGAACCGCTCAGGAGCAATGATAATATAGTAATCGAGCGCGTGGGCGACCAAATTCCAGCAACAAGCGATGGCGACATACTTAGTGCTCTTCTTGACTGCAGCTGGAAGGAGAAAGAGGAACGGGATGACAAAGTGCACCCACATGAGAGCCGAACTCCCAAGGTGCCAGCCTTCCGTATTTCTCGTGATGAAGTAGATCGTTTCCTCAGGAATGTTCGCATACCAGATGAGGAAGTATTGGGAGAACGTGACGTAAGCCCAGAAGATGACGAACGCGAACATGAGCTTGCCCATGGTGTGCAAGTGCTCATCGGTGACGAGCTTCAAATAGCCCAGACGCTTCAAGAAGAGTGTCAGAAGAATGGAAACGGACATGCCATTCAAAGCGCACCCCGCGAAGATATAGACACCCCACATGGTGGAGAACCATTTGTAATCGAGTGCCTTGAGGAAATCGATCGATGCGAAGGAAGCTCCCACCGCGAAGATCGGCAGGAATCCGCACGCCGCACGTCGCATGCGATAGGTCCATTTATGATCCCCATCCTCATCTTGGCGAGTCGACATGGAACGCATCCACCAGGCGATCAATCCGAGAATGATGAAGTAACCAAACGCTCTGAAGTAGAAGAAGGTCTTATTGAGATATGGATACTTATGATAGAGCAGATGCAGATGCGGATTCTCCAGAGCCTGCACATGAATCGCGTGACGCAAACTGTGATCTTCGTGGCCAGACATTTCCGCGCCAGCGGCTGCGTCCACATGATCGGCACTCTCATGCATCTTGGCCTCAATCGTCGTCTGCTCGGCGGACCACTCATAGAGGGAATCGCGCAGCCCGGGAACGAGGATTGGAACAACTAACAAAAGCATGAACGGCACGACGCAGGCCATGTTTTCAAAAATTCGTCTCACAGCAATCCCCCAACCGGAGTTGGTGGCATTGTGCAGGAGCATCCAGAACATGCCCCCAAGAGCGAGACTGAAGAAGTAGTAGAAGCCAAAGAGCCACGAGTAGATGAACATCTCCGCCAGAGGCGAGATGAAGAGAATGACCGAGGCGATCAGACCGATGAAGCCAACGGCGAAAGCCACCTTTCGGATCGATGCCACTTTGCTCGCATCCAAGCGCTCGCCATCAGGTGGTAGATCGATATGTGAATGGGCACTCATGTTAGAATCGGTATGCGAGATCGTTGCTCAAATTATTCGGCCTTCGGGTTAGCGGCTTCCCAAGCATCGAATGCCTCTTTGGCATCGGCAGCAGGCATCTTCACGCGCTGTTGCAAGGTGCGGACATAGGCCACGATCGCCCAGCGATCACGCAAGGTGAGATTGGCTTTGTAGCCACCCATCAGACCTTTGCCGTTCACGATCACATCATAAATATTTCCATCAGGGCGCTGCGCCGGATCGGCGATCGGGTCGGTGATGAGATTGGCAGGGATGACACCATACTTGCTGATCACACCCGCGCCGTTTCCAGAAGCCCCATGGCAAATGGAACAGTAGATTTCGAACTTTTCATGCCCACGCTGAAGCAACGCATCATCGACAGGCACTTCGGCAGGAATGCCATTTCCGTAATACTCACCGATCTTGCCGGTATTCAGATAGTCATTCCCGAAAGCGTAGCCATCAATGTTCGCGACACCCCCTGCAGAAGCTGCCACGGCTGGCACTTCCCAACCCATCGGGATCGTTCCGACGACAGGCTCTTGGGCCACTTGGCCATTGACAAAGAAATCACTCGCCATCTGCGCGGTGCCCTTGGCTTGCGCGTCCATGTCATTGAAGATCTGGATCGGCGAACGCGCGGTCTTACTGCCACGGAACCCTGCCACACTGATGACCAGCGTGATGAGAAGAAAGTAACCCAAGAAGAAATAACGCATCGCTTTAGGCGGAAGCCTCCTCGTCTTCGATCAATTCAACATTGCTAGCACCAATCTCTTCGAGAAAGACACGGGTCTTCTCGCGGTCAAACTTCTCGTCACGACGCTCAACCGTAAGGAAAAAGCCATCGTCCGAAAACTTCCGGAAGCTCTTGGAGGTGAAAAGTGGGTGATTCAATCGAGGAAGCCCCATCAAAGCGAGGCATCCGAAAAGGGTCGTGAAAGCCGCGAAAAGAATGGTCAGCTCAAACATGACCGGAAAGAAAGCCGGCACAGTGAAGATGTTAGCAGGCTTGGCCTGCACGATCGTTGGGTAGATCACCACTTGGGTAATGTACTGCAATGAGAATCCCGCTAGGGTGCCGGCGGCTCCACCGCATAAGACAAACCAACCCAGGATCGAACGCTTCAATCCCATCGCTTCATTCATCCCGTGGATTGGGAAAGGTGAATGCACGTCCCAGCGGCGAAAGCCTGCATCGCGCACTTTCTCAGCAGCGGTGTAAAGGGCCGCCGTGGAAGGAAACTCACATAGATAGCCGTATATCATGACGCGCTCGATTTAGTTTGGGGTTCACGATAGTGCGGGTCCGCCTGCGGCAACACGCCCTTCACCTCTGACATGGCGATCACTGGTAGGAAGCGAATGAAGAGAAGGAAGAGCGCAACAAAGAATCCGAAGGTGCCCACGAAAGTGATGATCTCAACCCAGGTGGGATGATACATGTCCCAGGCTCCAGGCAACCAGTCCTGAGCAATGGATGTGACGAAGATCACGAAGCGCTCAAACCACATTCCGATATTCACCAACATGCAAATGCACACCACGACCGGAATGCTATGGCGACACTTCTTGAACCAGAAAACCTGCGGGGCGACCACGTTACAGAACATCATGGTCCAGTAAGCCCATGGGTAGTAACCAGTGAACATCCGATTCCGAAAGGCCGCGATCTCATACTTATTACCGCCATACCAGGCGATGAAGAGCTCCATCAGGTAGGCGTAACCCACGATCGAACCGGTGAAGCAAATGATCTTGGTCATGTTGTCGATGTGCTTCGGCGTGATCAGATCATACAAATTGTAAATGCGCCGCGCCGGGATCATCAACGTCAACACCATCGCAAAGCCACCAAAGATAGCTCCGGCCACAAAGTAAGGCGGGAAGATCGTGGTATGCCAGCCCGGCACCGTGGACGTCGCAAAGTCAAAGGAAACGACGGAGTGCACGGACAAGACGAGCGGCGTCGAGAGAGCGGCCAAGAGGAGATAGGCCATTTCGTAATGGTTCCAATGGCGATTGCTCCCACGCCAACCCAGGGCGAAGAGGCCGTAGAGAAACTTCTTAATCTTGCCCGACGCCCGGTCTCGCAGCGTGGCCAAGTCGGGCACGAGCCCGAGATACCAGAAGATGACGGACACGGTGAAGTAGGTTGAGACCGCAAAGACGTCCCACAAGAGAGCCGATTTGAAGTTCTGCCAGACACCGTTTGCATTTGGAATCGGCGCCAGGAACCAGACCATCCAGAAACGTCCAACGTGAACTGCAGGGAAGATGCCGGCGCACATCACAGCGAACAGCGTCATGGCTTCCGAAGCCCGGTTAATCGAGGTTCGCCACTTCTGCCGCGTGAGGAAGAGAATGGCAGAAATCAGTGTTCCAGCGTGACCAATACCAATCCAGAAAACGAAGTTGGTGATGGCCCAGCCCCAGCCCACAGGATGGTTATTCCCCCACACACCGATGCCAGTCGAGATCAGAATGATCAACCCGATCGGCACAAGAGCCGCGATAAGCGCAGAAGGAATGAAGAGCAGCCACCAAATCAATGGCTGCCGATCCTCGACCACACCGCAGATACGTTCTGTGATCCAATTGTAAGAGCGCTGATTGAGAACCAGAGGTTCCCGCTCCATTCGAGTGGGAGTTGCTCCGTCAGCAGTTGTCGATCCGTTAGCCATACTAAATTATGCGAGCGATAGAGGGATCAGTGAATATGCTTCGATGTCGTAGCGACTTCCACGCCGCCAGGCATCTCGAGATTCGGGTTCTTGATCCGTGCCAGGTAACTGGTGCGCGGACGCGTGTTCACATACTTCAACAAATCGTAATTGCGCGGTGAAGACTTGTAGCGGTTGACCGTATCTTCTTCGTTACGGATGTTGCCAAACTGGATGGCATCCACGGGACAAGCTTCCTGACAAGCCGATTTGATAGCGTCTTTCTTGACCTTAATCTTGTCAGAATCCCGCGCTTCGACTTTCTGGGCGATCTTCACGGTCTCAATGCGCTGCACGCAGTAAGTGCATTTCTCCATCACCCCGCGCATGCGCACGGTGACATTCGGATTCTTCTGGAGATCAACAATCCCGCCATCATGCGTTTCACCC
Organism: Verrucomicrobiales bacterium; assembly: GCA_047616785.1. GTDB lineage: Bacteria > Verrucomicrobiota > Verrucomicrobiia > Verrucomicrobiales > DEV007 > JAACDM01. The sequence goes on from JBLHHN010000003.1 coordinate 43,935, forward strand.
AGCGGCCCCGCGTAGAGGTTGTTGAACTCCAAGCCTGGAATCTTCTTCGTCACCAACGGATTGCGCTTGTTGTAATCAAAGAAATTGAATCGACGCGCTTTGTAAGGGCAGTTGTTCGCGCAGTAACGGGTTCCGATGCACCGGTTGTAAGCCATCACATTGAGCCCATCATCGCTATGCACCGTCGCATTGACCGGGCAAACCGATTCGCAAGGCGCCGCCTCACACTGTTGACAGGCAACAGGCTGCTGCAAGACCTCCAACGCATCCTCATTGAGGATCTCAACACCACGACTCTTCTCAGCATGCTGATGCGTCATGGGATCGCTTTCCGCGATGATGGTCGGATCTGTGAAGTAGCGATCCATTCGGATCCAAGCCATTTCACGACCACGCAGGACCTGATCCTTACCCACAATCGGAATGTTATTCTCCGCCTGACAAGCCACCTGACACGAACTACAACCAAGGCAGCTGTTCAAATCAATGGTCATGGCCCACTGATGATTCAGGTCGAGATCATTGAAGTAGATCGAACCCTTGGCCGCGCTTCCACGCGGCTTATAAAGATGCTGATTCTCAGGGATGTGCCCATCCATGCCCACGGACTGGGCAAAGTCCGCGTCTGCATGGTAGTCGTCTAACGAGCCATCACGGACGAGACCACGTCCCTCCATGCTATTATGTTCCTGCGTCAGGGCCAGCTCTTCCCATTTTGCGATCTTAACAACACCATCATGCGGCGCGTGATTCGCCTCAAGCAGATCCGGATTGAGTTCGACGTCGTCTTTAAGAATGGAAACCGTCGCTCCTTGCGCATAATACGGCGTCGCCGAAGTGCGCATACGGAAGGCATCGAAGCCAGATCCGTAACCGACACGACCACAAACCGTCTGACCGTAACCAACTGCCACCGTCACCGCATTGTCCGCGTGACCAGGAGCTTGCAAAGCCGGGAAATAACCTTCACGGCCATTGAAAGACAATTTGATCCGCTGACCATCCTCTTTCAAGCCAAGCGCGCGGAAGGTGCCGACACTCATGAGCGCCGCATTGTCCCAAGTAAGCTTTGTGATAGGGTCAGGCGTCTCTTGCAGCCAACCGTTGTTCACATAGCGGCCATCGTACACTGTGCTGTCCGGCACGAATCGCACCTCCAAAGCAGCAGGACTCGTAGGTCCAGCCACCAACTCAGGAGCCTTGACTTTCGCACCACTAACAGTCGTCGTCGCATAGGCCGAGCTGGCCAAGAAGCCATCACGCAAAGCGTGATTCCAAGCCAACTCTGCATCACCCGGGATACCTAGAGTGTTCAAGAAAGTCTCACGCACGGCCATGTAATCCGCCGTCGGCGCTTCTTGCATTTCAGCCACCGGACCGGCGTCCTCAGACACCGCAGGTGCAGGATCCGTCAACGGAGCCTCCTGCAAAAGCCTCAACAGCAAGTTCACTTCAGAGATACCGCCTAACAAGGGATTCACCATCGGCTGGATCACAGAATACGTGCCATCCGTCGCACGCACATCGCCCCATTCCTCAAGGAAATGCGTTCCTGGCACATGCCAATCCGCCAACATCGCCGTGTGATTGCGATTGAAGCCAACCTGAATGTAAGTCGTCTTCTCAATGATCTCAGCCCAACGATAATCATTCGGCGCATCGTATACAGGATCCGCAGCCGTCGTGCTGATCACGGCGGTCACCGCGCCCGAATTCACCGCTTCACGCAAGTCACTGAGCGCTCCAAACGCACGACCAGAGTTCTGCACCACCGTGGTCGTCTCACCAAAGGCACCCAACTTCTCGTTGATCGCCGCGACTAAGGCATGCACCTCCGCTGACTGTTGCCCACCCGCCAGCACCAGAGCCTTGCCTGCTGCCGCTTGAAGATCTTCCACCGCCGGCTTCACCCAAGCGGAAATGCGTTCATCCGTCTCAGCAGTCACTCCCGCAATCCCGAGCTGCTGAGCGACCGCCGCAGCGACTCGCGCCACCTGACTCGCAGGCAAACGCAGACGATGATCCGCCATGCTTCCCGTGACCGTGAAGGCTGGCTCAACCACATAGAGACGATTCATTTCGTCCGTGGAACGCTGGGTCCATTCACCATCCTCGCCCAGACTATCAGGCTGGCGATTGACCGAGAATCCAAGAGCCGCGTTACCACCCGCAGAATCAAGACCCAAGAAATCAGAATCCAAAGACAACACGCGCGTCGCCCGATCCAGATGAGGAATCAGCGTCAGATTGTCGCGCCCGAAAGCGCTCTTCAAACCTGCACGGACATTGTCCAAATTGAAAGCCTCGTAGCGATACATCTTCGCCTGCGGGTATTTCACCGCCACCTCACCAAGCAAGCGATCTCGCGTCGGGGACGTTCCTTCACCCACAAGAAGAGCCATTCCTTTGCCCTGATCCGCCGCAGCCGATTGACGCAGAGACTCAAGAGCCGCATGAAACGCATCCACGGACGACTTTTGACCTGTCGCCAAGAAATCACGCGAGCGATCCGGATCATACAGGTTCAGCGCCGCCGCGGGCACGAAATGATCCGAGCCCGAACTGCTCTTCGATTTGCCATTAACCTCGATCTTGTTCGAAGGATGCAGGGCATTGCCTTTCAGAGTCGTCGGACGACCCTCATGAGTCGTGGCCACCACAGGCGAACAACCGCCCAAGCGAGGCATCGCTGTGGCATAGAAAAGAGCCTTGCCGGGGATCACCCATTCCACTGATTTCGTGTAGGGAACGAGATACTTCTCAGGCCGACGGCAACCCGCCATGCCGAAGCCCGCCAGCGCGGACGACGCGCCCATGAGCTTCATGAAAGTCCGGCGAGAAGACTCGGTGTCTTCCATTTCCGAGGCACCAGCGGGGAATTCTCGATCCAACCAGCCGCGAAATTCGGGCGTGTCCTCCAATTCGCCAACGCTACGCCAAAGACGTTTGCTGTCCTTGCGGGGCTCTGGGTGATGAACAATGCGTTTCATTCGTGAATTAGGTCGCGTAAAAAAACGTTAACGATGACATCCGGAACAGCTCACCGGTGGGTTGACCTTCCAGGCACTCTTTAGCTGCAAACCCACCTCTTCCTGAGTCATCTTCTCCTTGCCGAATACATTCTCGGAAAGTCGGATCAAATCCTCCGCACTCCGCCCCGCCTGAGGACGCAGCTTGCGATCATCCTCGATCACAGAAATCAAATCACCGGCCGTCTTCCCATTCCGATCCATCAGCTCAGCGTAGAACGCGCCCCGGTCCTCATCCTCAGCCTTCCAATCGAAGTTTAGAATCTCATCCAATGGTCGAATATTCTGCTCAGGCGCCTGATGGCAATCAAGACACCAGCTCATGCTCTGAGACTGATCCTGAAAAACAACATCCATCTGATCCACGCGACCGTGACATTTCACACAGCTCACCCCGCGATTCACATGCACCGAGTGGTTGAAGTATGCATAATCAGGGACTTCGTGAACATTCACCCACTCGATCGGCTCGCCCGTCTCCCAGCTATCCCGCACCGGCTGTAGCTTCTGGCTGTCTTTCTTAATGTGCTTGTGGCAATTCATGCACGTTCCTGTCGACGGGATATTGGAGTGGCCGGACTTCTCCACGAAACTGTGGCAGTAGCGGCAATCCATCCCGTGCTGTTCCACGTGAATCTTGTGGCTAAATGGCACAGGCTGGGATGGCTGATATCCGACGCGAGTGTACTTCGGCGTGAAATAATACCACAATCCTGCCGTCACGGCAGACCCCATCATGATCAGCACGATACCGATCTGCAAAGGCAACAAATTGCTCCAGCGAGGGAAGAAGTTGGGCATGGTCAACGAACTTCTATATGCTTGTGAAAAATTTCACAAGCGGAAAAGTGGTGGTTTCGAGGAAGAGAATAAACACGACGAAATGGGGCCTTAAATCCCGCGATCCGCCGGCCAGGCGAACGAGGACGACCATCATAGAAACTACCTTCTGGTTCGCAACCGAAAAGCCGATGAAATCTTTCATTACGAATCTTCACTTTCCGCGAATCCACCGTGGTAACACGTCACTGGAATTCATCCGGGTTTCGTGCAAGGGATGGCCATGGCTGATACCGCTTCCCTACGCTACTGCGATAGCCTCTACCGTCACACCCGCCGCGCCACCCGCGAGGTCATGGTCGGGCACATCGGGATCGGCGGCGAGAACCCCATCCGCGTCCAGTCCATGCTCACCTCGGACACTCGCGATACCGAAGCCTGCGTGAAAGAGACCCTCGGGCTGGTCGAGGTCGGCTGTGAGATCGTCCGCATCACCGCGCAGACCCGGAAGTATGCGGCCAATCTCGAGCATATTAAAAAGAGCCTCCTGGATCACGGCTGTGACGTCCCCCTGGTCGCCGATATCCATTTCAAACCAGACGCCGCCCTCGAAGCGGCCAAGTGGGTCGAGAAAGTGCGCGTGAATCCTGGCAATTACGCCGACAGTAAGAAATTTGCCATCCGCGAATACTCTGACGCCCAGTACGCGGACGAGCTCGAGCGGATCCGCGAACGCTTCGTGCCTCTGGTGAAACTCTGTCAGGAACGCGGCGTCGCCATGCGTATCGGAACGAATCACGGCTCTCTCAGTGATCGCATCATGAACCGCTACGGCGACACACCGTTAGGGATGGTCGAAAGCGCCTTTGAGTTTGCCCGCATCGCCAGGGATGAAGGCTACCATCAATTTATCTTCTCCATGAAGGCGAGCAATCCGAAAGTCATGATCAATGCCTATCGCTTACTCGTGGCGCGACTGGATCAGTTAGGTGATGACTGGCACTACCCCATCCACCTTGGCGTCACCGAAGCCGGTGATGGTGAGGACGGTCGCATCAAGAGCGCCATTGGCATCGGTTCGCTTCTGTTAGATGGCGTCGGCGATACCATTCGCGTCTCCCTGACAGAAGACTCCGTGCACGAGATTCCCGTCGCACAAGCGTTGGCCAGAGTTTGCCTGACACTCTCCGCGCCCGAAGAAATCATTTCCGACGACTTCGCACCCAAGCATGATCCATTCGTCTACGATCGGCGTCACTCGGACAAACTCACCGTGAAGGACTTCCCGATGGGCGCGACCGAAACGTTCCGCGTCTTCACGTCGCAACCGAAATGGGATCAGTTGGCCCATAAGATGGATCAGTTAGGCGATTTCAAACCAGAGATCGTGGCTGACACCGCAGAGATCACGGCCATCGACCCCCGAAATGAGAGCGCCATCGCCGAGCTGAATGGACAGGCCAATGCAGCGCTGGTCACCGTGGCCGATGATCTCGGGATCGCCGCCATCCCAGCTTTCCGTTTGTTAGCGGCACGCCTGGATGCTCGCCATGCCATTCTTTTAAAAGACTCACTCACACCCTCCCAGGAATCGGAGACGGACTTCCAAGACACTTTGTTAGGAGCCAGCGCCGTCATCGGCTCGTTGCTATCCGATGGCATTGGCGATGCCATCCTCATCCAGGGTGAAGAAGCACCCGGTCAATCGATGCGATTGTCTTACAATATCCTACAAGCAGCCGGCGCACGTATCTTTAAGACGGACTACGTCGCATGCCCGTCTTGTGGACGAACTCTTTTCAACCTGCAAGACACGACAGGCAAGATCCGAGCTGCAACCGGGCACCTCAAGGGCGTGCGCATCGCCATCATGGGCTGCATTGTCAATGGACCCGGTGAGATGGCCGATGCCGACTTCGGCTACGTGGGTGGGGCGCCCGGGAAGATCAATCTCTACGTGGGGAAAGAGTCCGTGAAGTTCAATATTCCTCAAGAAGAAGCCGTCGATCAGCTGATTGATTTGATTAAAGAGCACGATAAATGGGTCGAACCCACAGACCACCCAAGCTCCCTCGCAACCGCGACACCAATCGATGCGTAGCAGTTGACAACGACATGGCCACAGAACACCTCTAAACTACTTACGAACTATGAAACGACCCATCACCATCCTGTCCACCACCGTGTTCGCCTTTGCGTTATCATCCGCCGCGATTGCCGACGAGGCACAGCAAAAAGGCGTGAACGCCATTGAAGAGAAATCCGAAGAAGCCGCGAAGGAAGAAGCCTTCGACGTAGAAGTGAATCTCACCGGCACGGACACCATGCAGTACGACAAGAAGACGTTCACCGTCGAAGTCGGAAAGAAGGTGAAACTGACTTTCAAGAACATCGGCACACTCCCTAAAGCCGCCATGGGACACAACGTGGTGATTCTGAAAAAAGGCTCTAACAAAATCACTTACGCCGTCGCCGCGATCAGCGCCGGTCCAGCTTCTGACTACATGCCAGCGGCGATGAAGGATCAAGTCCTCGCCAACACCAAACTGCTAGGGCCCGGTGAAGAAGAAAGCATCATCTTCACCGTCCCCGAGAAAGGATCCTATGAATATCTCTGCACCTTTCCTGGCCATTTCGCACTCATGAGCGGCACCATGCTAGTCAAGTAACGAGCATCCACTATCAAAGACGCTTTATCACGGGCCGAGAGATCTTTCTCTCGGCCCGTTTGCGTTGAGTTGAGTGGGGTTAAAGTTACAAATCACCCGCCAACGCGTCATCGGTCACCGCTTTCCAGGCAGCCCGCTCTACACCCCTTGTGAACAACGGCGCACGCTTCACGGTGAATTCTCGCAATGTCTCCAGATAGACGGGATCCGTCGCAGCCCTCTGCAATTGCCCAGCCAGGGCTTTGGCATCGTCCATGGGAAACAAGCCAGGATGCTCTTCCCCTAGCATGCCCACGTTAGGAACGATGTCCGAGGCCACACAAGGCACGCCGATTTGAATCGCCTCACAGAGTGAGTTCGCCCCGCCCTCCACACGCGAAGTGTTCAAGCATAGATCTGCCTGGGCCAATCGAGCCAACGTCTCTTCTCGAGAAAGTGCGCCAAGCCATTGGTAATGCGGCTGCCATCGTTTCGTGCCTTCTTCAGCAGCAGCGGCAATACTGTCATCTTCACCAACACCGCAGTGCCACACACGGATAGGAAAATCAGCAGGCAACAGAGGCAGCGATTCTAACACAAGCAATGGCGCTTTGGCGGGACGCAAATGACTGGCCAACACGATGTGAAACTCTTCAATAAAATCGTGTACAGCGCGCGCGGGAACCTCCATGTCAAGAGACTTGGGAACAACCCTAGCTTTCGAGCGAAACTCATCTGGAATATCTTGCAACGAACTCTCTTGAGCCACAATGAGCGCACTGGCACATCGCAAACCTCTCAGAACCGTTTGTGCCTCCAGACCAGGTCGCAGAAGATCGGCATAAAGGTCTGATCCTGTGAGAAGGAGCAAGATGGGCCGCTCCGGATACTGCTCATGGAAACTTTCAAGCGCCACCGCGCTCTTTCGCGCATGAAGCACCACCAGCAAATTGCCATCTTCCCGGCAGGGCTCTCTCCCAGAAATCGATGCACACGCATGCCCTAACTCTATCAACAATCCAAGAATCCGCCGTGCAGACACACTATTCCCCCGAGAAGAAGTAAGTGGATAAGGGCTTGCGAGTAATATGTGAGCCACGGGAACATCTTGCCGAACAATAAAGGTGCCCTGAGCGGCAAAAGCGTCTCAAATTGGAGTGTCCCCCCTCCCAAGTGATTCGCCCCTCCCTGCTCGGGGCAAGCGATTTTACCGCATGACCAATTCTGACGCAACACATTCTTTCACAGCATTCAGTTAGGATCAGTTAGCCTCCCCATCACCTCGGAGTGCCTTCACGAGCTTCTGAAAGGACAATCCGATCTTCAATAACTCATCCAATTCGGTCGCCCGGCGAAGAAGCCTCTCCTTAGTGTGGCGCTCCCCTAGCGTTCCAATAATTACCAAATTTCCAGTTTCCGGCACATCAAAGACGAAGACGGCGGGGAATACCATCTGAATGGCTTCGATATCGTCTGAGGTCGAAGGATCCCGTTTGATGAGGTTGAAAGCGACTAGGCCATCCGGTTTGAGATGCGCCTGCAGGCTGCGCAGAAAGGCTTCCGTTTTCAAACGCTGCGTCACGTTCTCAAGCCTCGCATCAGCGCTCGGCTTGAGAAAGGCGTCCATGTAGATCGCATCATAACGCACCTTCGGCTCTCGCAGATACACGAATGCGTCTTCTGTGTGGATCGTGGTTTGCTCCGATTCACGGGTGCCAAAGTAGTCCGCTGCGATCCTCACCACTTCAGGATCGATCTCCACGGCCTCGACATGAGTCTCGGAAAAGTGGTGATTCAGAAATCGAACCATCCCACCACCACCCAAACCCACAATCAGAACCCGCTCCTGCGGATGACGGAATAGAAATGAAGCAAAGAGCGAACGCGTGTAGCCCAACTGCATCTCTTCAGGTGCGTCCATGTCGATAGCCGATTGCCGCTGCTCCACGCCGAACTTGTCGACAAACAACAAGCTGCGGACGCTGCCGCGTTCACGGACGCGAATATGTGAGTAGGCCGACTGCACTTCGTGAATGGTATCCCCAAGGCGCCCCCTCATTTGACGTTCGTAGAGCGCCTTCGGCGCCACCACCGCCCCGAGGTAGGCCCCAATCATTGCCAGGCCAAGAATGAGTAGGATCCGAGTCTTCAAGGGGCTCCCTTAGCACACAAAGAAGGCCTTTGCACAATACCCCCTCCTCGACACAGTCGAGAAATGAAGACGGCTCCCCTTTCCAAAGCCCTGGTACTTTCCATTTGCGCGGCTCTGCTCAGTTCATGCATGACGCAGAATCCCTACACCGGCGAACGCCAGCTTAGCAAAGCGACGATCGGTGCCGCACTGGCGGGCTTGGCCGGAGCTGGCATCGGAGCGCTGAGTGGAAGTGATAGCAAAGAACGCCGCGAACGCGCTCTCATTGGAGCCGGCATCGGCGCACTCGGCGGCGGCGCCGTCGGAGCCTACATGGATCAGCAAGAGAGACGCCTTCGCCAACTCCTCCAGAGCACCGGCATCAGTGTCACGCGTCAGGGCAACAACATCATTCTGAACATGCCTGGCAACGTCACCTTCGCGACGAACAGCGCCAGGGTTTCGGGCGAGTTCATTCCAGTCCTCAATTCCGTGACCACCGTCCTCAGAGAGTTCAACAAGACCCTCGTCGATGTGGCAGGCCACACCGACAGCACCGGTTCGCGCGACTACAACATGCGGCTCTCACAGTCACGCGCCACCAGCGTCGCCGACTACCTGCGCGCCCAAGGCATCGACTCACGGCGCTTCTTCGTCCAAGGCTTCGGCCCCAACTACCCCGTCGCTGACAACGGCACCACCGAAGGCAAACAGCTGAATCGACGTGTCGAGATCACGCTGCAGCCGGTGACTCAGTAGCGCGATTCGTATCGTCGGCCTTCCTGCCGCACGCCGAAGCTAACGACAAACGGCAAGAATATTTCTCCGACATTCATTTCTTGACCATTCCTTAGCGCTGGGGAAAGTCGAGCGTGCCTGAATCTCCTGAACCCTCTCCATCACCGCCACGCTACGATTTTTCCGTCGTCCGCCAGTTGCGGCAACAGGAAGGGCAGACCTTGGCCCAGCTTTCGGAGGCGTGTGGAATCTCCATATCGGTCATTTCCAAACTGGAGCGCAATCAATCGACGGCTGAACTTGAGACCATCGCCAAGATCGCCGGCGCCTTTGGCTTGGCTGGCTCAGACCTGGTCTCTCTCGCAGAGTCCCCTCTGGCCCACCGCAAGACCGCCGATGGCTATCAAGCCGAAGGCTTCTACTTTCATCGCATCCGCTATGCGAATCATCACTCATTTCTAGGGGAAGCGAAGAAAGGCGCAACGCTCAGCCGACCCGATGCGCATGGCGACGATCTCGAGACTTGCTGGGTCATCAACGGCGGTCTGCGCCTCACCATTGGCGAACAGACCCTCACGCTCAAGGCCGGTGAAAGTGTGCAGTTCGATGCCATTCAAGAACACACCTACGAAGCGCTCGATGACACCATCTTCATCCTTCTCCATCTGAAGAAATCCAATCGATTCTAACATGATTCATACTGACACCACCTTAAAGGCAGGCGACCTGAGCCAAGACCTGGCGCGTTTCTGGGAACTGTCTGGCCAGAAGATTCGCCTTATTCGCGATCACTACGACCATGCCAAAGGCAGCCCGGTCTTCACCGCTGCTGGAAAATACACCACACGTGGCTGGACAGAGTGGACCCAAGGCTTTGAGTTCGGATCCGCCATCTTGCAGTTCGATGCCACCGGCGATGAAGACTTGTTAGACTACGGACGAAAGATGACCGTGGAAGAGATGGCACCACATGTCAGCCACTTCGGCGTGCATGACCATGGTTTTAACAATGTCAGTACCTACGGAAATCTGCTCCGTCTCATGCATGAGGGCCGCTTGCCTCAGGATGCTTGGGAAAAGAACTTCTATGAATTGGCGCTCAAGGTCTCCGGAGCCGTGCAGGCCTATCGCTGGACGACCTTGCCAGACGGCGGGTTCATCTACTCCTTCAATGGGCCGCATTCGTTGTTCGTCGATACCATCCGTTCTTGCCGCGCTCTCATGGTCAGCTACCTGCTCAAGCACCAGTTCATGGCCGAAGGCGACAAAGAGATCTGTTTGTTAGAACGAGCCGTCCAACACGCCATGGCCACCGCCAAATACGCCGTCTTCTACGGCGAAGGCCGTGACAAATACGACGTCTGGGGCCGCGCCGCCCATGAATCCGTCTTCAATCGCAATGACGGCGCATTCCGTTGTCCCAACTCGCAACAGGGCTACACAGGATTCACGACCTGGACGCGTGGACTCGCCTGGGCCATGTGCGGATTCACCGAAGAGCTGGAATTGTTAGATCACTTGGACCTCGATGCCTTGAAGGGTTCGTCCAGTCTCGATTGGACCGAAGTCAAAGCGACCTTCCTCAAAGCCGCCCGCGCCACGTGCGACTTCTACATGGCAAACACCCCGACCGACGGCATCCCTTACTGGGACACCGGAGCCCCTGGCTTGGTGCACATGGAAGACTACCTCGATCGCCCATCCGAGCCTTACAATGACCACGAGCCCATTGATAGTTCCGCCGCTGCCATCGGCGCCCAAGGCTTGCTTCGTCTAGGTCGCTACCTTGGTGCAGAAGAGGGAAGCGAAGGGCATGCTTACTGGCAAGCCGGCCTCACCGTCCTACGCACCCTCTTACAAGAACCCTATCTCAGCTCTAACGCCGAGCATCAAGGCCTCCTGCTTCACTCCATCTATCATCAACCCAACGGTTGGGATCACGTGCCCGATGGAAGCAAGATCGCGAACGGAGAATCCAGCATGTGGGGAGACTACCATGCACGCGAACTCGCGCTCTACGTGCAGCGCGTCGCAGACGACAAGCCCTACTACCGCTTCTTCGACTGCGCCCGCTAGATCTTACACATTCCCACGATCATGCTCGAACGCCTCTGCGTCCATACCATGACCACGAAGCCGTGGTCTCTCCAACAATGCTGCGAGAACTACGCGGCAGTCGGCATTCCTCACATCACCATTTGGAGAAATGTCCTCGAGGGCATCTCCCTGGAAGAAGCCGCCAAGATCGTCAAAGATCACCCCCTGAAAGTCACCGCCCTTTGTCGAGGCGGCTTCTTTCCTAGCATCGATCCCAAGAAACGCGCCGAATCCATTGAAGACAACCAACGCGCCATCGACGAGGCCGCCGCCCTCGGAGCCACCATGGTCGTGCTCGTCTGCGGTGCCGATCCCGCACAATCCCTGACAGAATCCCGCCAACAAATCCAAGACGGCATCGCGACCCTCCTCCCATACGCCGAAGCCAACGGCGTGAAACTGGACATCGAACCGCTGCATCCCATGTATGCCGGCGATCGCTCCGCCATCAATACGTTAGGCCAAGCCAACGACATGGCCGAAGCGCTCGACTCAGACTGGGTCGGAATCGCCGCCGACGTCTACCATCTCTGGTGGGACCCTGATCTGGAGAAAGAGATCCATCGTTGCGGCAAGAATGGCAACCTCCACGCCTTCCATGTCTGCGATTGGAAAACACCCACCAACGATCTCTTGTTAGACCGAGGATTGATGGGTGAGGGCTGCATCCCATTGAAAACCATCCGCCAATGGGTCGAAGCCGCCGGCTTCACAGGCCCCAACGAAGTCGAGATTTTCTCATCCACCTATTGGGAACAAGACCAAAAAGACTACCTCAAACGCATCGTCGAAGCCTACCAAAAACACTGCTAAGCCAACAGCCCGCCGCAGCGACGTTAGTCTACGTTCTGTCGCCGAGCGACAATGCATGCTAGCACGAATGGCACCAGTTTAAGGCCATGTATCGGTAAAAGAATCCTTGCCGAACCCTTAACTGACATGATCTTATTACCGGCCCGAAAAATAGGACTGTCAGGCTTTCAATGAATACTATTATTGCCGCTTTAATGATAATGTTCCAATCCCAATGTCGCCAAACAATTCGTTAGGACTTTCGAATTAAGTAATACAAGAAACTCGGTCTTGGCGACATAGGTTTTCATGCTAACAAAAACTCCGTTTCTCGCCGGATTCTCCACTCTTCTATGTGGCCGTTCCAAACACAAAAGACAAGACGTTCTCGCAGACCAGCGAAAAGGGATTTGTGAACGCAGTCCCGATGGCCTCAGCAAGCAACTGAGCTCTGAGATCCCTCCCGAATTGTTAAGTTCCCAGAGCACGACTCAACGTGATCGCATTTATCCTAACGAGGTTACTTTCTGGGCTTTTC
>JBLHHN010000004.1:0-50040 GCA_047616785.1 Verrucomicrobiales bacterium
GGCCCCGCTCAGGCCGCTGCGCTCGAACTCGTCGAGAAGGGCCTCGCGGCGCTGGCGCCCTACGCGAACGCGCTGGCGGCTGTCGATCTTGAGGATTTGGGTGTCAGATGATTGTGGATGTGTCATAACCTGCAAGCTACGACGATTCCGCTAAACTCTGCTAGTGGTGCTCCATAGACCGCTTACGTAGAACTGACCGGCAGCACTGCTCCAGGAGACGCTGTTTCCATCGGCGGAAACGTCAACCACTTTGAAGGTATCTGCGGCATTGTTAGTATCCGTTTCATTGGCGAGCTCAACCGCATCGCTTGTACCGTCATCAACCGAAGCGTGACAGGCAATTCTAAAGTGTACCTAACGATGTTAGGTGGTGGAGCCTTTGGGAATCGCCAAGAATGGATCTTGGATGCTATCGAGTATAGTCTAGGGCCTGTCCCAGAAACGCTTTTCTCTGATGGAGCGCTCTAGTTTTGTCTGCTGATTTAGTTGGATGGGGGGATTTCAGCTCCGGTGTAGCTGAAGATTGGGAGCTAACATCGTGCAAATGGTCTTTTCGGAGCGTTCTCGTTGGTGCGCGTACATGGGTCTCCCGGCGTCAGCGTGTCCTTCGCTGATAGTAGGCCTCTCGAGCGCGTTGTTGCCCTAGCCGATTCTAGGCCGCTTTCTTTCTGGCCTCTCGTTCCCGTCTCTCTGCTTGCTCTTTGCGCATTTCTGCTAGCTTCCAAAGGTTGTGGGCGAGGGTGTCCCAACTAACTGCTATCTCTCGATTGGCGAACCCTTTGACTCGGAGCAGATCTCCCATGAACCGATGGACGAAGATGCCTACTCGCCCTTCCGGTTGACTCCGCCGTCGTTGGCGTTTCGCGAACTCCCCGTTCTTCATCTTCTCTTGTAGAGCTTCGATCCGTCTTGGACAGATGTGGTCTCTTTTCTCGCCTAACGATTTCGTGTTTGCCTTGCTTCCGAACCCACGATCTCCGCACACCCCCTCTATCTCTATGCTTAGGCGCTCTTCGATGCCTTCGACCCCAGCGATTAGGATCGTTGAATCGCAGACGACTTTCTCATACAATTGATGGAGCACGAGCAAACCATCCTCTTGCTCTCCTAGCAGGACCTGATTTCCAAATTCGACTGAGGCACCTAACTTTCCCCTCTTTATCACCTGCACGTCTTGATCGTAAAGGCTGAGGATCTTCTCAGAACTCTTGACCTGACGCTCGCCAATGATTCGCTCGTGAGCCTGCTTCTCTGCCGTGAGTAACTGCGTCAGGATGTTGTCGATTCTCTCGATGATTCGGTGGGTTTCCGGCCAACTCCATTCAGTTTCTTGCCATCTCTTTTCTAACAGATCGCGATGTTTCTTGGCATGTTTTTCAATCTTGGGAACAGCCTTCTTCATCGTCCTCAGAATCTTCTTTCGGTTGCGCTTGCTGTCTTTCTGACGCCTCTGTTGGCTCATGGCGATCCCTAGTTTATTCATGTCTCGTAGGAAGTCTTCGGGGCTTTGAAGCATGCGGTTCTTCAGTCCAGCATTGCGGATGAGGATGGTTGCATTCGTCAACGTGCGCGTGGCATCAATGAGTAACACCCAGTCGGTGGGGAAATGAATGTTAGCTTTGAGACAGAAAGTGTCGACCCACACATTGGTTAGATTAATGGGCACCTCTAACGCTAATGCTTGCTTGTTCACTCCCTGGGGTTGCTGGGCCGCGAGTTTGAGAAGTTGCGCACCGAGTTGGTCGATGGCGTCCTGAGGTAGGAGGCGACCGTAACGATCAAGAGTGCTCTTGGAAGGCAGCAGAATGGGGCCAAATTCGCCTACATGACAGAACCACTGCAGCAGATGGCTCTCGGCGACTTGAATGCTGAGTTCTCTCATCGGAAGATGGTTCTCGACAAATCGAACGAAGTTAGTGCGAAAGGCGGTGGCGCAGTGATTGAGGAATCGGTTGCCTACTTGATGCGGCTTCAAATCACGGTGTTGGAGAACCAATTTGGTGAACTGATCGTCGAGCCTGGTCCGCCCAATGAGGTCGTTGATGAACTCGTATCTGGCTCGTTTGTCACGATAATCTTTGGCTCCGTAACAGGGTGGAAGAGGTAGATGAAATGACCGTTGGCGTGTAATCTCAGGCATCGTTCGGCGGTTTGATTTAGCTGTTAACCGAATTATACACGCCGAATTTGGCTATGGGAGTCCAAATTGGGCTCTCATAGCCCCTTCAAATCCCGCGCAAATACTGCTATTATAATGCTTAGTGACGTTGGGACAGGCCCTAGTCTGAGAAGTGTTCCCGATGCCGGGCTCTCTATCGCAATGGTAAGCTATGGGCGATCTGATCCCTTGATTCACCAACGCATGGAAAGCTGGCAATCGCACGCTCAGTTCAGACACTCTTAGCAACCGCCGCGTTATCCCGTATGCCGGACGTCTTCCGCGGATTCTATGAAGATGGTGTCTTCCGCAATGTTCGTCGCGTGATCACCAACGCGCTCTAGCGAACGCACCATGAACATCAGATCCAAGTAATCTTTCAGGTGCGCGGGATCTTCTTCCATCCGCTTTCGAAGATGCTTAACCAGATTGTTGTGGGCGTCATCCAAGGCATCGTCCTTGGCATCGATGCCTCGAGCAGCTTCGAGGTCCCGTTCAGAGAAAGCATGAAGGCTGTCATTGAGGAGATCCGCTGCCAGCTTATAAACAGGATCGATCAAGTTGATCTCAGGCAGCTCCTCATTCTTGAGAATGAGACGGGCACGACGAGCAATGTTGCCTGCTTCATCTGAAATGCGCTCGATATTCGTGGCCATTTTCATGGTGGAGACGACTTGCCGAAGATCTGAAGCCACCGGATTGAAGAGCGCTAGAATACGCATGCCTTCGGAGTCGATCGTCTTTTCCAACTGATCGACCTCCTCATCATCCGCGATTGCCTGACTGCAGAGTTCTGTCTTACGCTCAAGCAAACCATGCACGGAACGCTCCAAATTGAGTTGGGCAGTGCTCCCCATGGTCAGAACGTCTTTGCGCAGCTGATTGAGGGCTTCTTGGAAATTGGAGAGGATGTGTTCCTGTTCTTCGTCTTCGCTCATGGGTAGGATGGTTCTGGTTTAACCGTAGCGGCCTTGAATGTACATTGCGGTCTTCTCTTCTTTCGGATTCACGAAGAGCTGCTCGGTGGAACTGTGTTCGATGATCTCACCGAGATACATATAAATGCACTCATCACTGGCACGCTTGGCTTGGGCCATGTTGTGCGTCACAATGACAATGGTAAAGCGTTCTTTCAAGTCCTTGATCAACTCTTCGATCCGCTCGATGCCCTGAGCGTCGAGCGCAGAGCAAGGTTCATCCATGAGAATGATACGCGGTTTGAGCGGCAAGAGACGCGCAATGCAGAGTTTCTGCTGCTGTTCCAGCGTCAACCGGGTGGCCTTGCGCTTGAGATCGTCTTTGACGGCGTGCCAAAGCCCGACCTCGGTCAGGGCCTCTTCCACCGCCTGATCCATGGTCTCTTTCTTCAGTTCGCCGCGCGTGGCGTGAGAGCGGACGCCGAAGACAACATTCTCGTAAATCGAGATAGGTAAAGGGTTAGGACGTTGAAAAACCATGCCCACGTTTTTGCGCAAGGTCGCTGGTGAGACATCCGCGTCGAGGATGTTCTTGCCGAGAATCTTGATCTCCCCCGTGGTCTCCACGTTGCCGTAGCGTTCGTTGATCCGGTTCAACGAGCGCAAGAGCGTGGTCTTGCCACAACCCGATGGGCCAATCATGGAGGTAACAATGCCAGGACGGATGTCGACTGTAACATTGAAGAGAGCTTGAAAGTTCCCATACCATAGACTGTAGTCGTTGATATGGATGCTAATGTCTTCGGTGTCGGCCATGGTATCTCGATAAACAGGGTGCGTTGATTGCCCTAACCAAATTCTCCATTCAGGTAGCGGCCGGTGATCTCTTTGTCAGGGTTCTCGAAGAGTTTCTCCGTCTCTCCCCACTCGACCAATTCCGAGGCATTGAAGAACGCCACGTGATCTGCCATACGCCGGGCTTGCTGCGTGAGGTTGGTCACGAGAATGATGGTCATCTGCTTCTTGAGACCGGCGAGGACTTCCTCGATCTTCATCGTCGTCACGGGATCGATGGCGATGGAGAATTCATCGAGGCAAAGAATCTCAGGGTCGAGCGACAGTGCTCGAGCGAGTGTGAGTCGCTGTTGCTGACCTCCTGACAGTTTGGTGCCGAGCATGTCGAGACGATCTTTCACCTCATCCCAAAGAACAGAATCCTTGAGGCAGCGCTCGACGATGACTTCCAGTTCCGCCTTGTTGGATACTCCTCGGCGGCGTGGCCCATAAGCGACGTTGTCGAAGATGGACATGGGCAAGCCGACTGGCAGTGGGAAGACCATGCCGATCCGCCGACGCAAGGCGTAGACGTTCGACATCTCGGCCACATCTTCGCCCGCCACGAGGATCCTACCGTCGACTTTGGTCCCCGTGATGAGATCGATCGTGCGATTGATGCACTTCAGGAAGGTCGTCTTACCAGAGTTGGCCGGCCCCACGATGCTGAAGACTTCCTTGTCCTGGATTTGGAGATCAATGTCGCTCAAGGCAATATCATTGCCATATCGCACGGTGACATTGTTAAATTCTATATGCACGCTCATGATTTATCGCAAAAGGAAGGGGTTACCACTTCTTACGTGAGCGCAGGAAGACGCGCAGGGTGATGGAGAAGCTATTGATGACAAGGATGAGACCAATGAGCACCGCAGCGGTTCCATACTGCATCTCCTCAGGCATTCCGGCGATCTTCTCTGCCACGACATGAAGATGGTAAGAGAGAGCCATGAAACGCTCGTCCAACTGATAGGGCATCAACTTGTCCCCTAACGAAGTCATTCGAACGGCCACCGAAGCTGCCGCTCCCGTGAAGAGGATCGGCGCGGTTTCGCCAGCCGCTCGGGAAATCTCCAAGATCACCCCGGTGAGAATACCTGAGATGGAGTTGGGCAGGACAATCGTCCGGATCGTTTGCCACTTGGTCGCTCCCATGTTCCAGCAGGCTTCACGGAATGCCATCGGAACGGCCGCCAACGCTTCTCGGGTCGCTGTGACAATGACAGGGATTGTCATGACAGCGATCGTACAGGAGGCAGCCAAGAGAGACTGTCCCATCCCCAGCGTGAGGACGAAAGCGCCCACACCGAAGAGCGCGTGCACAATACTCGGAACACCGGCGAGACTGGTCACCGCCATGTTGATGATCCGGGTCAACCAGTTGTCCGGGGCATACTCGTTGATATAAATGCCAGCGAGAATACCGATCGGAGCCACCAAGAGGAGCGAAACCACCACGAGGTAGAACGTGCCAATCAGCGGCAACCAAATGCCGCCTTCTCGACCAAGGTTCTTCGGACTATCCCAGAGATAATTTAATGAGAGAACCGGCCAGGCCTTGTAAAAGAGCTGAAACAGGATGGCGAAGACCGGAACGATGAGAAGAATCGCCATTCCGAGCATCGACCATTTTACAACAGACTCGGTAACAGCCTTGCGGTTCTCAACCGGGCTTGGGGCAAAGGGATTGGAAGCTTCCATGACAGTGATAGATTAGTTCTTTTCTGTGTGGAGACCTTTGATGATGAGATCAGAGACGACATTGATCACCACACTGATCGTGAGAAGGACGATGCCGATGACGAAGAGCACTTGGTAATGCTCACTCCCGTGCACCGTTTCAGGAATCTCTCCCGCAATCGTCGCCGTCAAGGCTTTGACTCGCTCTAACAAGAGCATTGGATCAAAGTAATTCGTCGGCATGTTATCCGTGCCACCAGAGGCCATCCACACGGCCATCGTTTCCCCAACCGCACGTCCCACGCCCAACATACAGGCCGCGAGAAGGCCGTTCTTCGCTGCAGGAAAGAGCACGCGGTAGATCATCTCCCACTTGCTCGCCCCGAGAGCGAGAGAAGCCTCGCGATAGGAATCAGGAACGGCTCGCAGGGAGTCTTCAGAAATTGAAACAATGAGAGGCACCGCCATCAGTCCGACGACGATACTCGCATTGAGAAGGTTCACCCCGACTTCGATCCCAAAGACGTTCTGGATGATCGGCCCCATGATGACGAGGCCTATGAAGCCCCAGATGATGGACGGAATAGCAGCGAGAAACTCGATGAGGATCTTCAGCGTCTCCCTCCACTTCGGTGAGGCAAACTCGGAAATATAAATGGCCGCCCCAAGGCCGAGCGGCATGGCGATAAACATACTCACCACCGTGATGGCAAAGGTGCCATACATGATCCCCATGGCACCATACACGGGCTCATTGCCCTCCGCAGGGACGGGAATCCAGCGATGCGAAAAGAAGAACTCACCCCAATTGAGATGAGGGAAAATAGGCGCCGCCTCCTTGAAGATAAAGAAGAAGATGGCGACTACAAAGATGATCGAACTCCAGCCGCAAAGCGTGATGAGCCACTGAATGGGTTTCTCGAGCTTGTCGAGAAGTGCTCCTATGCGAGCTAAGATTCGTGAGAACATGGTCGGCTAATTAACAATACGGATTGGGTCCGCTACGGCTGGAATTCGTGATATCTTTGATAGAGGTACTTCGGCTGACTATTTGAGAGGCACAAAGTCCTCGTCTGACAGAATCTTCTGGCCTTCAGGGCCTTTGATCCAATCCATGTACTCCATCACCGCTCCCGTAGGCTCGCCGAGAGTGTAGATGTAGAGGTTACGGGCAATCGGGTAATTCCCTGAGGCCACCGATTCGTTGGAAGGCTCATAAGCTTTGCCGCCATCCGTCTTGCTCACCGCAAGCCAGCCGACCTTATCATTCTTGTAGCCCATGCCACTGTAGCCGATGCCTGCTGACGTGCTCTCACAGAGGTGCACGACGGCCGTCGAACCTGGCTGTGCTCCGGTGCCCGGCTTATATTCGACGCCTTTGCCACACACGGCAGACTGGAAGAAGCCATAGGTGCCTGAGCTGTTACTGCGACCAAAGCGCTCAATCGGCAAGTTCGGCCCGCCCACTTGATTCCAGTTGTCGACGCTACCACCCTCAGCCCAGATCTCTTTGAGCTGTGGGATCGAAAGCGACTTCACCGGATTGCTAGGGTGCACATAAACGGCGATCCCATCGAAGCCGACGACGTGCTCCATGGGAGCGACACCGCGCTTGGCGACAATGTCCGCGATCTCCTTATCTTTGAAAGGGCGGCTCGCTTGCGCAAAGTCCGTGGTGCCATTGATCATGGCGGTCACTCCGGTTCCCGTGCCTTCGCCGTTCACGTTGATCAGCACCTCAGGGTGTTTGACCTGATAAGCTTCTGCCCAGGCAAGGCCCACTTGGAGCATGGTGTCCGAGCCGTTGACGTCGATCGTCGAGGTGTCACCGTCGTCCCTCTTGCCGCAAGAAGTGAGTGCGAGGGCCGCAACGCCGATGGTAAGGACGCTTTGAGCGCCCACTCTAATTAAGTGTTGTGTATTGATCATATTCAGTGAGTTGCAGCTCGAATCTGTCTATTCCGTCAACTATCTCTAGAAGGCATAGGTGACGTTCCCGTCACAGAACACTCAGCCGACTTTCCAACTAAAAACTGAATGTGTCGAAGTTGTGACAATCGGGTCCCATGATTAACCTTTCACGCGACGATCGCGTCTCATGAACGATAGAATTGTCACGGACGCACGAACAAAGACCAACTATCGGTGCCAGACCCTGAACAGACTCGCGCCGAGGAATCACCACTCGTATAGGTTCTCAAACTCTAACTAACGATGACACGCATCCAAAAACCTAACTTAATCCTCGGGCTCTTGGCGGCTCTTATCATAGCTCCCTCGTCGCTGATCGCCCAAGGCGTGGAAGGATACTACCGCTACCCCGCTCTGCATGGAAACGTCATTGTCTTCTGCGCGGAAGGTGATCTGTGGACGGTCCCAACATCCGGCGGACTGGCACGAAGGTTGTCGTCGCATCCGGGAGAGGAAACGCATCCTCACATCGCCCCAGACGGCAAGACCCTTGCATTCACCGCGTCCTATGAAGGGCCGGAGGAACTCTACACCATGCCGGTAGAAGGTGGTCTGCCTCGACGCTGGACCTACGAAGCCGAAGCCTCCACGAGTACGGGATGGACTCCCCAAGGTGAACTTGTATACACAACCTCCCATTTCTCCACCCTCCCAGACCTCCAACTGGTCGCGATCGATCCCAAGACCAACGAAGTCCGACGCATTCCCCTCAGTCAAGGTGCCGAGGCGAGTTTCGATGCATCAGGAGACACAGTGTTCTTTGTCAGACCCACGGACCACCGCAATGTCACCAAACGCTACACCGGCGGCACCGCGCGCCAGATCTGGCGCTATACCGACGGCGATGAAGAAGCGATCAAGCTCACCACCGATCACCCAGGAGAAAGCCACCACCCGATGTGGTGGAATGACAGGATCTATTTCATCACCGACCGCGATGGCACGATGAATCTCTGGTCGATGAAGGATCATGGCGGTGACTATCGGCAACACACCAAGCATAAGGATTTCGATGTGCGCCAACCTTCCTTATCTAACAGAAAAGTTGCCTATCATCGAGCAGGCGATCTCTGGCTGCATGATCTTCAATCTGGAGAGGATCGAATCGTCTCGATCAAGCTCGTCAGTGATCTGGATCAACTGCGTGAGAAATGGGTGACCGATCCAGCCGATTACATCACCCATGTCGGGCTGCATCCGAAGGGCGAGCAAGTCGTCATCACCACCCGTGGGCGCGTCTTTGTCATGCCGGTGAAGAATGGCCGCACGGTGAACCTGTCTCAGAAGCCAGGCGTGCGCTTCCGAGACGCGGTTTTCACGGCCGACGGTGAGGACATCCTCGCACTTTCAGATGAATCCAAGGAATTTGAATTCGTTAGACTCCCAGCGAACGGTATCGGAGACTCCACCGCGCTGACCCGCGATGGCGGGGTGCTCCGTTACGACGGTCGTCCATCGCCTGATGGCAAATGGCTCACCTATCGAGATCACGATCAGGATCTCTGGCTCCTTGAAATGGCCTCTGGTTTGCAACGGAAGGTCTCGACCAACAACAACGGTGTCCGTGGCGTATCCTGGTCTCCCGACAGTCGTTGGCTCGCCTTCGAACAGACGGCGAACAATACCTTCACTCAAATCTTCCTCCATCACGTCGAGGACGGAAGCCTCGTCACACTAACAAGTGATCGCGCCAACAGCAGCGATCCCGTGTGGCACCCAAGTGGTGAATGGATCTACTTCCTCTCTGACCGCAATTTCCAGACCTTGGTCGGCAGCCCTTGGGGACCTCGTCAACCCGAGCCCTACTTTGACCGCAAGATGAAGCTCTATCATGTCTCTCTCAAGCGCGGGCTCCGCTCCCCTTTCCGACCAGACGACGAGCTGAACAAGAAACCAGAGCCGGAGTCCGACCCAGACAAAGATCCAAAGAAAGAGAAGCCAGATGATGCCAAGGTGGCAGTCGTCATCGATGCCAAAGACATTCAACAACGCATTCAAGAAGTGCCCATTGCCGCTGGGAATTACGCTAATCTCCAAGGCAACGCCAAGGCGCTCTATTTCACCCAACGCGATACCGGGCTGAGGCCCAAGACTCATTTGATAGCCGTCAAGATCGGTAACGACGATCCTAAGCCTGAGACACTGACGGATGACATCAACGGATTCGAAGTTTCTGCCGATGGCAAGACGATGATCATCCGGAAAGACAAGAGCCTCTATGTGGTGGAAGCAGACGTCACAGAGATCAACAAGCTCGCCGAAAAGAAGATCGATTTCGGACAATGGAGCTTCTCCATCAATGTCCGTGAGGATTGGCGACAGATGTTCACCGACGCATGGCGGATGGAGCGCGACTACTTCTACGATCCCGGAATGCACGGCGTCGATTGGGATGCCATGCATGCGAAGTACTTGCCTCTGGTCGACCGCATCACCACACGTGCCGAACTTTCCGATCTGATAGGGCGACTCGTGGGCGAGCTTTCTGCACTGCACACCAGCGTGCGCTACGGCGACCTACGCGAGGGACCGGACAATGTCAGTGTACCTTCGCTAGGAGCTCGATTCACCCGTGATCAAAAGGCCAAGGGGTATCGGATCGACTACATCTACCGCGCCGATCCTGACTACCCACATGAGCGATCTCCGTTAGATCATCCAGAACTCAAAGTGACAGCGGGCGATGTCATTGAACAGATCAACGGCGTGGCCGGACTGTCAGCGAACAGCATCGGCGAACTCTTGAGGAACCAAGCAGGGAAACAAGTTCGCCTCGCGATCCGCAAGGCCTCAGGCGATCTGTTAGACGCCATTGTCGTCCCCACGTCAAACGCCAGACAGCTTCGCTACGATGACTGGGAGTACACTCGGCGATTGAAGGTCGAGGAGAAGACGGATCGCAAGATCGGTTATGTGCATCTGCAATCGATGGGAAGCAGTGACCTCGAACAATGGTATCGCGAGTTCTATCCGGTGTTCGATCGGCAAGGCTTGATCATCGATGTCCGGCACAACCGAGGCGGAAACATCGAGAGTTTCATTCTAGAGAAGCTCATGCGGAAGGCATGGATGTATTGGCAGTCTCGGGAGCACCGCCCCGAGTGGAACATGCAGTACGCCTTCCGTGGACATCTCGTCGTGCTCTGTGATGAGAACACCGCCTCCGATGGCGAAGCCTTTGCCGACGGCTTCCGTCGGTTAGGTCTTGGCAAAGTCATCGGCACACGCACCTGGGGCGGCGAGATCTGGCTTAGCTCTAACAACCGCCTATCTGACAACGGCCTCGCGAGAGCACCCAGCGCCGGAGTCTACGGCCCAGAAGGGAAATGGCTCATCGAGCAGATTGGCGTCATCCCAGACATCGAAGTGGACAATCTCCCGCACGCCACCTTCCACGGCGAAGACACCCAACTTGATGCCGCCATCACCTATTTGTTAGATGAAATCGAGAAAGACCCGCGCGACGTACCGTCACCGCCGAGATTCCCAGATCGGAGCCTCCGAGAATCCGAAAAGTAGCACAAGCCTACTGATGGAGATGCTGATCGAGGAATCTTGTCATCAGGCTGTAGAGATGGAGCGTGGTGTTCTTGCCCTCCTTGATCGAGTGGGTGCCTCGTGGGTAGGTCATCATGGAGAAAGGCTTATTATACTGGATGAGCTTGTCTACTAACATTTCAAAAGTCTGGTAGTGACAGTTGTCGTCATTCGCGCCGTGAACGATGAGGAGATCACCTTCGAGCTGATCAGCGAAGTTGATCGGAGAACCTTCGCGGTAGGCTTCAACGTTCTCGCCAGGTAAGCCCATGTAACGCTCTTGATAGATGGTGTCGTAGTAGCGTTGGTTCGGCACGGAGGCGACGGCGATGGCTGTCTTGTAAATGTCGGGGTATTTGAAAATGGCGTTCAGACTCATAGAACCGCCACCACTCCAGCCCCATGACCCAACGCGTTTGGGATCGAGGTAAGGACGTTCTTTCAACACGGCTTGCACTGCTGCCGCTTGATCTTGCGGGGCGAGGATGCCGATCTTGCGAAAGGCGGCTTTGCGAAAGGCCCTGCCTTGAGGAGAGGCCGTGCCCCGATTGTCAAAGCTCATGATGACGTAGCCCTGCTGAGCCAGCATCCAATGCCAGAGCTGGGTATCGCCACCCCAGCGATCCGTGACGATCTGCCCGGCAGGTTCTCCATAGACGTGCATGAGCAAGGGATAGGACTTGTCCGGATCGAAGCCGGGAGGTTTCGTGCAACGACCTCGCAAAGATTCACCCACGCCAATGTCGACCTGAAAGAACTCGGTCGGGGTGCGTTTCAGAAGCTCCACCTTCTTCTTCAGTTTCTCATTGGATTCTAACACTTCGATGATCGCATGATCTGGCAGACTCACCAACCGCGTGACCGGTGGCTCGTCGTAATGAGAGGACGTGACGACGGCAAACTTGCCGTCTGGAGAAATGTTGTAAGCATGGGTGCCGCGTTTCTCTTCGGAGGGCGTGACACGCGTGAGATTCTCACCCGCATAGTCGACACGGTAGAGATACCGTTCTGCAGGATCCTCCGGCGAAGCGATGAAATAGACCCACTGACCTTCATGATCAACCTTCGACAAACCCATGACATCGAATTCGCCCGGTGTGAGACAGATCGATTCCTTGCCATCTTTTGAAATGAGATAGAGATGCTGCCAACCATCACGATCACTCATCCAAGTGAAGTGAGACCCATCGAGCACCCAATGCATCGCGTTGTGGACATCGACCCACGCATCGTCTTGTTCCTTGTATATCTCTCTCACTTTACCACCACCTTGGCTCAACAGGATGCGATTCGTATTCTGCGCTCGGTTGAGCTGTTGGATGACCAGCTCATCGGAATTTCCCACCCAATCCATGCGCGCGATGTAGTGTTCATGCGGCTCTCCAGGAACATCGACGATCTGAGTCGCGCGTTGCCCAATGGGCGTGACCTCAATGCGGCAAGACGCATTCCGTTGTCCCACCTTCGGGTAACCAAACGTCGTCAGCTTGGGGTAGAGGCCAGAGACGTTGTCGACGAGGGTGTACTTTCGCACATCACTTTCATCGAAGCGCCAATAGGCGATGCGTTTCCCATCGGGACTCCATCGAAACCCATCACGCACACCCAGCTCCTCTTCATACACCCAATCCGCCGTGCCATTGATGATCGAGTCTGATGGCGTCTCAGTGATCGCATGAATCGAATGATCGCGGAGATCCTCGACGTAGATGTTTCGTTCCCTCACATAAGCCACATGAGCACCCGTCGGTGAGATCTTGGCGAACATGAGAGAGGACGAAGGCGCATCGCCACCGAGCTGTCGAAGCTCACCGCTAGCACGATCGAGGATCCAGTAATCACCCCGCGTGTTCTGCCGCCAGACGCGTTGCGACTTCGTATAAATGAGCAGAAGAGACTCATCCTTAGAAAACGTGTAGCCATCAATCGAGAGGGGTGCCGTCTCACCCACCGGGACCAATTCCAACGACGCCACAAGAACCGTGGGTTCCTTGTCCCCCGGACGAAACTGCCAGATCTCTTTCCCCTCGTCGTCCGAACTCTTGAGAAACGTGTAGCCCTCAGAATCTTCCCGCCATTTCACCGAGAAGGACTTGGATTTGAATTCCTTCTCCACAAAGATTCGATCCAATGTGAGGATACCTGGATCTTCTGTAGGAGCCCCCTCAGCCCGTGCCCACTGCCCCCACACACGCAAGTACTCAGGCACAAAGATCTCGCCATCGTCATTCGTATCCAGGGCCGTAAAGACTTCGCTAGTCAATTCGGCATCATCGGGAAACTTCGGTCCCGCATGCGCCACAAACTCCGCGCGCTGGATCGCACCATCCCCATCATCGTCCATCACTTGAATGATTGCTTTAGCTTCATCCGTGATGATCCGATTCAGCAGGTACTCCGCCTTGGTCACGATTCCATCCTGGTCTTGGTCAGCCGCCGAGAAGATCCCCTGCCGCGCTTGCGGCGTCAGATAGTTGCCACTCTCGATGTACTCCGTCTTGGAATGCGACCCGTCGCCATCCGCGTCCACAAGATCGAAATGCCGCGTGTAAGCCTCTCGCTGATCTTCAGAAACACCCTCTTCAAGCTTCGCCCCAAGCTGCTCAAGAATCTTCGCGACCTCAATGCCTCCCACCTCCTCCGCAAACATTGAAGGGACCACGATCAGTGGCAGAAGATAAAGAAGGAATCGTTTGTACATGATGTGTTAGAATTTTGGAAATTCCTTAAGAATACCCCTACACAGCGATAAAGCGAAGGAATTGAGGATCCCGAATCAAAAGATGCAGCCTTCGAACCAAGCGCCATGCAGAGGTCTGAAAGGCGGCGTTTCCGGTAATCAGGATCCTGAAGTCTCTTTTGAAAGCCCTCCACAAGCTGAGAGAATGAGTCCACTCCTCAGCTCAATCTTTCCATACCCTCCTCAACCTCACCTGCGGACTCGATACTCCGCATACCCACACCACCAACCGAATTCCACGTCGCCTTTTCACAACGCCCTAATTTGCATGTGATAGCCATCAGGATTTGGTTAGGATCCCGTCAGGAGAAACTCACGTAATCAGAGGCATGCGCGACTCGCGAGGCGGTCGTCTGTCTCATCAATCCCACGAAGATAATACGTTAAGATATGAGCCATAGAGAAACTCTCTGAAAGGAAAAATCGTCCTCATACAAGAGATTCCAGGTCATCGAAGCCATCCGCTGGTCGGATGCAGAAGAGTCTAGTAATTGACGGGATCTATGAGATGTCGCCTATCTACGTTACTATTGTTGGTTGGGGGGGTGTTTCTGTCCGGTGGCATCTGCAGATTTCGAGAAGAGTTCTATCCATCATGAGGGTGAGCCAATTGTGATCAGCAAGGTGGCGACAATGGACCCCTCTAACAGTTCAGTTTGATGGCACGGTGAGCGAGGTGTTCTCGAAATTGGTTTGGATTGCCGATGATGATGACTTTCAACTTCTCTATGACAGTCGAGTGGGCTGGCGTGCGGAGGAAGGCACTTCCTCTGCATCAGAAACGTTCAGCGTGGCAACCGCCAATCGTGCTTTGTATGTGACGACATCAAGAAAGCAAGGCAACGTGAATCGTAACGAAGGTTTCATTGGCCGCTATGAGAACGGCATGCTGGCCGATTACGCGACCCGTGCTCGCCTAGCTTTGATTGATGGCTCTGACACAGCCTTTTCCCATAGTTTCGTTAGGGCTTCCGATGTAGGCGCCTTGTCATTGAGCGGCTCGGACGGTCGCTTTCCACACTTCATCGTTCGCGCGACCGAAGGAAGTGCGGTGGTGCTTGCTCAAGAGAATGTGACGGACTTTCCCGGGACCGCCGAGAAGTTCTCTCCGTTCAACCCGCAGACAGAAATCAGTGCCAAGGGTACTGCCATGGCTTTTCGCGGACAGACTGCGAGTGGGCTTCAAGGTTTGTGTCTTTGGACAGAAGCTCAAGGAATTCAGTTAGTCGTCAATACGACAATGACATTGCCAGGCAGGGAAGAGCCGTTCAATACCTTCATCGATAGCAGCATCCTCTGTAGGTTTGGGGCAGGCGGTGAACTCTACTTGTTTAACAGTGCCCCTAAGGCTGTCGTGGTCCATCAGGATGGGACATTGAATCCTGTCGTGGCGCAAGGAGATCAAGTGGCCGATGTCGAAATCAAGAAGCTGGAACGCTTTGATGTCGCGCCGACGGAGACCTGTTCGTTCATGACAACGCTGGCTTTGCCGATTCGCGCTTGCTTCGATTCAAGAACGGCGAGTGGAGCGTGTTTCAGGGACTGGCGAGTTCATTGGATGTGGGGGACGGGAACTTTATCTTCAATCGATACTGGCTCGCGGAGGCTGGCGTGTACTTTGTCGCAGGCCGATTCGATCCGGACCTCAGCCAGAGTTTCCAAGTAATCTATCGCAAAGGTTACGAAAGCAACGAACTGGTGCAGATGCTAGATCTTTCGCCGGGAACGTTCGGAATCAACCCCAAGATCGATGACTTGTACTTCGGCACTGAGGATGTGGTGATCCTCGCAAAGAATGAATTCTACCGTGGACGTACGTCTGATTTCGTCTGTGACGATCCAGATGGAGGAGGTGACCCTTCTCCAAGCGCCTTCGCTACCTTTGCCGAAGCCTTGCCAGAAAACTTACGCGGCGTTCTCCAAGATGCTGATGGAGACAATGGACTAACTCGATTGAGTATGCCTTGGCGTTGGACGCGGGTGTTCCCAATGGGCTAGGATCGGCCATCTCTATCGAACTGAAGACAGGGGATGTTCTTGGACTCGCCGGAGATACGAAGATCTATGCAATGGCGAGTGTTAGAGTGCGTGACAATTCGACTAACATCACTATCGTGCCACTTGCATCGAGTGATCTTAGCAATCTCGGCACAGGCGCTGCCAATGTTGTTTCTGTCGGCAGTCCCCTAATAGGCTCGGTATGAAGGAATCACGTCTTCGAGCGATGTTCTAGAAGATCGGTAAGATCACTCGACGACGAGGTCTTGTTTCTCGATCCACCCACGGAAACGAGTGTAGAGGAAGCCGACTCCGAGGAGCACGGCGGCGACGACGGCAAAGGCGATGATTCGGTAGAAGGCGTCATCGATGTCCACGGCGAACATCCGGGCAATGCAGGCGAGGAGGCCTAACAAGCCAATCATGCGATAGGCGCGGAGCCCGCCGAAGAGTCCGCCCATGAAGAGAGCGATGCTCGCGAGGCCCCAGCAGGCCGTGGCGATCTGGTTCAGTCCAAAGGTTGGGATGAGCAAGGTGAACTGAAGGAGGAGTAAGACGCTGCCCCCGTGGAGCCACGTTCTCAATGGAGTCGCGCCACAGGGTGGCCGAGGTGGGCAAGCCCTTGAGTAGCCATCCTTGGAAAGCGACACTCACGCAGGTGCCAAGAATCCAGGCAAAGGCATGCGCTTGGTCCGCAGTGACCGTGGCGCCTGCAGCGACGAACATGGCGATCGTGCTCGTGATCATGGCGGCATAGGCGGCGGCGCGTTCGTTTCGATAGCGACCGAGTAGGGCATACGCTAGAGCGACGAATGAGAGGGCGCAGACCTGGGCGGCGCCGTCGAACGTGAGGAATACGGTGGTGATCACGGCCGCGGCGCTGATGCCGAGAGCGAGTGGGTGCGAAGGCCGAGTTATTCGCCAAGCTAGGACTAACAGAGCGCTTCCGATCCAATACAGTGGCAGCGAGGTGGCGAGTCCTTGGTCTGTGGTGTACTCTTTGATGAGCAACAGTGTGCTTGGCAGCCAGGCCACCCAGGAGAGTGTGGGAAAGGGAAGTCTTCTCGCGGCGATGGCCAGGGCGCAGGTCGTCGCGCACATGAGCACCCAGTGCATGGAGGCATCCACGTGACGTTCCATGCCTCGGAAAAGGATGAGGAGGGTGGCCGCATGCATGAGACCATCGAGCCAAGCGAAATTCGCGTGGGGTCTGTCCTTGGCTTCCTTACTGAACCACCAAGCACCAAGGGTGAGACTGAGCATCATGGCGACGCCGAGAATGAGGTCTTGCGCGGTCGACCACGGAGCGGCTTGCGAGCCCTGCAAGTAAATGATCGTCGCGAGAATCGCAGGTGCGACCATGACGGCGGCAAGCAAGCGATCTTTGCAAACTTTGGCCATGACGAGAATGGTGGCGACGGTGAAGAGCTGGCCCCAAGGAAGGAACACCGAGTCATCGAAAGCGTAATGGGCATAGGCAGCGATAAGCACGCCGACGGAGGCTAGCAGAGACACTCTCAGGCAACTCGACGGTCTCGGAGCTAAGAGTTGGCGACTGCCGATCGAAGCTAACATACCCGCAACTAAGAAAAGAATGTAGCCGCCCGTTTGATAGCCTTCCGAATGGGTGTGCCAGCCACAGATTACTCCTGAGATGACCACGAGGGCCATCCAAATGGGGGTGAGGATGGCGGCAAGATGCGCAGGTGCGGGATCAGATTCATGGCTTCGCGTGGCTTGATGAGCCATGACATAACTCAAGCCGCCCAAGATGGAGGCCATGAAGGTGGGGATCCACCAGGCGGCGCCATCGAGAGGAGATTGCCAGAGCCTGAAATGGCTCAAGAACATGAGCAAGCCACTGGCGATGAGTGGCAGTCGAGAAGTCTGCCAGTAGGCGATGGCTAACAATGCTGCGGAAACGGCGGCGATGATGGCGATGCTTTGAAAGGGTGCGGAAGGTGCGAGGAAGCTGAGCCATCCACCAACGCCCACGGCAAGGGCCATGCCGATTCCAGCCCAGTGTTCGCTTTCGGAGCGTGTGGTGGGCTTGCCCCAAGGTTTGTGATAGAGTTTGGCGATAAGCATGGCTACGATGAGGTAGGTCCAGGCCACGAGGTGGTCCATGTCGAAGGCCGCGTTCATCGGCCAAGTCCAAGCACTCACATCTTTCCAGAAGAAGATAAAAGAGTTGACCCATAGAGCCACAAAGGCGAACTCCATCCAGCGCGGGCGCAGGTTCTTATCCCGCATGGCCCATAGGATACCGTAGCTCTAAGCGAGCAGGCCTAACCAACGTGTGGGACCCGCGAACTCTGCGACGACAAAGAGAGCGAGGAAGGTGAGGGCCTTGGTCGTCCAGACGGGAAAGAGTTCGGGCAGGAAGCGACCGCTCCAAGCGAGCGCGGCATGGATGGCAAAGGCGACGAATAGGAGCAGGTAGGCGATGGAGAGAATGCTTGGATCGAGGAGCCACGCACTTGCCAGGGCGACGAGACTGGCGATCGAAGCATGGCCAAGGGCGGCTCTGCGAGGCCATTTGCTATCCGATGTGTTGGTGCGTGCCATCCACCAGAGGCCAGCGGTGAAGCTGAAGAGTATCAATGTCAGCGCGGTGAAGAGAAGTGGCAGTGTGAGTAAATTTCCCTAACGTAAAGCAAAAAGGAGCAGTCCGGCGTAGCTACCGATCACCGAGACGAGGAAGGGCAAGCGCCAATGGCATTTCGCTAGGAGGACGCTGCTTATCGCGCCTAACAAGGTCAGGCCAGCCAGCGTCATCCAGGGTAGGCCGTGTCCAGCGGCGAAGGTGCAGCTCACGTAGCCCAACCCGATCGCTGCTGAAGCGGGTTGGGCATCGCGTTTGAAATGGCTCCATCCTAGCATGACGCCGAGCGCTAGTATCTGAAGGATGCCTCCGAGCCAAGCTTGATCGGTGATCTGAACGGCGGTGACCGCATGGGAAGCATACGCGGTGAAGTAAAGCATGGCGAGTCCTCCGGAACTCACGATGTCGCCAAACCGACCGAGCCGTTTCTCAAGCCACCAGCCGGCGGAGAAGACACTGACAGAGATGGCAAGCAGTTCGACAAAGCGCATCCACGGTGTCGTCATGCGGTTCACATGGACGCCGAGGAAGACGACAGCAATGACTCCTAGCAAGATCCCAATGCGCGTGGCCCACCAGGCGGCCAACCCAACTTCGCCACTCGTTTCCTTCTCCAGTGGGCAAAGGTGAAACCGTCTGAGCCATTCTTTCCAATCGATTCGAGGCTGTTCTGGCTCTGGTGTCGCTTCGCGAAGCTCTGGCCCAGGCGTCGGTTTCGGAGCCGCGGGAGCAGGTTCTGCCCAGGAAATCGAAGGAAGAGTATCCGGGTTTGATTTCGGTAGCGAAGGAGGGGTCTCCAGTGGTGCGGGTTCTGTGCATGTTGCTGATCGAGTTTCCAGTTGCCCCAGCCTGCGGTGCAGTGCTTTCCAATCGATCCGAGACCGTTCTGATGTCTCTGGCTTCGGAACCGAAGTTGAGGTTATCGGCGGAGGAGAAGGTGTTTCCTGGGCTGCGGGTTCCGTGATTGCCGGTCCTGTGGCGAAAGCCAATCGAGTTTCCAGTTCTTCAAGCCTGCGGCGCAGTGCTGGGATCTGTTTTTCGATGTCGCTAACCTTCGCGGCAGCGATCAAGGCAATGACTGGCCCGCTGATTACAGCGAGGATGGCGAGAATGAGCAAATCTTCCATGGCGGAAGGTGCGGCCTCAATCTGTCATTCCGCGCATCGATACACCGCGTTGATGTATCGATCTGATCAATCTTGACTACGTTCCCGGTGTGTTGCCGAAAAGCTCGAGATGGAGTCGATTGCAGTAACGGTAGCCGTGTTCTTTGCAGAGCTCGATCAAGGTGTCCGCTCGGCCACGGATGGCCTCGGTGGACAGGCCTTCAGGCATGAGTAGGACTTTGTGAGGGGGCGGGGGCGTTACTAGGGTTCTTAGCAGTGCTTCAATCTCTTGGATGTCGGTGGCATTGGCGACGACGAATTTGAGTTGGTAGTCGTAGCTCGCCATCCAGGCATCGATGACCTTGGGTTGGAGGCGACGCACTTCGTGTTTCTCAATCCATTGGTTTTCGATCTCGCCTTTCAAGGGCGTGGCATTGCTCAGCTTGGGACTGAGTGAGGCGAGGTCACAGGCGATGCCATCGGGCATCACGGTGGCCGCCGTTTCGAAGGTGATGTGTTTCTGTGATGCCTGCAGCGCACCGGCGAACTCAGGCATGCCCTTGGCGATCATGGGTTCGCCTCCAGTGAGAACGACGTGGGATGCGGGATAGGATAGGACCTTCTCGACGATTTCATCGACGGTCATGTCTTTCCCGGTCGGGTTCCAAGAAGCGTACTTCGTATCGCACCAACGACAGCGCAGATTGCACCCTGACGTCCGCACAAAGACGGAGGGAACGCCAGTGAGCGTACCTTCGCCTTGGATGGAATGGAAGATCTCGGAAATGAGCATGCTAGTGATAGACGGTCGGATCCGTCATGCCCGCGAGGCTGAACGCTTCTTTCCGTTCCACGCACGTCCCGCAGGTGCCGCAATGATGCTCGCCGCCTTTGTAGCAGGACCACGTATTGGCGAAGTCGATGCCGAGTGTCTGCCCGCGTGAGGCGATGTCCTCTTTGCGTTGATCAATGAACGGTCGTATCAAGGTCATCTCAGCATAGGTACCTAACTGAATGGCGTGGCCCATCGCTTGCATGAACTCTTCACGACAATCTGGATAGATCGCGTGATCGCCCGAGTGTGCGGCGATCACGAGCCCAGTTGCCTCCCGGCTCTCGGCGAAGCCTGCGGCGATGGCGAGCATGATGCCATTGCGAAACGGCACCACGGTTTGTTTCATGCTGGCTTCTTCGTAGTGCCCGTCAGGAATGGCGTCGCCAGTTTGTAGGAGAGCGCTTTCGAAATGGGTGCTGATGAAACCCAGATCGATCGTTTCGTGCGGAATGCCTAACTGATCGCAGTGCCGCTTGGCGTATGGGATCTCGCGGTGATTGTGCTTGGAACCGTAGTCAAAGCTCAAACCGCAGACGACCTCGTGCTCCGTGGCCGCATGATGCAGAGCGACCACGGAATCCATCCCTCCGCTGACGAGAACGATGACCTTCATGGCGTAAGTATAACAGAAATCACTCCAGCCTTACGGCTACATTTCGGACATGCCGCGATCAGGCACTTCTTTGCGGATGACCTCGATGTCTCCTAACGGATCTTTCTGCTCAAAGCGGAATTGCTTGAGACGAATCAGTTCTAGCAATGCCAGAAAAGTCACAATGACTTCCGTGCGTGAAGTTGCACTGTCAAAGAGATCCGTGAACGTCAGGTGGGTGCCAGGCTCGAAGCGCTCCATGAGATAGTCGATCTTGTCACTGACCGTGTAAGGATCGTCGTGGATCTCACCCAGCTCGAGTTCTTCCTGAAAGCGCTTAAGCACATTCTGGAAGGCACGGATGAGGTCGAAGATGTTGACGTTCGGAGGCGGTGGGGGACCGGTGGGCAAGTTGGGAGCCTCCGGGATGTGCTCGAAGAGTTCGCCCTGCTCCAACTCACGCAGACCAAGATAGCTCGCCGCGTCTTTGAATTTCTTGTACTCCACCAACTGACGGATCAGATCCCAGCGTGGATCATCGTCTTCGACGTCCTCTTCGGGAGGCTGCTCGGGCTTTGGCAAGAGCGTGCGGCTCTTGATGTACATGAGGTTCGCCGCCATGACGACGAACTCGCTCGCGAGATCGATGTTCAGCATCTTGAAGGTATCAATGTACTCCAAGTACTGCTTGGTGATGCTCTCGATCGAGATCGTATAGATGTCGAGCTCGTCTCTCTTGATGAGATAGAGCAACAGGTCTAACGGCCCTTCAAAAATGTCCAACCGGACCTTGTATTCTTCTTCCTCAACGGTGCTCATACTAACTGATTCTTTCTAACAGATAGCCGAGTAGCTCTGCAATAGGGACGCGCTCTTGGGTCATGGCATCGCGCTCACGCACCGTGACCGTGTCCACGGTCTCGGGGGCATTCTCGCCGAGGGTGTCGAAATCAACCGTCACGCAGTAAGGCGTGCCGATCTCATCTTGGCGACGGTAACGCCGACCGACTGCGCCGGATTCGTCGTAGAAGACATCCATGTGCACGCGAAGTTTCGCTTGGATCTCGCGAGCCTTGGCCACGAGTTCTGGCTTGTTCTTCAGAAGTGGAAACACGCCGCATTTGATCGGTGCCATGCGTGGGTTGAAACGCAGGACCTCGCGGGTGGTTTCTTTGCCCTTCTCGTCCGTAAGCGTTTCTTCGTCATACGCCTCGCAAATCACGGCGAGGACGGTGCGGTCCACGCCAGCGCTGGGCTCGACGACATGAGGGATGAATTTCTCCTTGGTCTCATCATCGAAATACTCCAGTGACTTGCCACTAGCATTCTGATGCGCGGTGAGATCGTAGTTGGCGCGGTAGGCGACCCCTTCAAGCTCCTGGATTCCGAAAGGAAACTCGTACTCGATGTCGTAAGTGCCCTCCGAATAGTGCGCGCGGGCATCTTTAGGAACGTCCAAGACGTGGAGTTTCTCGCGAGGGACGCCGATTTCTTCGTAGAACTTGAGGCGCGTCTCCAACCACTCCTCTAAGAAGCGCTTGCCGTCTTCTGGCCGACAGAAATACTCGATCTCCATCTGCTCAAACTCACGTGACCGGAAGGTGAAATTGCGAGGGTTGATCTCGTTGCGGAACGCCTTGCCGATCTGCGCGATGCCGAAGGGCAACTTCACGCGAGACGTCTCCAGCACATTCTTGAACTGCACGAAGATGGCCTGGGCCGTCTCTGGACGCAGGTAAGTGATGTTGGATTCATCTTCCACCGGACCGACGTAGGTCTTGAACATCAAGTTGAACTGACGAGGCTCTGTGAGAGTGCCAGGCTCTGAGGAGTTGGGGCTGGGAATGAGCATGCGTTCCTCCGCCGTGGCTTCGGTCAGCACCTTCAATTCCACGGGGGCGATCTCGCCTTTGAGGCCGCCCTTCTTCTGAATCTTACGGATCTTCTGCAGCGCTTCGTCTGCCATCGTCGGCGATTCCGTCACCGAGACATAGCCGTGCGATTCTTCACCTATCACAGCAGGTGTGTAGAAGATCTGGTCGGCGCGAAAGCGCGCTTTCGTCTCCTTACAATCGACCAAAGGATCGCTGAAAGTGCCTTCGTGGCCACTGGCTTGCCAGACTTTGCGATTCTGAAGAATGGCGCCATCCATGCCGACAACGTCGTCCCGGTCACGCACCATGCGTCGCCACCAGTAGTCTTTGAGGTTCTTCTTCAGCTCAGCGCCGAGAGGGCCGTAGTCCCAGCAGCCATTCAAGCCTCCATAGATCTCGCTCGATTGGAACACGAAACCGCGGCGTTTGCAGAGGCTCACGATCTTGTCCATGAGCACGTTACGCGCGTTGTCAGAACTGGATTTGGCGGTGGACATAGGCAGGCGGGGAAAGAAGCAAGCCTCGCGAGATTTAGCAACCGATTTGAAAGCCAGAGATGTGGGATGATAATCCGCCTCTAACAAATGACTATTTACTCAAGCGGAGTCATCCAAACTGCGCGCTTCCACGGCGACATCGCCGAACTCGTCCTCGTAGACGGAGAGCACCATGGGCCGACAACAGACCTCGCAATCGTAATCCAGCAGAGAAGAGACCTCACTGAGATCAGGAGGCGGGATCTCAAAAGTCTCGAAACAGCTAGGACAGGTCACCGGTATCCATTCCACGGCCCTAGCCTCCACCGGTTTGTGAGATTGGCCAAATGCATAATAACCGTACAAAAGCACAATCACTCACAAGAGCCTGCCGAATATCCGGCAATCCATAATTTAAAGAATTAATCAGAAATGATAGAACTCAAGGCCCAGCCTTTACCGCAGCCCAAGCGATCTCCCGTGCGGCTGCTTTCTTGGCGTCGTGCGCCCGCCAGCAAGCTGTCTTCTAGAATATCTCTGACATTCCACCCAAGCTAAAGCATACTCAGCGAAAACGGCGACTACTATAACTCAGGACCGCCTTTGCCCACTGCTCTATCAGAGACTTATCTTCAGTGTCAAGATACACACCGATGAAACGCCTCCGTTCGATCTCGGTGCATCGGTCTTTGGCGATCATGTCGAGCGTGGCCAGGTCCTTGATCCTGCCGTGTCGTTGCCGCCATGGGATGCTGCTGGAATAACCACTCGGACAATCGATCCAGAAGACGCGGTGTTCTTCATCGACTAACAGGTTTCTCCATTTCAGGTCTTGATGGAAGAAATGTTGAGCGTGAAGGGTCCGGGTTTGGCGGGCCAGCGCATCAATGATCTTCGTCCGAATCTCTGACGAGCTTGGAGATTCGAGCCCTATCCAGAATTCAAGCAAGGCGAGGGATGGGATGGCTTTGGTGACAATGATACTTTGATCACTGCAAACACCGCCAAGGCGTCGGCGAAATCCAGAAGCGACGACATCGGGAGTCGTGATGCCCCACTGCTGAAAGGACTCTAGGTGGCGAGCTTCAACCAGTCCGCGGGATCTCCGGGCGAATCCATCGAGAAATCTTGTGCGCGTGGCGTAGGCTTTTACAAAGACATCGAGTGGCCCATGATGAGCGTCATTGTGAGTGACTCGCCAAACTTTGGTCCGCTTGCGATGGGAACTCAAATCAATCTGGAAGTGATCCGCGAGGGCTGAGAGTGAATGGTGAGCCTGAGAAGGAAACCATCGTTGGTACTTTGGTGAGATGGTGATGGATTCCACGCAGCTAAACAGTTAGACTCTCTGTGATTCGACCGCCCAGAGAACTTTCATAACCTCAAACATGGCGGCGACGTTGTGGACACGAAAAAGGTGAACGCCCCGGCGGATTCCGGCCACGAGGCAAGCGACTGTTCCGGCATCGCGGTCGTTGGGATTGGGCAAATCGAGGACGTCACTGATGACGGTCTTGCGTGAGATAGGAAGGAGGACAGGAGATTCGTAGCGGGTGGTGAGTCGATCGAGCTGAGCGTAGATCTTCAAATTGTCCTCACATTGCTTTGCGAAATCGATGCCGGGATCGAGGATGAGTTGTTCTTTGGTGAGACCGCATTGGGTGGCTTGGGTGATGCGTTGATCGAAGAATGTGAGGAGTTCGCTCCAGATATCCTCATACTGCTTTTGGAAATGCGGCACTTTGGGCAGGCCGACGGTGTGCATGATGAGGAGCGCGGTGTCGTGAGCGGCGCAGAGCGTGGCATTGTTAGTCTCGGTGAGTCCGCCGATGTCGTTGAGGATATCGACTCCGAATGGAAGCACAGCTTCCACGACTTCGGGCCGCCAGGTGTTGACGGAGATGAGAGGTGGCCAGACTTGTTCTGAATCTCTTGGCTTCGAGTTCTCCAGGGCCTTTGAAATGCTTGTGAGAAAAGGGTGCAAGCGCGCTATCTCTTCATCGATAGAAATGGCTTCGCGATTGGTGCGCGCGCTTTCGGCGCCGACGTCGACGACATCGGCACCTTCTTCGGCCATGCGGATGGCTTGGGTCAGCGCGGCATTCCCATCCAGGGTGCCGTCGTTGCAGAAGGAATCGTCATTGATATTGACGATTCCCATGAGAAGTGGGCGTCGAGGAAAAGAGATCTCTCGTTGGCGTGCGCGAAAGATCATGTCAGAAGTCTAACAAATACCGACTGCGCTTCTCAAAGTGAGCCAACTGCTCATAACCTGCGTGTTTCGCTAGGGTGATCGCTTGATCGAAATCAGCGCCGACCTCAGCGGGAGCGTGGGCATCTGAACTGATGACAAGCAGGATGCCTTCTTGCGCGCCTAACTGAACGAACTCAGCAGCAGGATACATCGCTTGGATCGGTTTGCGCAATCCCGCGGTGTTGATCTCGTAGGCAGTGTTGGATTCTTTGAGTGCTTGGATCGCTGGCCGATAATAGTGTGAGAGATCACCTCGGGGAACCGTTCCAAATTTCTTCGGTAGATCGGGGTGGGCCATGATGTCGAAGTAACCGGTGCGGATCGCTTGGACGTAGAGTTTCCAATAGCGTTCCCACACTTGCTCGGGCGTGAAGGCCGCATGGACTTGGCTGAGATGATCTGGGTGATCGACCACCAGAGTGTCTGTTAGATAGTGCACGCTTCCGATGAAGTAATCCCATGATGCCATTTCGGACAGCTCTTCGATCCATTTATCCTGACCAGGCAGATAGTCGACCTCCAGTCCCAGCCGAACAGTGACGCCACAAGTGGATCCGTAATCCTGGGCTTCGGCCACCATCTCCAAGTATCGCGGCAGGTCACCGATGCTCATGCGCCAGTCATCGAAGTCCTCGCGCATCGGGCTGTGGCAGGCGAAGCCCATCTCCGTCAGCCCGCTTTCGGCGGCCACTTTGACATACTCCCGTAGGTGCCCTTCGGCATGATGGCACAGGGATGTGTGCATGTGGTAGTCGGCAGGTCCAACCATGATAGTCCAATCTTCGCTGAACTTTTCTAACCTTCCAGGGAAAAATCGTGGTCTGAAGGGGATCATTTCCTTGTTTGGTGGCAGATTCTGACGAAGTATTCCAAATCGGCTGGTCGCACCCGCTTCGAGCCGACATTCTCCCGATCGCTCGTTCATGACAGACACGCCTTTCCAAGCCGACAACGCCTTCACTGGGCCTCTCATCGAGAAGCTCAAACGGCATCCCAAGCGCATCGTATTCCCAGAGCCGAATGACGTTCGGGTGCTTCAAGTGGCGCAGGAATTGGGTAGCCGCGAGATCAGTGTGCCCATCCTCTTGGGAAGGCGCGATGAATTGCACGCCTTAGCCGAGTCCGAGGGCCTCTCCTTGAAGAATGTGGGCATCGTCAATCCTGAGACCAGCGCGGAGCTACCACGATTCGCGGCGATGTTTGAGAAAATGGAGCGTTATCGGAAGATGAACGTCAGCCATCCGGAAGAGGTCATGAAACGGCCACATTATTTCGCTGGGATGATGGTGCAGTATGGCAATGCCGATGGCATCGTCGGGGGGAATTCCATTTATCCGGAGGCTTTCTTCCGTCCGCTCTTTCATTTGATCAAACCGCAGGCCCATTGTTCGGCGGCGGCCAGTTGCATGGCAGTTGTCGACGAGAACAACCCACTTCTTGGTGAAAATGGCATTCTCTTTCTTGCTGACTGCGCTATCATTCCCAAGCCGAATGTAGAACAACTGGCGATGATCGCAGTCGAATCTGGACGCATTGCCTCGACATTGTTAGGGCGGAATGTGCGTGTGGCCATGCTCAGCTACTCCACACGTGGCAGTGCGAAGAATTCAGACACGCAATTGATCATGGCCGCGAGGGATCTTGCGCGTCAGCGGGCCACGCGGGAAATGGTTGATGTGGAAATTGATGGTGAATTCCAAGTCGATGTCGCCCTTCTGCCAGAAGCGGCGGAACGCAAGCATGTGAGCAGCTTGGTCGCAGGCAAAGCCGACGTCCTGGTCTTTCCTGATCTCAACAGCGCGAACATTGCCTCCAAGCTGCTTGTGTTAGGAGCTCGACCCAAATCCTATGGGCAGCTCTTGTTAGGTCTTTCCAAGCCAGCCGCCCAAGTTTCCCGTGTCGCCACGGCGGATACGATCTTCGGTGTGTCTGTCGCCGTGGGCGTGGAAGCGATCAAGTACCGCGAGCTGCAGGGCGACGAACACGCAAGCTGATCTCCGGCGTTGACGCCACCCGTCCTGTTAGCAGGATTCCCCACCGTGAACAGCCTCAAACGATTCGTTCCCTACTATGGGCTGCTTGCGCCTTACAAGGTTGCCTTCATTGCGGCGATTCTGTGTGGGTTGCTCTATGCAGTGGCTAGTGGTCTCGGGTTCCCCTATGTCGTGAAGGAGAATATCCCAATCATATTCGGCAATGATCGAGAGGTGACTATCGAGCAAAGCGAGTGGGTCCTTCTTCAGACCCTGCTCCTATTGCCGCTTACGATCTTTGTGCGGGCGTTAGCAGGTTTCCTCAATATCTACCTTACCGCCTACTGCGGCGTAAAAGTGCTAGAGAAGGTGCGGTCTCAGGTTTTCTCCAAACTCCAAGATTTGCATGTCAGCTATTTCCAGGATCAGAATAAGGGCGACCTCATTAGCCGTTTGATGGTGGACTGCAACGCCGTGAAGCAGTGCATCGTTGAGGTATCTAACAGCCTCATCAAAGAGCCCCTCACATTTCTTGCGGCACTTTCCTATCTCGTATGGCTCTCGATCAAGAACCAACAGAATCTCTTCCTTCTCTTCTGTCTCGCCGCCGTGCCTGTCTGCATCTTGCCCATCCGATACATCGGCAAGAAGCTCACGCGTCGCGCTCGGCAGCTTCAGGCTCAAAGCGGCACGGTGACGGAAGTAGCTTCTGAGAACTTAGGCGCCATTCGTGAGATTCGCGCCTTCTCACTTGAAGATAGCGAGCGTCAGAAATTCGGTCATGCCGTGTCCAAGTTCCTTCGATTCCAGCTGGGCGTGATCAAGTATGACAAGAGCCTTTCACCGCTCATCGAGCTCATCACCGGGTTAGCCATCACGGGGGCGATATTCGTCGCGGCGCGCTCTCAGCTGAATCTGCAGGTGGATGAAGTCATCTCTCTCTTCTTAGCTCTGCACATGTGTTATCAGCCGATCAAGAAGATGGGCGCGATCAACAATCACCTGAAGCGCGGCATCGCCTCACTCGATCGGATCGAAGAAGTGTTGCATGCGCCTATCCTCGTCGAGGAGAAACCAGATGCCGTTCCCTTGACGGAAAAGATCAAAGGACAACTTCGTTTTGAGAATGTCAGTTTCCAATATGATACGGCCAATGACCATCCGGTACTGAAAGGAATCGATGAAACGCTCGAGCCTGGCAAGACCTACGCTTTGGTGGGGCACAGTGGTGCTGGTAAATCAACGTTCATCAATCTCGTCTTGCGATTCTATGATCCTACGGTCGGCAGGATCTTGTTAGATGGGCATGATTTGCGTGATCTTCGATTGAAGAATCTGCGGCATCAGATTGCGCTCGTTCCCCAGGATCCGGTGCTTTTCAATGACACCATCATGGAGAACATACGACTCAGTCGTCCTGAGGCGACTCCAGAAGAGATCCTCCGAGCAGCAGAGAAAGCCAATGCCCTTGGGTTCATCGAGGACGAGCCTGATGGCTTTGATACTCTGGTAGGCGATCGCGGCACCCGGCTTTCTGGAGGGCAGAAACAGCGCATCGCCATCGCTCGCGCCTTCCTCCGAGACTCTCCCATCCTCATCTTGGATGAAGCTTCTTCAGCACTCGATTCTGAAAGCGAGAGCCGAGTGCAAGCCGAACTCCAGACCTTGATGCAAGGCAAGACGGTACTCATGATCGCGCATCGTTTCGCCACCTTGAAGCTTGCCGATGAGATTCTCGTCTTTGATGAGGGCCTCATCACCGCGCGCGGTGACCATGCCAAACTCATGGCCACCAGCCCCGTCTATCAAAACCTCTACGAGAAACAGGAACTCTAACATGCTCAACGCCGACTTCTTCCAACGCGCATATTCCAACGAAGGCCCAAAGATCATCAACGGATTCTCCCGTCCGGTCTATCATAATCTTATGGGCATGCTCTACGGGCATCAGTTTGATAAGATGGGCTATGGCGGCATGATCCGGCACACGGAAGCGGGCATGCTGTATGAGTGGGCTAGTGAAGTGCCTCGCAATGGCACCATCGTCGAGATCGGATGTTACGGCGGGCTTTCCACCAGCTACTTGGTCAAAGGCACAGAAGGCCGCAATGTGCAGATCTACTCGATCGATCCATTTGACTCGGACATCGACACGCAGGCTGAACGCACCGATGGCTGCGTGGCTTTGGACGAGAAGCCTAGCAAAGTCATTGTCGCTGAGCGCATGACCAAGTTAGGCGCAGGCGATCGTATCCACCTCATCGAAGGCTATTCCCAAGAAGCGGTGAAAGATTGGGACCGCGAGATCGACTTCCTTTGGATCGATGGCAATCACGATCAAGCTTACCTCGACTTCACGGATTGGTCACCCTATCTGAAAGTCGGAGGCCGCATCGGATTCCACGATGCTCATCCAAGATACGGTCACCCCCTGGTCGCTGAGGATGCGCAGAAGGCGTTAGAATCGGAGGCCTGGAGTGATCTGGAGCACGTCAAGAGCATCATCTGCGCGATCAAACGCGCGTGAGGGAAAGACTCTGGAGACCGCGGCATACAACGTAGTTTGGCATTCCAATGCCGAGTTTGATCGCAGCGGATTCTCGCCATTGGAATGGTGTGTCATTAGCGTCTTTTAGCGGTTCCGTTCTGTTTCTAGATCAGGTTGGTACTTTGTCTGCCGGGAGAATTCGCGTCAGTTCAGCTCATGAAGCTTCGTCGTGTGGCCGTTCTTGGCTGTCTCTTGTTCTTGGTGTCCTTCAACTCTGGCTTGGCCGAGATCTCTGCGCGGGTGGATTCGCCTCCAGTGCGGAAGGGGCATGCCGGGTGGCGGTATTGGGATCGGGCGGAGGTACCGGATGGCGAATGGATGCTACCCACGTTTGAGGATGGAGAGTGGTCTCAAGGAGAGGCTCCGTTGGGTTATGGTGAGGATGTGATCAAGACAAAGACCAGTTTCGGTGGTGATCCAGAGAACAAACATCCTGCGGGGTACTTTCGTTTGACGTTCGAGGTGAATGATCCTAACGCTTTTCCTGCATGGCTTGCGGAGATTCGTTGTGATGATGGGGCGGTCCTCTACTTGAATGGCAAGGAAGTCTATCATTACAAGATTCAGGAAGGCGATCTGAGCCGGGCCCGTTTCTCGGCCGGAAAACTCTCGTCCTCTGGCAATAGCGAAACGCGTTATCATCCGTTTCATTTGAAACCGAATGAACTTCTAAGGGGCAGCAATGTCTTGACGGTGAGCGTGCATCAAGCGGACGCGGGGAGTAGTGATCTGGTCATAGACGTGTCCATCGAAGGGTTGGTGGGTGATCGTCTTGCGCCGCCGCCACAGCGTTCTTTGCTAGTCGATGGTGTCCTTGATGCGGACAATGCAATCAGTTCTTATATCAATGGATGGGGAAAGCAATTGCTGATGCAAGATCGATCTCCGGCACCGAATCAATGGGAGCAGCAGCTCGAGCGACGTCTCTTCCATGAATCGATTTCGAAGCTTCCGATCCCCACGGAGCCGCTATCGACGAAGGCCCTTTTTATGAGCGTTGTGCGCCGAGTGTGTTGATTGTGAGTGGGATCAATGAGGATGAAGACGCGGAGGCCCATCATGCGGGAGGGTTCATCATCAGCGCTTCAGGCCTCGCCTTGACCAATCATCATGTGATCCAATCGTATAGGCAGGGTGATCTCCTCACGGCGACCACCTTGGATGGACGAGTCGTCGGAGTAAGGGAGATCCTGGCGAGCAATGAAGCCGATGACCTGGCATTGATTCAGTTAGACGGCGAAGGCTTTCAGCCGGTGGCGATTGCGGAAGGCGCGCCGGTGGGGAGTGATGAGGTGGCGATTTCCCATCCGCAGAACGCATTCTACACCCTCACAAAAGGCCATATCTCGCGTTACTGCCGTGAGGACAATCGGCCGCGCATGATGATCACAGCGGAATTCGCAATGGGCAGCAGTGGAGCGCCGGTCTTCAATCAGAATGGCGCAGTGGTGGGCATGATCGAAATGAAACGGTCCATCGCCTACAACACCTTGCCCGGGCATAATGATG
Source organism: Verrucomicrobiales bacterium (assembly GCA_047616785.1). Taxonomy (GTDB): domain Bacteria; phylum Verrucomicrobiota; class Verrucomicrobiia; order Verrucomicrobiales; family DEV007; genus JAACDM01. The sequence continues at coordinate 31,608 of JBLHHN010000004.1, forward strand.
AAGGGACAATCAAGGTCGGAGGGAAACGAGGCAGTCGGTTGTTTCTATCGATGAGTCACCAGATGACCTTGCGCTACATCGTACCCTGCCAAGCGTTGCGGGCGTTTCTTTTCCCGCAGATGGAAAAGGAATAAGCGTGTGTTCGTTAGAAACTCTTGGCGAAATCGTCGGCAGCGGCGCCGCCGGTCTTGCGCGGCTCGCGCTTCTTGAAGGTGGATTTCTCGATGCGGTCCGTGAGTTGAGCGGCATAGGCGGCAGAGTCCAACGGAAGCTGAATCGTTTCGTTCATCCAGGCCGAGTAGAGGACGGCGTTGGCGAGTTCCACGGAATGAATGCCTTCGACAGCTGGAGAAATGAGTTCTTCGCCGTGAAGGATGGCGTTGGTGAAATTCTGCAGGATCTCGAGGTGCTGCCCTGCGGTACCTTCGATGGGGACGGTGGTTTCCCAGGCTTCGGGTTGGCTGAAGGAGGAACCTGTTTCATCACTGAATTGGCTCATAGGCACACGATTGCGGCAGAACCGGATGGTGCCGTTCTCGATGGTGATGAGACCTTGCTCGCCGACGACCTCTAACCGATTGACTCCGGGAGCTTCACCAGTGGAGGTGATGAAGAGTGCGTTGCAGCCGTTGGCGTATCGGAAATAGACACTGACATCATCTTCGACTTCGATCTGATGATAGCGGCCGAAGTTGCAGAAACCGTGCACTTCATCCGGCATGCCGAAGAGCCACTGGAAAAGATCCAGATTGTGGGGACATTGATTGAGGAGCACGCCACCGCCCTCACCTTTCCACGTGGCACGCCAACCACCGGATGCGTAGTATTCCTGCGTGCGAAACCAATCCGTGACGTTCCATTGCACGCGACGAATCTCACCGAGCTCGCCACTATCAATGAGGTCCTTGAGCTTCCGGTAGAGAGGGTCCGTGCGTTGATTGAACATCGCGGCGAAGACCTTGGTCTTGTCTTGGTAAGCGGCGATGAGTTGCTCGCACTCCGCTTTGTGCACGGCGAGCGGCTTTTCCATCATCACATGCAGACCGGCCTCCAGAGCATTGCAGCCGATCTCGCAGTGGAACGGGTGCGGTGTGGCGATGTGGATGGCGTCGATCTTTCCCGAAGCGATCATCTCTCCGGCATCAGTGAATTTGGCAAGATCCTCTTCCACGCTTTCCAGAGCGGGCGCAAGATCACACACGGCGGTTAATTCTAACCCTTTCACCTTGCCATCGAGAATGTTGGCTTTGTGCGCACGCCCCATGTTGCCGAGGCCGACCAGTCCTAGTCTAACGGATTCCATGGAGCCTAGGAGAGCAGGTGGGCATGATTTGTCAATCTTCTGAACGGCCGAGGGAGTTTGACAGCGATTCATTCGCGCGCGTAGGGTCGCAGAGCTTTCTGCCCTATGGAAGACACGCCCTCATCGCCTCCCCAACGTCCCTCGTATGCTCGTGGCACGGTCATTGTTGTCGCGGTGCTGATGCTGCTTGTGATCGGGCAAATGGCAGTCCTGGTGTGGGGCGCGCGTCGGCAGCAAGCCGAGGCACGCGCCATGGAGGCCGAAGCTCAGGCGGCCATGGCCAAGGCAGAAGAGATGGTGGCTACGGTAGAGCGAACGGATCGGCGGAAGAAGCTCGCGGATGCGGTCTTTCCCTTGCCGAGGAATCCCTTTGGCGGCGCAAGGCCCGAGGATCTGGCCAATGCGCAGATACCACCGCCGCCACCGCGCATGCAAGACATCCCCGGGTCTGCGGACTTCGCGGAAGCCAAGGCGGAAGTGACCCAAGTGGGGCGATCCAAGCTGCGCTCTATAGAAGCGGCCAAGGCTTTGGAATTGGCGAAATTGAAAGAAGCAGATCAAGACATGATCGGCGCGTTGAAGCAACTCGATGATGCGAACAAGCTGGAACCGAATCATCCCGAAGTGCTTTATCGCATGGGAATCGTCTTTGATAAGTTAGGAAATAAGCCTCGTGCGACACGGCACTTTCAAGCTGTGGCCAACATGGGAGAAGAGCTTTCAGGTGCACTGGCGACGTTGGCCACACATTATCTCAATGGTGAAGATCCTGAGAATTTCTCGGGTGGTCTTGCTCAGCGACCTCTCAGCATCGGCCCGGCCTTTGCAGATGTGATGGAAGATGAGAAAGGGAATCGCACAGTGAAGCTGGCGCTGAGCCTTCGAGCGGCAGCGGGCGAAGAGATCGATCCGGATGAAGTGAAACCGTACATCTATTTCTATGATCTCGTCGATGGCTTGGAGATCTATCTCTGCGTGGGCGAGCAACCTCCCTTTGAAGAAGTGAATCCATGGCGCTCGGAGAATCCAGATTACAAAGACCCTGAGGAGGAACTGTTAGACGTGACTTTCAACATTCCCAAAATCGATGACGGAGCGAACCGCAAGTTCTTTGGGTATCTGGTGAAACTGTACTATCGGGACGAGATTCAGGATGTGTTGGTAGAGCCTCGCGTGCTTGTCGAGTTGCTCTCGGAATCCGATGATGGGAGAGAGCTGGATTCGACGTTGTTTGATTTCTAGCCATGTTAGTCTTGCCGCATGTCTGATACTCCCCCTGCACAACTCGGCGACTACGATCTCCAAGAGATTCTCCATGAGACGGACGACACGCAGACCTATGTGGCGCGTCAGCGCTCGATTGATCGCACCGTTGCCTTGGTGCTCTTGAAGCCGCATCGGTGTGCGAATTCGAAGGCGGTGGCCGCATTCCGAGAGGACATCAAAGCGAAAGCGCGAGTGACACATCCTCGGATCGCCTCGGTGTATGAAGCGAGTGAACAGGATGGTGTGGTGTTCTACACCCGTGAGGTGGTGTCGGGTCAGGACATTGCTGAGTTGCGCGCGGAAGGGCATCGATTCCCGCTCTCCTTTGTCTGGGATCTGCTCAGAACGGTCTGTGATACCTTTCTGTACTACGAGAAGAATCAGTTAGGCTCCCGCGCCTTTCAGCCGGAGGCGCTCGTGCTCATTCATGAAGAACCGTACATGGCGAATCTGGCCACGGCGGAGCCTACCGAACCGACAGCCTTCGCGGAATCGTTAGAAGTGATTCGTACCAGTTTCTGGCGATTGTTGCGTGCGGACGATACGCATTTGGAAGACGTCCGCCGGTTGTTCTCCCGCATGGATCCTGAGCACGCGCGGGTCTATCGGAATTGGAATGACTTGCAGCGTGCTTGCAACATAGCCACTCAAGTGACGTCCTCACCGACGCCTTCTTTAGCAGAGCAAGAAGGATTGATGGTGCCCGAGCCATTCACCAGTCCTTCGGTGAACGAGATTTCTGTGGAGGTGGCCCAAGCGAGGAGCCAGTTGACGGCAGTGCTCACGGTGCTTTTGATAGGAGTTGCGCTCACCGTAGGTTGGTGGTGGTATCAGGCGAATCGCCCTATGCCGGCGGTAGAGAATCCCATGGTGCGTGTGCCTGAAGGTCCTTTTATATTTCAGAAAGATCAGCGGATCGAGTTGCCAGAATTCTGGATCTCGAAATATGAAATCACTATCGCGCAGTATGCGGTGTTCCTCGCAGAGGCGATGGGGAGCAAGACCTTCGATCATGTGGATCAACCGAAATCCAAGAGTGGGCACGCGTCGCCTGATTGGGCCAACTTCTATGCCGCAGCTCAAGCCCAAGGGGTCTACCGCGGGGAGTCGTTGAACGTGAATTGCCCAATCGTAGGTGTGGATTGGTGGGATGCGTATGCTTACGCGCGATGGCGTGGAGGTCGCCTGCCCAATGCGGATGAATGGGAAAAGGCAGCGCGAGGGACGGAAGGGTTGCTTTATCCTTGGGGATCGGAGTCCGACTCTAGCAAAGCCAATACAGGGTTGGACTATAATGAAGAGGCGGGTGCTGGTGGCGAACTGGATGGGTTCAATGCATGGGCGCCGGTCGATCAGTTAGGCGCCGACGTGAGTCCCTTCGGCGTGGTTGGCATGGCGGGAAATGTCTCAGAATGGACGGCCACGCATAGTGCCAACTCCGATAGTCCAGATGACCAAAAGCCCGTGGTCAAAGGGGCTTCGTTTGTGACCAAAGAAACGTCTGATCTGACTCAAGGGCGATTGCCCTCTGCGGACAAAGCCTCGATGAGCCGTGGGTTCCGTATCACGGCGGATAGTGTTCGATAAGAAGAAAGATGCTTGGTTGCTTCGCGCTACACAAATGGTGTATGAGTCATGGCGACGATGGTCGCTAATTGGAAAGCACGGTTAGGACGTGGGCTTGGCGCGGTGGGCTTGGCACTGGCCTGGTACTGGACCTGCGGAGGCCTTTTCACTGTGGCACGTTTTCCGGGATAGCTCGTCATATTAATGCTAGTGGCCTGGCCGATTGCGTATTGGTGGAACAGTAGAGTCATGATCGGGCTGGCCGTCGGCTCTGCGCTGATCATGTTTGCGGTGGTCTTCGGCTATCTGCAGCCTCGCAAGGATCGCGCGTGGGATATGCCTTACGCGCATCTTCCTCAGGTCGCGATTGATGAAGCGCATGGCCTTGTGAGGGTCGAGGACGTGAGGGATTTCACGTGGCTCTCTCGTCAGGACGTGGACTTGCATTGGATTGAGGAGAGCTATGATTTGAATCAGTTAAACGCCTTGAATCTGCTTCTTGAGCCCTTGGAAGATTCGAATCACTTTGCGCATGCGATGTTGAGCTTTGGCTTTGGCCCTAGCAAACGTGTGGTGGTGTCCGTGGAAGCACGTCGCGAGGAAGGAGAATCCTTTGGGCTGCTCCCGGGGATCTACCGTCAGTTCGAGCAGACCTATCAGATCAACACGGAGCGCGATGCGTTCACCTGGCGTACGTTGGATCCCGAATCCCATCTCTACGTCGTGCCGATCGCTGCCGAACACGAGTTTCTCAAAGGACTCTTTCTCGACATGATGCGCAAAGCGCAGGGCTTGGTCGATCAGCCTCAGTTCTATCATTCATTTCGTTCGAATTGCACCACGGCGCTCTTCGATCACATGAATGCACGGCTACCGCGCAAGGAGCGCTATGGGAAAGAAGTCTTATTCCCAGCGCAGTCCACTGCCCTCTTGCAACGCTAGGGCTGGATAGCTGAGAACATTCCTTGGCCACAGAAGAAAGCCAAGTTTCGGAGATCCGAGCAAGTCCGCCGATTCGCGAAAGATCCGAACTTTTCTCATAAGGATTGAGGTCTCGACACCGAAACCTCAATCCTTCTGATGCCACGATGGGTCAGTGACCGATCCCACAGGGTGCAAGGTTGCGCGCGATACCGTGAAGCCACCGGAAACAAGTCGACGCACCGGATTACCGGAGACTGGATGTTCGGTGAGCTTGGAATCTGTCATGCGTTGCTTGACCTCGAAACGGACAAGAACCTCATCAAGGCTCTGCGGAATGGTCTCGTAAACGTAAGTTGTCATGACCATCCACCGCTACTAGCAGACGACCCAACGCTACCGTTAGACGGCAGCGCAAAGGTGCTCTTAAGCAGCCAGGGAGTTCTAAGACCCTGGAAGGACTCAGACAGGCTTGACGTTCTCGGCACGAGGACCCTTAGGGCCGCTGCCTTCGGTATATTCTACCGCCTGGCCCTCACGCAAATCCTCAAAAGTCGTGCCTTCCACGGAAGTGTGGTGAAAAAACAGTTCCTTGCCGTCACCAGCTCCTTCAATGAAGCCGAAGCCGTTGTCAGTAAGTTTCTTGATTGTTCCTTGTGCCATAGGCTTGTCATACATCGCGTCACCGAGAGTGCACGCTAATTCGGAGCTATTCGCAACGAACCTTGTGGGAAGCCGCTTGAGAGCAGACTGGCCTACGAAAACTAGGCTGTCAGGCGTGCCAGCGACGTTTCGAGGGCGGCGGTGGCTTCGTCGACGTCTATCTCGTTGAGACACCGGTGATCCAGGGGACATTCCTTGAGAAAGCACGGGGTGCACTCGACGTGGCGTCGTAATGTGAGTGACAATGAAGAGGTGGGAGCGCTCTCGATGGGTTCGCTTGGTCCGTAGATGGCGATGCTGGGCATGCCATACATCGCTGCTGCGAGATGGAGGAAATCGTTGTCGTTCGAGAGCAGGAGTGCACACCCTCGCAAAGCGACCAATTGCTCTTCGATGCTGGAAGCGCCCAATACAATGGTGAGAATGTCAGAACCGAGTTCGCTGCGTAGGGTTTCCCAGGCGCTGGGATCCGTTTGCTCATGGATGAGGATTCGCCATGTGATGGAGGGATTCGCCTTGGACATGCGTAAGACGACCTCAAGATACCTTTCGGTCGGCCAAGCGTAAGTAGGACCGTCATCGCTATCGGGAGCCACGCCGACGGTGAGACTCTGTGATGCAGTGGTGTTTGCGATCACGGGTGACCGGAGATCGGCGTCATGAACAACATCGGCTCCGAGCCGGTGGGCGAGGCGCAGGTTGGTGCGGTTCCTGTGCTCGGGTGGGCCGAGCTTTCGTGGCATGCTGAGCATGTCATCGAACTTCTCAGCCGAGGGATGGTTCTCCATGCCGATCACGCGAGCTACGGAATGGCGTTGTATCTGTGAGAGAGCCTGTTTGTCATCCCGATCAAATACGATGCCAAGCGAAAATGTTTTACCTTCAGACGCTGCGGCTTCGAGAGCGAGGCAGGCATCACACTCGGCAAGCTGCTGCCACATAGGGGCCATGGCAGCTGTCGTCAGGACGGTGAGATGAACATCTTCTCGGCCACGTTTGAGTGCGCGAATCGCTGGGATGCACAGACAAGCTTCGCGGACAGAGTCCGGAACACGGGCGAGAATGCGATACGGTTTGAGATCGGCTAGGGTTTGGTTAGGCCGTAGAGCCAGTTTCCAAGGGGATCTACTTGGCAGCAGGCTCTCCAATGGCGGGTCCCAGCATTCGGCGTCCCAATCCATCTCGGCAGGGGTGGCACGGATGCGTTTTTCAAAATGAGCGACCAATGCCAGGGTGAGGTCCTCGGCGGAGGCATGATCTTCGAGAGGCGGGGCGATCTCCAAGGTCATCCCTTCGTCATCCATTCGGCACCAAACGGGGAGCACAGCGGACTGTGTGAGTGTCGCGAAGGCGGACGCTTTCTGAGAGACCGCGGTGATCTCGCCGAAGAATTCGCAGAGCATGGCGGGATCTTCGTCAGGAAAGAAGGGGAGCTCGAATGCGAGTCCGTGGCCGCGTTCTAGCACGGGCACGTGCGCGGAAGGGTCTTCTTGAGGACGGAAGACGACACTGACGATTGGTTTGGGTTTCAGAATAAGTCTTTGTAAGAGACCGGTAAGGAAGCCCTGCGCGTAGACGAGGATGTAGCCTTTCTTCGATTCTTGGAAGGGCGTGAGTTTGCTCAGGCCGTCGAACTGAATGGTGTTGGTGTCGAAGTCATCGCCTTCCTCTTTCATCCGCCGGAGGAGGGCGTCGATATCCTCCTGGCGTTTGAGAACAGATTGAAGGGCTTCTTTGTCTGCCGACTGACCCGCTATACGAGCGAGCCCTTGGGAAATGACTTTTTCGCGATGGCGACGGTTGTCTTTGGCGCCATCGTCGTCACTGGCTAGCAAGCCTCCGAGAATCTTGCCGATGCTCGCGATCCAATTCATGAGGCAGTTCTATTCGAGAGGCATCCGAAGCGGCATGGTGACAAGCACGCCTCAGGCGCTTGAACAGCGAAAGTTAGTTAGTTTCCAGCGGGCGGGTCTGCTGCTGGTTCCTCTATTGCCGGATCTGGAGCGTCTTCTGTCGGATCTGGAGCGTCTTCTGCAGGATCTGGAGCGCCTTCTGCAGGATCTGGAGCGTCTTCTGTGGCAGGCAATTCGATCTCGGGGGCCACAAGAGGATTGGTGACTGCCCCCTCAATGACTGTTGGAGTCGGAGTCGGATCAACTGGAGGAGCGATGGCATCAGCCGTGGGGGCTGCAGCTTCTTCGCCAGCAGCTTTCTTGATCTGATCAGGATTTGCTTGGCGATCAGCATTCCGGTCATAGGCCATCAGGGTGGCGATGGTCAATGAAAGCACGAAGAACGCGACCCCCATGAAGACTGTGGCCTTTTGAAGGAAATCCGTGGTGCCGGAGCCGAGCATTTTATCGGTGAGTGAACCTCCGAATGCGGCACCGAGGCCTTCTTGTTTCGGGCGCTGCATCAAAATGACGAGAGACATCACCAGGCACATGAAGGCTAGGATGACGGTGAGGATGGTAACGATGACGCCGAGCATAGGAACACAGATTATGGGACAGGCCCTTTTCTTTGTAAAGGGGTGAATTTCTTGGTTCGCAAGAGGAAATGCTAAGCGGCGTCTGGCTCGGGCTCATAGCGATAGCCTTGGCCGCGTACGTTCTTGATCCGATCGCCGTCTTCTCCAAGCTTCCTCCGGAGTCGCGTCACATGAGTATCCACTGTTCGGCTGGATTCTTTCTCCATGCTTCCCCAGATCTTTTCGAAAAGGCTTTCCCTGGTGACGGTGACTCCGCTCCCATCCACGAGAGCGAGCAGGATCTTGAATTCGGTCGAGGTTAGATGGATCAGTTCCCCGCCGATGTAGCAGCGCAATTGGCCGCGATCCAAGACGAATGGACCAGTCTCGACCATGGTTTCCGAAGCTACAGGTCGGACCCATTTTAAAACGGCCGCCACGCGAAGAATCAGTTCTTTCGGGCTGAAAGGCTTCGTGACATAATCATCCACGCCAGCTTTCAAGCCAAGAATCCGATCGGAAGTCTCAGCCTTGGCCGTCAGCATGATGACCGGGATGTCTTTGGTGCGGGAGTCCTGTTTCAGGCCATGGAAGACTTGGAGGCCATTCATGCCGGGTAGCATGAGATCGAGGATCATGACGGAAGGGCGCTCGCGCTTTGCTATTTCTAGGCCCTTGGTGCCATTGAGCGCTCTAAGTGTCTGGAATCCTTCTTTCTCCAGGTTATAACAGACGAGGTCGACGACGTCTTCTTCATCGTCCACGACAAGAATAGTGTATTGTGTCGGGTCCAAGGTTACTCGCAAATGGGTTTTAAGGAGAGTAGCGTCGAAACAATGGGTGAAATCGGGATGCCCGTTGGATGAAGCCGTCTGACAAGCAGAGCGTATTCATAGCACGGTGGGCGATCAAATAGCGATCTTTCCCTGATGCTAGACGTTTTTTATAGTAAAGGGCGAACTTACCCTGCGCCACACAGAGCCTTTCAGCGTCGTCGAGAGCGAGTTCAGGCACGCGTTGGTACAGTGGCACGGCCGTTTGCATGAGCCAGAAATGGGTCGGAGCGATCACTGGACGATCCAGAGTTTTGGAAAGATCCAGGGCCAAATTGTCGTCGCCCTCGCCGGTGAGGCAGGCGTAGAGAATCACGGGTGCCCCAGGTCTGAGGCAGGGCCCGAGTTGACCGCAGGCCTCGGAGAGATTCCGCTGATGGATGCTCTCGGTGGGACTGATGTGCAGTTTGTTAGGTTTTCCGTGAAAAGCGAGGATCAGACCATCGAGCGGAGCGGCCGCTTGGATGGCCGCATTCAAGGCGGCGATACTAGAGATCCGTTGCGTTCGATTCTCATGCCCTGGCAGAACCGCAAAGTTCTTCGCTAGAGTTTCTTCAATACCATCAAAGCTCCCCGCCGGATCCGTCTGTGCGATCAATGTGAGGACGCGTTTCGTGGAGACGCTCTGACTCCATGGGGTGGCCGTTTGCTGGCAATGCGAGAGACTGCCGCAAAGAAGCATTGCCAAGAAGAACCGCGAAGACTGCATGAGAAAACACAACGGGCGCAGCATCTCTGCCGCGCCCGTTACTTTACTTAATCAAGTAGGATGGAAATCCGTTCCCTCTTAGAATTCCAATCGCACGGCGCCGTATCCGGTGATGGTGTCGAGGCTGCCATTGGAGCCTGCGATATCATCCAGTTCGGCATACTCGACACCGAACATGAGCTTGAGGCTCTTGTTCACGTAGTAGTTCACGCCGCCATAGAGAGCCCAGTAATCTTCTCCTCGCACACCTGCGGAAGGCACGCCGGGATTGGAAGCCACCACGCGACGAGCGTAGCGGCTTTGATGGCGGATGGTACCGCCGTCGTCACCTTCCATGGTCTCGTAGCGCAGCACGGCCTCCAACTTATCGGAGAGCCTCACGCTAGGCATGAGGTAGAAACCGCTGAGTTCACTACCATTAAAGAGCTCAGCTTGCACGTATTCAGCGACGAAGCTAAAGGGACCAGAAGCCAGGGAGACACTCGCGGCCCAGGCATTCTCGGGTCCGAAAACTTGATCTATGCCGTCATCGTCAGAATTGTCGATGTAGTCTAAGCGGAAAGCCAGCTGATCGAGACCGACATTCTCCGAGAAGTCCAAGCCGATACTCGCATTGAGCAAGTATTCGGGGACGCCTTCGTTACCAAGGTTTGTCCTTTCCGAAGACCGTTGATCCCCGCTCTCACCATTGTAGGCACCGAGTTGGTAATCGAAGATCCCGTAGTCCCCTGCGAAGCTGAGACCGGTGATCTTACCAGGGTCAAACGAGTTCGAAATGTTAGAACGCTCTACGGTCTTAATCTTCGACGAAGAGGTGTTCAACTCGGCACCGAATCGAGGCCGAAGATGCTCGAAGGAAATTGTGGTCCAGTCGAGCCCGTTGTAGCGGAGATAGGCATCCTCCAGTTTGGTGGCACTGTCAGTAGTCTGAACTCTACCTACTATTTCAAAGCTCCAGTCATCAAGAATCTTGCCGGAAACACCAAGTCGTAGTCGGCGCCATTCTAAAGTGGAGAAATCGGAGTAGTCGTCAGATCCGGCATAGCCAAACTGATAGTGCAAGCGGCCACGCACCTTGAGTTCGGTCACTGCCGATTGCTTGGGGGCCACGAAGACATCGTCACGATCCACCGGATCCATCGGAGGAGCGACATACTCACCAGCGACGTAGTCCGTGGGACGCTTCGCTTGAGAGTTGGTAGATCTTTCACTACTGAGCTCTTGGCGCAGAATGGAAAGTTCATGTTCGAGGGCGCGTAAGCGGGCGTCCGTTGCCGGCTCGTCTGCTTGAAGCGACATTGTTCCGAACGCAAGGCTCAGGGCCGACGCTCTGAGAATGAGTTGAGTTGGTGTAGATTTCATTGGGTTATCTTGCGTAATAGTCAGATTAGGGGGCCGATGTGAACACCTAAAGAAACGATTACGTAATATTTAAATGTGACGTTTCCTCCACAATCAAGAACTAACTCAAACCTCAGCAAGCGTTTAGGTAAGTATCTCAAGAGATATCAGTGACGCGGATGTCACATTAGTCATTCGCTATGTGTCGCCTCTGTGACATTTACTGTTCCGCATCGTCCCGTTGCTTGACACTCCACAGTTCGGCGAACACAATTCAAGAGACGTGATTGATTCCGCCCTACGCACCCCCCGCTTTCCTGTCCATGACTGACGCCCTGTCATCTTGGGCGCTGGTCAGCGTTCATAATAATCATCTAAGAGGAGATCAGATCGTCCCTCTTTGCGGCCCTTCCCGATGGAAGCGCACGTTCGGAACAAAGCGTTCCTTGGCTCCTCCAACCTCACGATACCCTTATGCCTGAATTGCCCGCCATTCCCTGGGAAAACGTCGGTCCCGAATACCGGCTCGATTACAAACGCGCTTTCATGCTCATCGATCTGCAGCGCTGCACGGGGTGCCATTCCTGCAGCGTGGCCTGCAAGACCGAGCATGAAGTGCCACTGGGCGATTTCCGCATGCGTGTGCGTTACTTGGAACGTCCCGCAGAGCCGACCATCGCTTTCCTGCCCTTGATTTGCATGCAGTGTCAGGACGCGCCTTGTCTGAAGGCCTGCCCGACCGAAGCGATCGGTCGACTTGAGGATGGCCGTGTGGTCGTCGATGACGAGAAGTGTTGCGGCAACAAAGCCTGCGTCTCTGCCTGTCCCTACGGCGCGATCTTCATCAACAACGAGACGAACAAGGCGGAGAAATGTGATTTCTGCACCCACCGCACCGAAGTTGGGTTGGAGCCTGCCTGTGTCGCCTCGTGCCCGACGGACGCCATCCGATTTGGTGATCTCGATAACCCGCAGGATCCCGTGACCATGGAGGCGAAGGCCAAAGGGGCCAAGGCCTTCAAAGAAGACGCCGGTACGGATCCGTCAGTGCTCTATGTGAGTCACGAATCCTGGATGGAGAAGAAATCCAATCTCGGGGTGCAGTTGAGTCCCCAAGATGAGGACGTCATTTACGAACAGAACAACCTTTCGACCAAGATCTAGCATAGAGCGATGAACGCCCCTTTTGGACCTCAAATCATCGTCTACCTCTTCCTCGCGAGCGTGGCCGCAGGCAGCGCCTTTGTCGCAAGCATCACGCTGCATCGAAGCGATCCTGACATGTTCTTCACAGGACGCCGTAGCCTCTTGTTAGCTATCGGTGCGATCAGCGTCGGCATCGCGTTCCTGATCTACGATTTGGTGGATCCGATGAGATTCCTCCTCATCCTCACAGAAGCCAACCCGCAGTCCGCCATCTCGTGGGGAGCGCGCATTGTCATGGCGTTCACCCTGGTCGCCATCTTCTGCTGGGCGCTCTACCGCGATAAGAAATCTGGCAGTGCGACGGCTGGTGAATGCGCCGCCCTCTGGGTCTTGCGTTTGTTAGCCTTGGCCTTGGCCATCTATCCAGGATTCGTGCTCTGGCAGGGTGAGGCCAATGCTCTGTGGCAGACATGGGTCATCGTCCCTCTAATAGGTTTCTCTGGACTTCACGCGGGCATGGCGGCGAGTAGCCTGCTCGCTCCGAAACATCGCCAGAGTCTGCCGCTCAGCTTGATCTTCATCGAACGGATTCTCCTTTCCGGCATGCTTGTCTTTGCAGGCTTCTTTCTCCTCAATGCGGGACCTGCCAAGGACCTGATCGCCTACCTTTTCCTAGCCATCGGCGTCGTGCTCCCGATTGTCATCATCGCGAGTTGCCCGAAGACCTCGGGAATCCTCGCCGGACTTTGCGCTCTCGTCGGTTCTGTCCTTCTTCGCACCTGGCTCATCACAGCCGGCCAATCCCTTTTCTTCTAACAACATCATGTCCGAAGACATCTCAAGACGCGATCTTCTCAAACTCGGCACGGGTGCTGCTGCCGCTCTCGGCATTGCCGCAACCGGGTTGCCACTCGTCAAACGCCTTGCCGGAAGCAAGCCCACGTTCGACATAGCCAAACTTACCGCAGGTAAGATTGATTACACCAAGGCCAAGGCCGTTCCCACCATCTGCTTCGGTTGCACCACGCACTGCGGTGTCGTCGGTTGGGTGCAAGATGGTCGTGTCCGACGCATTGATGGTAATCCGTTAGATCCCAATTCGAAAGGGAACATTTGTTCCAAAGCGCAGGGGATGATCAGCTACACCTACTATCCCGAGCGTCTGCTCTACCCGCTCAGGCGTGTGGGCAAACGTGGGGAAGGGAAATGGAAACGCATTTCCTGGGAGGAGGCCAATGAGGAGATCTCTTCCAAGATGAAAGTCCTGCGTGATGAAGGTCGACCCGAAGAGTTCGTCTTTCACTACGGCCGTGACAAGACCAAGGGCTACACTAAAAAATTCACCAACGCCTTTGGCACGCCACACCGGTTGAATCGCCGATCCATTTGTAGCTCTAACAGACGCGCGCCGTTGATGAGTTATTATGGGCGGGAGTTCGAGTGGGAATCGCAGGACTTTGAGAACACGCAGTACATTGTTAACTTCGGCGGCAATCCCATGGAAGCCTACCAAGGTGGGCTTTTCATGATGCATCGCATCCAAACCGCCCGTGTCGATAAGGGCGCGAAGATGGTGACTTTCGAAGTGCGTCCTTCCGCGACGGCATCCGTGTCGGATGATTATTTCCCCATCATGCCGGGAACCGATGGCGCCGTCGCCTTCGCCATGATTCACACGATTCTAAAGGAGGGCCTGGAGAACAAAGAATTCTGGGAGCGCTGGGCGAACTTTCCGTTAGAGGAAGTGCGTCAGCTAGTCGCTGATTACACACCCGCTTGGGCGGAGAAGATCAGTGGCGTGCCTGCGGCAGACATCGAGCGCATCGCCATCGATTTCGCCAAAGCCGCGCCCGCTTGCTGCACCATGTCCAATCGCGGATCTGCCAAACACTACAATGGCGTGCAATCAGATCGTGCCATCCGGATGCTCGATGTGTTGGTGGGAAATGTGGGCAAGCCTGGAGGCTTCTGTCTGAGCTCCCTGCGTGGATGGGCCGGACGTTATGGTCAAGAAGGCCTGCCCAAGCTCAGCCAACCGGGTCCCAAAGCCGCCGATCCCAAGCCTTGGGGAATCGGTGAGGGCTATCTCGAAGAGCCGTTTAAGAAACTGCCGCAAGACGTGCAAGATCGTGTGCTCAATTTCCCAGAGATGTGGAAGAAGAAATACTTTGGAGAACTCGCCACGCCCAGTGAGTATCCGTTAGCCTGGCATTGGTACCAGATGCGCGTGGGGCAACTCGTGTATCCTTACATCAAAGAGAAGCGTCAGAAAGTCAGCGTCTACATGTCGTTCACGTTAGGAGCCTCCTACGGTTACCCTGAAGCGAATGCCGTGCGCGAAGTGCTCAAAAACGAGGAGCTGATCCCGTTCCATGTCGCAGTTGATATCGGTTATGGAGAGCAAGCCGCCCTTGCCGATATCATTCTGCCAGAGGCCACCAGTCTTGAGCGTTGGGATCATCATTCCACGAACAACTATGGTCTCGTGCCCTACACGGGCGTGCGCCAGCCGCTCGTGCCTCCCATGGGCGAATCACGGTCCATTCAGATCATCCTTCGTGATCTCGCCCGCAAGATCGGTGGTGGCATGGAGACGTATTTCGATTTCGAAGACGAAGAGGATTACTACAAAGAATGGTACAAGAACCTACCCATCTCCTGGGAAGACTTTAAGAAACGCGGCATCTGGTTCGACCCGGAACGTGAGAAAGACTACCAGCTCTACGAACGCCCTCTCACAGACGCCGAACTCGCCGATACCGAGATCGATGAAGGCAACGGGCTCGTCATGAAAGTTGGCAAGGCCGTTGGCATCATGCGTGACGGCGTCGCCGTGCGTGGGTTCAACACGCCGGACAAGGTGATCAACATTTATGACGAGATCTTTCCCACGGCTGCGAAGGCCGTCGGGCTTCCGTTAGAGGACGTCAATGCCAGTCCGATCGCCATCTGGGGCACCGTGCCAGAGCACAAGGACCTCAAGGATGACGATTTCATCTTAACCACCTTCAAATGGAATGTGCACACCCAGGGCCGTTCCGGTCACTGGAAGTACCACGCCGAGATCGTGCACACGAATCCCGTCTTCATGCATCCTGACACAGGCAAAGCCATGGGCGTGCAAGAAGGGGATGAGGTGAAAGTCGATGTCTACCGCCCCAAAGGCCACACTTACCGCGCTGGCGAGACCGGCATCATGGGGTCGTTTAACAATCACGTCCGTTTTCTCAAAGGCATGCATCCCAAAGTCGTGGCGTGCTCGCACCACGCCGGTCACTGGGAGCACGGTGCTGTGGGGCGTGCCGCAAACGAAATCACCGAGCCGATCAAAGAAGGCATCCCCGCCCCCGACACCTTACCCAAGAGCGAGAACAACGGTCCCAAAGGCATCTGGTGGTCCAAGAAACGCGGCGGCACCGGTGGCGGTGTGGCCATCAATGATGCCCTCCCCATCAACCCATGTCCCTTGGTTGGCGGACAGAACTGGTACGACAACGTCTGCAAGGTCTCCAAGGTTTAGTCAGCGAATGAATGAGCCTCCTAATCTTACTCGTAATCGTAATCCCTATGCGACTGGGATTAAGATTAGGAGTATGATTACGACTAAGAAGAAGTGCCGCAGTCGTCCTAATATTCGGAGGAAATTTGGAAACAAACTCGCTTAACGAATCCGTCGCACTCGGCGGGTTGATGCAATTGCTAGGACGACTCCTCGTCGAAGAGTTGAACCCAGAACTCATCGACATCCTCACACAACCAGATGTCCTGGCCGTCTTCGGTCAAGCCGACCCAGATTGCGTCGCTTACCTATCCCAAACCTGGGATGCCGCCGCCTACGAGCAAGCCGCCGTCGACTACTGTCACTTATTCATCCTCCCCAAAGGCGTCGCACCCATGGCCAGCGCCTGGACGGAGAATGCCGAGAATCTCTCGATCCAGATCCAACAATCCGTCGCTTCCCTACGAACCTCGGTCGATCTTGCATTGCCCGAAGCGTTCGGCGCCTTGCCAGAAGAGCATGCGGGTCTCCTCCTCTTCATCGCCGGTCGATTAGCCTTTGCCGAAGACCCTGACATTCGCGAACAAGCCCCACCGTTTCTTCAAGCGACGGCGGCATCGTGGTTAGGCAAATTCAGCGACGCCCTGGCAGGTTCTACGACCGGCCCGTTCTATCGCAGTGTCGGCATCCTTCTGCGACAGTTGCATGCCTGCTGAGCAGGCTACCTACGAGTGTGCTAGTTTTTGACGGCGGCTGAGGCCTAGTGCGAGGCTACCGAGGAGAAACAGGGATGAGGACGGTTCAGGAATGGCCTCGAAAGAGGTGATGGCGAGTTAGCTGATGTTCTCCGGGCTGAGAGCAGAGTCATAGGTGGCCCAGCCATACATGACGCTTCCGTCGCCCATGACGTCGATGGCGGGATCGCTGGCGCCCATGACAGTGACCAAGTCAGCCAGTGGAAGGGAGCCGGCGAGGCTGCCTACTTGTTCACCATCAAGGTAGAGTCTTACGTCGGCAGCCGAGGTGTCATTGACAATCGCCACATGGAGGTCAGCATTGAACACGGAATCAACGCTCTGACCGGCAAGGGCAGCGAAGAAATTATCGGCAACCCCGAACTGGGTGGTGCCCATGACGCCGGTCTCGTTCCACTGATCGAGCTTGATGGCGAAGGCCGAGTTCCCCGCGATGGCAGTCGAGGCACCTGATTTGATCGCGTTGAAGGCAAATTCGTAAGTGGTATCTCCAGAAAGCGATCCGAAGTCGACCACTGTGGGTTCGGTCAAGGGCCCGGAGGAGATGCCGACCGCGCCGAGAGAGATTCGAGACACGGCGCCTGAGCTGGCCGAGGTGAGAAGTGCGGTGGCTAAAAGAGACACCGAGAGGTGGCGGAGGGTGGTGGCGTTGATGATCACGGTTGTTTTCTGGCTTGGGTTCGGTTGATGTTCTGTGTCCTAAGTGCAGCAGCAGCAGCACCGTTGCCATGTGTTGATAAAATATCTGTCATGAGGCCTCGATTTCGCTGGTCGAATCCTTGACGGATTCTACCACTGCCCCATTCTATCGCTGTGCGGGAATCCTTCCGCGCCAGTTGCAAGCTGAGGCGGGAAAGTTCTCTGATCAGAAAGAAGGAGGGAACGAAGAAACCGATCTTCCGGGTACACGGTTGAAGGCCCCTTAACTCTTACTCAATGCCATGGTCCACCAAGATGAGTTGCCTACCCATGAGCTTAATGGCGCGAACCGACGAAATTCTAGCAAATAACGAAATTCAGCTCGGCTTCGGAAGCCAGCACACGCACCAAATCTACCACGCGGACATTCTTAAAGCGAAAGTGTTGTTTCTGTTTGCAGTTTGAGCGCTCATTACATTTCCACACACAACTCAGAAGAAGAAGGCTCAATGACCATTTCTTTTGGTTTATGTTAGCAATCTTTCAATTCAAAGGGCATCAAAGTGAAGGGTGGCTTGGTCCACTCTAGGCCTTCTACCTTAGTTGGGCGGATCATGAGGAGAGTCTTCGTGGTGGGAGCTTTCTTCAACACGATGTCTATCGATGACACGTGCTCTCCAAAACTCCCGATGATTAGTGTTTCGCCAATAGGTATCTTGATCAATGAGCGGTGCAGAGTCGCAGTAAACAGCATGTCGATCGAAGGATTCTTCTGCTCAGGCGCCATTGCGCAGCCCGGCTAGAGTGACACCGAGTTGGACCACGGCGTTTTCCTCATCCGCCTCGTTGCATTCCAAAGCTACTTGGATACCCAAAGGCAAGATGGCCGAGATGGATCCGAGATGACCCATAGGGAGATCGATTCCATGCCCTAAAGGAGGGTCTGGCGCGTAACGTTTGGTGCCAACGACGATCTCACTCGAAGTCTGATTTAGTAGAATCTCTCGGTTGATGTGTAAGGACAACTCGCGTTGAGTCATTGTCAGTAAATTAGAATTTTTTAACACACATTCCGCACCCTGCCCGACAATTTAGTGGCAATTCAGCGTAGATGGCGTAGTGTTATGTTGTGTTCTTGTTTGGTGGATTTGGTTTGCTTGTGAAGATTGTTCCTTTTAGGCCAAGCGCGATTAGTTACTGTCCTTGCTCGTAAGATAGCGGGCTCGCGAGGCATCTCTCTCGTCCGCGACGCATCACCAGGATGCCTCTGAATTTGTGTATCATGATGAACGAGGTCGGGCGCTTCGTCGGCTTGCGATCCA
>JBLHHN010000005.1:0-47100 GCA_047616785.1 Verrucomicrobiales bacterium
TGGCCTTCTCAGCCGTATTTCTGGCCATGGCACAATCCCTAACACGAGCACTATCGATTGAACGGCTCTGACACCCCTCACGCTATCCTAGGTGAATAGGACAGGCTAGCGACCGAGTTGATTTGGCACTTTGATATATACAAATTGCCTGATCGGATTCCATCCAAGATCTCGAGGCAAGGATGGGATGCTCTCAAGGACAGCGAGTCCCTCTGCTATCAGCTGTTGGCAATCCGAGCAGCCCAGGACGTAGGATTGAGCCATCCCGATTTGCTAGCTTCAGACCTCTTGACTTAGGATTCAGGCGCCGCCTGACATCATAAAAACATTGTAATTCTTTTACTGATAATAGGTTATCATAGCTATAAATTAAGGTGGTGTTCCAGCGACTCCGATTCTATCATTGTTGTTATTACGGTTTATTTTCAGAATAAGTCTATGGAATTTCTCCATAATGCACCTATCTATGAAAATTATTAATAAGTGGGCTAAAATCGGCGTTACTAACGGTTTCCTGCCGCAATCAGCGGATTTGCTACGTCAGGAGGTCTGAGCTTATTATCGCTCAACGATAGAGCATCCACTCGACCAGATGCGCCACGTCGCGATCATGGAACTCATTCATTCCCTCATCAAACCGGAGGTGAAGAAGTCCTTCGTTTCCAACTTCACGAAAGCTGAATCCACTCGAAAACCTGACGGTTCAGCTTACACGGTGTTTCGTGTCGATTACACCAAGATCCCTGATATTTCCAAGCATGCGGAGAACTTCATGAAGCTCCTTGAGGACCGAGGTCTCTTTTGATGAGCCTTGAAACCAGTTCTAACGCAAAGGTGTCCCTTCCACGGGTTTCCCATTCGTGGTCAGGATCTGGAAATGATGAAATCCTGCAGGCATGCCGTCGTAGCGCCAGACGACTTTCTTCTCGGGCGTGACTTCCGTGAGCTTCACCTGACCGGCTTTCGTGTAGTAACTTGTGATCACGGTGTTTCCGTTCGGCAGGCGTTGCACACCACAGGCATCTTTGATCAGATCCTCACCCAGGTCGTCGTTCGTCACACTCCACACAATCTTGCCTTCGGCATCGACCTCGATCACGCGATTGCCATTCGTGCACCCGATCACCGTGTTTCCGTTGGCCAATCGAATCGCCGTGAACGGCCAGTCGCGTTTCTCACGTCCTCGATCATCGGTCGCGAAGGTCTTCACCACTTTGCCTGAGCCTGGCTCATACTCTTTCACCGCGAAATCATGCAAGTGAGGCGCGATGTAGTTTCCGTTAGGCAACTGACGCAACATACGCGTCTGCATGTGCGCATTCTCCTTCTGACAAGCGAACGGCGTGGTCTTCACCACCTCACCTTTCGGGTTCACTTCGACGGCTTGGGGCACGGGCCCAAGTTCCGCGACGAGATAGTTCCCATTGGACAACTTCTGCACACTGCTCGTCTCCTTCTGGCTGCCCTTGTATTGAAACACAATCTTCTTGGATTCCCGCTCCACTTCCACGACCCCGCCGTTGGGAAATCCCTCACACCCATACAATGCTAAAAGGACGTTTCCGTTGGGCAAGACCCAGCCATCGCTTGCTGGAAGATGGAATTTCCAGGCCACCTGATTGTCCTCACCGACGATGACCGCCTTGTTAGCCTTGCCCACGCCGAGAAATGAATGGGTGATTTCTTCGGCACACACGGAAACGGCAAAGGAGAGGGAAAGGGCGGATACGAGGAGTTTTCTCATGTCGCCATCCTTAGGCATGGCACGCGCCATACCAAGAAGAAACCTACTGGGCCACCGATGAAGACGGTTAATTAAAGACCTCCGGACGGCGCATGTGGAATTCGCAGGGCGAATTCGGATGTGTCGTTCCGCAATGGAACACATTCGCCTCGCTCAGTGACCCAGCAGTGAGGCAAGGTCGCTCAAGTTTCCTTAGTTGTCGCCTTCATCTTGACTCAAACAGGCACTTTCTCTCGACTTCTCATTCGTGCGATTCGAGGTGGTTCCTGCCCACCCATTATTGATTGCGTCCGTTCGCGTTGCAGGCATCCTGAGCCTGAAATGAAGGCTCACGACATGACAAATCGCAGCGTCCTGATCGTCGGGGGCACGTCCGGCCTCGGTTTGTCAGCGGCCCGTGTCCTCATCAATGCAGGCGCGTCTGCGGTGGTGACAGGGCGCAGCCAAGCCAAAGTGGATCTCGCTGTGGAACAGTTAGGAGAACGCAGCCGAGGGATCGCTGGCGATGCCGCCTCCTCTTCCGCCGCCGAAGATGCCGTCGCACTCGCCGTGGCCAGCTTTGGAAAACTAGATGCTCTCTATCATGTCGCAGGTGGTAGCGGACGCCGACATGGCGATGGGAAGCTCCACGAGGTGACCGATCAAGGGATCGACTACACCATTGATCTCAACCTCAAGTCTCTCATCTACACGAACCGAGCGACAGTACAACAGTTTCTCAAACAAGGCAGTGGTGGCGTCATCCTCAACATGGGCTCCGTGCTTGGCTACTCACCCTCTCCTGATTTCTTCGCCTCGCATGTCTACGCGGCGACCAAGTCTTCCGTGATTGGGTTCACCCAATCCATCGCCTCATTCTACGCCAAAGATAACATTCGCGCTAATATCATCGCCCCAGCGCTCGTGGAGTCACCCATGTCAGAACGTGCTCTTTGCAATGACGCGATCATGGACTTCGTCTCACGCAAACAACCGCTCGACGGAGGCCGCATCGGGCACCCCAAGGATCTGGACAGCGCCGTCTTGTTCTTTCTCTCCGACGCTTCGCAGTTCGTCACGGGACAATTGTTAGCTGTGGACGGTGGTTGGAGTGTCACCGAAGGGTCACCGCGTCACTGACATGATTCCTAACTCGATCATCGGCATCGATCTCGGCGGCACCGAGGTCAAGAGCGTGTCCGTCAGCTACACGAAGGGTGAGACTCTCCATCAGGAAACGCTACCCACCCTCGATGGTGAATTTATAGGGCAGGAACCTGCATTCGTCAGCCAGGTCGCCAAACTGATCGCCACGCACGAATCCAAGCTCGGTCATGCCGTCTCCTATATCGGCCTCTCCGCTCCAGGGCTCGCCACCAAGTCTGCTGATGCCATCGCCTTCATGCCTGGGCGTATGCATGGCTTGGAAGGCCTCGTTTGGCAAGAGGCCTTGCAGATCTCTCACAAAGTTCCCGTTCTGAACGACGCCCACGCCGCGCTCATGGGCGAGATTTGGTTAGGCGCCGCGCGTGGATTGGACGATGTCGTCATGTACACCTTGGGCACAGGCGTTGGCGGAGCGATCGTCTCTACCGGACGCCTACTCACGGGCCGCTTTGGCCGAGCAGGCCATCTCGGACACACCACGATCGACTTCGAAGGCGATCCCGATCTCTGCAACACCCCAGGCAGCATTGAGGACGCCATTGGCGAACTCACCCTAGCAAAGCGTTGCAACGGCGCGTTTCCCAACACCGAAGCCCTCGTCGCCGCCTACGCTCAAGGAGACGCGACCGCACGTGAAGTCTGGCTCAAGTCTCTTCGCGCACTCGCAGCTTCGATCGTTTCACTAGCCAATGCGGTGGACCCCGAGGTCGTCGTTCTCGGTGGTGGCATGACAGCAGCGAACGAACATCTCTTTGATCCGCTCCGCGAACTAGTCTCTACTCGCGAATGGCTTCCCGCCGATGCGCGCATTGAAATACGCAAAGCCGAACTCGGAACCTGGGCTGGCGCCTATGGCGCCGCCTACCATGCAGCACAACTTTCACAGAATTACTAACATCATGTCTTCTCCCTCTTCCCAATACCTCGAACACTGCCTAGGCATCCACGCACGCGTCGGTGAGCAACTAGAAACGATCGGCAAAGCAGCCGACCTCTTTGCCGACAGCATCCTTGCTGGCGGCATGGTCCACCTATTCGGTTCAGGCCATAGCCGCATCATGGTTGAAGAGATGTGGCCGCGCTACGGCTCCTTTCCTGGATTCAATCCCATCGTCGAACTTTCCCTCACATTTCACAATCTCGTGGTCGGAGCCAATGGACAACGCCAGGCCATGTTCCTAGAGAATGTGCCAGGATTGGCCAAACAGATCCTGCGTAACTTCGCACTCAAAGAGACGGACTCCGCGATGGTCACCTCGTCCAGCGGCTGTAATATCGCCCCGATCGAAATGGCCGAGGAATTCCAGCGACGCGGCGTCAAAGTCGTCGCCCTGGTCAGCGAGCAGCATGCCGGTCCAAGCACGTCAAAGCGTGAGGATGGCAAGAAACTCACCGATTTCGCAGACATCGTACTCGATACCGGCGCTCCGTTAGGCGATTCCATGGTGACCATCGAAGGACTGGAAACCAAGGTCTCTCCAGGCTCCACTGTGGGAGGGTGCCTCATCGTCAATAGCATCAAAGCCGAGGTCGCCGATCGCCTGACCCGCGCGGGGCGACCTCCCAAGGTCCTCACTGCCGGTGCGGTCATAGGAACAGAGAAAGCCTCCGAAATATTCGAAGCCGCCTACGATGAACACGCGCACCGGATCGCTGACTACTACAAGAATCTCTAACAAGCCATCACTCCGATTGGAGCCGCGTGTGGATCTGCCGTTGGCAATCAGAGAGAAGCGATTGGAAGATCCGAAACGATTCATTCGCGACCAGACGTTCATCGACCAATTCTTGAAATGCTTGGTGTTGCATGGCGCTGAGTTCGAGCTCCATCTCTTTCAGTTTCACCTTCTCAGGCACTTTCTGAAGCTTCTCTAACAGATCATTTAATCGCACGTAATACGTATCGATGCGGTTCTTCATCCTTCGCGAGATCCACCTTCGAAAAGCACTCAAGAGAGCCACCGTGGCGACCATGAGTGAAAGACCAAAGGCCATGACTTCTGCATAGGTGACGAGAAATCCTGGCTCGTGGCGATGCATGAACCGACGCGCGCCCGGATGGAGCGGAAAGGCCAGAGTCGCTTCATCGAGATGGCCCGTGATGTGCGCGGCGGCCGGATGAAGATGAATCAGTTCCGAACGTTTCTCCACGATCGCTTGGGTAAGATCGAAGACCAGATCCTCAGGCAAATCACGCCGACAGGCCAAGACCGTTCGAACAGAAAGCGTCACGATAGACTGGCGCGGCAATCCTTCCGGGACATGCTCGCCGCTCGTGTATGTTCGACGTGGGATGAGGTAGCGACTAGCAAATGGATAATTCAGCAGAAATCCATCAACTTGCCCACCAATCCCGCCGGGCGTTCCCAGGCTCACAAAGCGCAGCCTGTCACCGTGCTCTTCCAGGACCTTGGCCACCGCTTCCGGCTTGAATCCCGCAACGATCAAGGCTGCATCCAACTCGCCAGACTGCAATCCTGCGCAGGCTTCATCAATCGGCAGCGGCCGCTGATTATCTCGAACGTTCGCGTGAAGACAAAGAGCCCTCCCACATTCTCCAACCATGGCGACTCAAGCACCTGCCGATTGCCAACCGTGTACTTCAGAACCCCACGTTCTCCCTATAGATATACTTCCCGGCATCATAATTTTCCAGTTGATGCCCTCGAATAACGTAGCTCGCCATTGGAATGGCAAGCTACGTGACGCTCACACTTTTCCCAACAGGAAAAAGTGATGCCGCAATTAACACTACGCCAGAGTAGTATTGTCAGGAGGCATGCTAAAGGCGGGGTAGCCTAGGATATTCTAGCAATGGGAAAGGACGGACGGCAAGGAATGGCCATCCTACTTTTTGGCAGAAAGATGGCTGTTGGTTGGGTTCTTGTGTTAATGGCAAAGTGAGCCCGCTGGCTCTTAGGCAGGTGATAGACTCAAATATTCTAGAGCCGGAAGGCCCATTGCTCTTTCTAGATTACTTTCGGTAACGGTAGGAATGGCCTACACTTCCCGGCATTATGATTCTCCAGTTGATGCCCGCGAATAACGTCGCTCGCCATTCCCATGTCGAGAACACGCTCGGCAACTCGCCATTGGAATGGCAAGCTACGTGGCGCTCACATTTTCTCCAACCGGATAAAAGTGATGCCGTGCAGAATACACCCCTTCGAACGGTGTCCACTTTTCATCACAAATAGGCAACCATAGCACGGCGCAGAGCGGGCAGGCTTGCCTCATATGAAGATTGGATGGCGAGGTGGTTTCGCAACCAACGGATGAATTGGCAGCTGAATTGCGTCGCTCGGCGCCGGAGCCGCTCGACCATCTTTGGCAAACACCTCCCCAGCTTGCTCGCCTCTTTCGTTCGGCGCTTGAGTTCCACCTGATATTTCCTTTCGACTTTCTCATCGCGAATCTCTTCCTCACGTTCTACTTTCGCTTCAAAGAGCAGCATCAGATTGTGCGTCAGCGCGGTGAACTCTGCCTGCATGCGTTTTGCGTTAGCGCTCACTCCCCAACCTTTGTTCTCGTGTAACTTGTTCTCGGTTTCATCGAAAACTTTCTCAATATTCCAACGCATCCGATAGAGATGCACAACGACCCCAGGTGGCAACGTTAAGTCACTGGTGATGTATTTCCAGATCTTGCCTGTTTCGGGATCCTCATAAGTGACCACGCGCATCGTGAACTCGCCGCTCATAAGCACCAGTTCGTCGGCGATCACACCCTCGTTGCGTTCATCGGCGTCATCCCACAACAAATCCTCGCACTTCTGCGGTTTCATATTCTTCTTCAACCGGCTCACGAAATAAACGCCGTGAGCTTGCTTTTGGTTATGCCAGAAGCGAAAATCGATGCCCGCCTTATCCCACACCCAAATGGCGCCTTTCTTGCCGTCAACCTTCAGTAGCTTGGAGACTTTCTTCATCACGGCGATGTCGTGTTGCTTCTTGGTGCCTTCACCAGCCAAGTCGAGATAATCGAGCCAATGGGTGCGCAGGTTGATGGCAAAGAAATGACCGATAGCGACGTAAGGATTGTTTTTATAAAGCGGCTGGCGAAGATCGTGGCACGCGTGTTCGATATAATGGCCGTCACCGGCATAGATTTCGCGGCCATCCAATTCTTGCATATCGGCGAAAGGATCGTGGTAGGCGAGTCGATGCTGGTGACTGTCCTTTAGCTGCTGGCTAATCTCTTGGAGGAAAGCAAGTCGGCGTTTACTCTTGAGAGTTGCAAAGAACTGTGAGCGCTGAAGATGAATCGAATGAACATCACTGAGGCTTTGCAGGAAATCACGGCCACTCTCTTGAGGAGCGACGACGCGAAGCAGGCCGACTTCGAGAAACTGAGTATCAGTTAGATCAGGACACTGGCGAAAAGAATTGCAGGAGAGAACGAGGTTGAGAAGAGGAGAGAGGAAGACATCTTTAAGGGAGGAATCGGGTGAAGGGAACATTGAAAAAGCCTAACAAGAACCGGAGCGCAAAGGAAGCGTAACACAAAGAAAGTGACAGGATTAAAAAACGGCACGGGAAGCAAGAAAGGGCATATGAGGACAGCATTGACCTTTGGGTCGAAAACGCTCTAGGAGGCTAAGAAAAGCGCATCAGGAAGGCGAGAGGAGCGCTCCAGGCAAATGTGATCAATGTTCGCCGCAAAATACCCTGACGTTGTCACGATTGAGAAGCTAGCATCGTTGCGATATGCGACCGTTAGGGCAATAGGCTACCCCTCCCTGGTGACGTCTGCCAAACCTCACCAGGGACCCCAGTTATCCAACAGGAGTGGCCCCTGGTGCTCACTTCACGAAGAAAGGTGGACACCTAACACCCCTTCATAGTGCGCCCACGCATCCGGAAGCGGTCCGAGCTTCCGAGGGCGAGTATCAGTCCAGGATTCATGGGCCCACCCAGGGACAGCGTCCGTGACAAAGCTATGGCTTGCGCCAAGCTTGTGCCGATTCTCCACCTTCTCATCTTCACGCGTGGTCAGCTCGATGAATGACCCGATCCAACCAGCCGCCATCCGCATGAGATCAGGATCGAAGACCACGCCACCCTCACCCTGATCCCCCACTTGCAAGGCGATGCCTTTGTAGACTGGTGGAAGTGAAGTGTCAGTGATCGTCAAGGTACCACTGAACAAGCAACCGCTGTCTTGATAGCGAAGATCGCTTCGCTTCGACTGCTTGGCCCGTTCGAGCCCGCTCGCAGGGAAGTCTTTCTTCGCCACGGCTTTCTCTTTCGGTGACTCGATCCCCACATAGAGCACGCCTTTCATGCTCCTGGCATGCCCAGGAAGCGTGCAAACGTAAGGGTAAAGCCCCCTTCTCCGCTGGTGCCTGGAACGTGAAGCTACCACTTTCCCCAGGATTGATAATCTCTGAAGCGGCCAGCACTTGATCAGACCCTGGCACGTAGTTCTTCGCCACCGCCTCTGCTCCCACGGCCCATGCCAATTTCGCCACATTCAGAGCCGTGTCTTTGCCAGGACGACAGAGCACCCAATTGTGCTGCATCAGATCAGTATTCGTGAGCGTGATACGTGCCCCCGGCTCAGCCTTGAGAGCTTCCGTATCGAACCTCCATTCGACCGACCACGGTGCCAATCTCAAGCTCGTGCAAGCCTTCAGCGCCCACACTCAGAACGGCCAGCCAGACTAGAAGAAGGAAACGCATTCCGCGACTCTAGCCATCTGGAACCGTAAGCGTACATTCGTATCTCCACAGCCTTGTCAGAGGGTCCCCAGCCACGTATAACAAGGAAGTCCATGAAAACCATCTCTTGTATCCTAACAGCATTCCTTTGTCTTCAGTGCCTTGCCGCCGCTGGTCCTAAGCTGATCCATGCCGGTCCCATGGTGGGTCACGTATCGGACACCACCGCGAGCGTGTGGATTCGCATCAAACACGGCACGCGCGTCACCGGTGTCGCCGTGCAAGGCAATCGCTTTCACAAACCCACCCATTGGCATGATCGCGGTGCCGATTGCCATGTGATCGGATTCTCTGGATTGCAGGCCGCGACCAAGACGGCCATCACACTAACATCGACACGAGATGGCAGCGATCCCGAAGAGGTGACCATGGACTTCAACACTTATCCTGCGCCCTCACAAACAGGCGACGTGCGTCTCGCCTTTGGATCGTGTAGCAAGATTTCTCAATACCCCTCCGGCCCAATCTACAACGCCATTGCCAAGGAGGATCCGCAGATGATGATCTTCCTTGGTGACAATGCCTACTTCATTGTCGCGGATGGCAGTGATAAGCATTTCTCCACCTCTGGACCTGTCGGTGACTGGAATTTCCCTGATTCCATGCGTGCGCGCCATCTCCTCACCCGCGTGCATCCGGACCTGCAAACCATGCTCCGGCGCGTGCCCTCCTACGGCATCTGGGATGATCACGATTACGGTCCGGACAATTCTGATCGCACCTTCGAGCTGAAAGAAGAAGCCCTCCGCATCTTCAAACAAATGTGGGCCAACCCTGGTTGGGGCACCCCGGAAACGCCCGGGATCTTCAGCTCTTTCCGCTGTGGTCCGGCCGAAGTCTTCCTCATGGATGATCGCTACTACAAGTATTCCCCTCAGAAACATAAGGACGTCACTAAGGAGACGGGCGCAATCTGGGGAGAAGCGCAGTTGGCATGGCTCTGTGAGAGTCTCAAGAAATCCACCGCACCAGTGAAGGTGATCGCCAATGGCACTCAAGTTCTCTGTCAGGACGGACGCGGCGAAGGCCACTATCAGGAAGCGCGCCGAGAATTTCAGTTCCTTGCGGACACCTTGGCCGAGCACAAGATCGGTGGCGTCGTCTTTCTCAGTGGCGATCGACATCATAGCGAAGCCATGCAACAGGCACAGCCGGATGGCACCCTCTTGGTCGACCTCACAAGTTCACCCTTGCAACAAGATCAGCCCGTTTCGATCCTCGATCGCTACCATCGCAATCAGATCTGGGGCATGCGCGGAAACAACTTCGGCCTGCTCACCATCAGCATCCCGGAACCAGGAAATGGCACCGTCACTTTCGAAACACGTGATGCTAGCAATCAGACAAACATTGCTGGAGGTTCCCCATGCAAGACCACATGGACCTTGCCACAACTGAACTACGGGATCGAAGACCGAGGAGAGATTCCCCAAACGTGGACTCCTCTTTTCAATTGCACGGATCTCAGCGGCTGGACGCAACGCAATGGCACCGCAACCTATCGTGTCGAAGAGACTAGCATCGTTGGAAGGACGACGGAGGGGAGTCCCAACTCGTTTCTCTGCACTGACACGAACTACAGCGACTTCGAGCTGAAGTTCGAGGTGAAAGTCGATGCCGCCCTCAACTCAGGGGTGCAGATCCGCTCGCAAAGCAAGCCTGGTTTTAAGAATGGCAGGGTCCATGGCCCTCAGATCGAAATCGAAGCCGCACCTGGCGAAGCGGGCTACATCTACTCTGAAGGCACCGATCGAGGCTGGCTTAGCCAGACCCACCCCAAAACGGACCCTTTCAAGAACGGCGAATGGAATCACTTCTTCATCAGAGCCGAAGGCGACCGCATCCGAACTTGGATCAATAGCATTGAAATCGCTGACCTGACAGACGCCGAATCGTCATCATCAGGGTTCATTGGACTGCAAGTCCACGGCATTTCCAAAGGCACCGGCCCATTCGAAGTGCGTTGGCGCAATCTCTTTGTGAAACCACTAGCCAATCAATGAACGGCCTTGCTTAGGTCGCATGGAGAATGGCGGCACCCCAATCGAAGCCGACCCCAAGCAAAGGGAGACTGACACCAATACTAGTGCCCACCCAAAGTAGACCATACCACTTCCTTGTCTGAATCATCTGAGCCCCCACAGCCAATGCCGTCAGCACGGCCACACACCAAAGCGCAAGAAAGAAAAACTCCATGCCAATCGCACCTCGGACTCCAATCGTTCCTTGCTTGTAGAGCCATTGATCCAGCTTCACAATCAAGGGAAACAGCCCACCTAGAAGAGCAGGAAGCCAGGTGAAGAAGTGCTCTCCTAAAACCCTCACGGAAGCTCACGGATACGCAAGTTCTTGAACTCCACCGGTGATCCCTCGGATTCCAAACAAAGGTATCCGGTCGCTGGGTCACATCCAGTCCCACCGGAAACTTCCTCACCGTTGACCCAAAGCCGCACCTCACCATTGATGGCGCGAATGTAGTAGTGATTCCATTCATTGATGCCTTTGGATAGATTCTTGGAAGGGAAGCTCCGGTTCCCATCGGGAGCCACAGGCGGGAAAGGCGTCATCTTGGCAGGGCCAGTCGGAAAAACATCGCCATGACAGGTGAACCAGTCGGCGGGCTTCTTATGATCCCGTTCATAGGCTTCCGTGTACCCGAGATCTAGCACTTGCACTTCGATCCCATTCGGGAGTCTTCCTTTGCCTTCGGAAAGATTCTTGATCGAGGACTCGGAGGCCCAAAGAAAGATCCCAGAGTTCCCGGCAGACTTGAGATGTCGCCACTCCGCCACGATCTCACAGTTGGTGATCTGATTGTGGGAACGGATGACGCCCACGGGTTTGCCCGTGCAATGCGCAAATCCATCCTTCCACGTCCAGGTGTCTTCATCACAGTTCACATTGACGAAGTCGGCTCCGCCTAGTGCACGCCAACCCGGCCCTGTCCCATTCATCAGCGCGGCCGAGAGCTTCCCACCATCGCCTTTCTGATTCTGATAGATCGAAACAATCTCTTCCGAAGTCAACGCCCGATCATAACAAGACAACTCGTCAAACAAACCGATGTAATTCAGTCCCAAGTAAAGCCGACTCTCTTCGTCCTCTTTCCAAGTGAACTGCTGATTCCATCCCGTGATCGATCCTTGCAGATGCCCATTGAGGTAGAAAGTGGCCACCCCGTCTTTCTCGCCGGTGTTGAATTTATCCCAAGTGAATGCCACATGCGTCCACTGATCGCGACTGAACGGAGGGTTCGTCACCGAATGAAGCGGGCGTTGCTCGATCGGAACCTCTTTCTTCTCAGGATTCCAAACCAGTAAATCGGCAAACGCGCCTAACCGAAAATCACGCGGGTCTCCTTTCTCATCGAAATCGACAAAGAACGATCCGTCATTCCAAGCACGCGTGGTGATTTGGATAGGGTCGCAATACCCAGGCTCCAAATCCTGTTCGGGATTGAGCTTCAACCAGCAGGAAACCGAGCCGCTCCAGTTCGTTTTCGCATAAGGCACATTGCCTGCAGCTTTATAATAGATCCAAGGAGCCTGACGCTTTGTGAACTTGAGCGCCCCACCAGAAAGACCGCCCGTCTCGACGCGCACCGTCGCCTCGTCTGTGAGCAGACCGAGCTTCCCTTGTTTCTCGATCACCGTGTAGAGCTTCGAATCGCCCTTCGCGGTGTCAGCATCGATGCCTTTATCGAAAGACGCGTGGAATGTTCTAGATTTCAGGATGTTCTCGGTCACATCGGCAGAGCACACCGATGTCAGTCCAAGAAGGCTGGTTAGTAAAAGGAAGTTGCGCTTGCAAATCATCATGAAAGGAGGCTACCCGAACATCAGCTGCTAAAGGAAGCCAGAACTGTCACTTCGCGAACACTTCGAGTTGATGGATGGACCAGTGTTTGCCGTTCGACCTCCCGTGTTGGTTGATACGGACATGCCGGACTTCCGCCGAAGGAAGCAGAATGTCCGTGACGACGCCTTGGCCAGAACGGCGAGGGACGACTTCTTTCCATTCTTTACCATCGAGCGAAGTCTCCACGGCATACTCACGCGGATAGTCGTCAGAAGAGCGCTCACAGCGGAGTGTTAGCGAACTGAGCTGTCTTGGTTGCTTCATGTCGAAGGCAAACCACATCCCAGCACGTTGTTCGCCGCCCGTGTCCCATCGCGTGTTCGGATTGTCATCGATCGCAGCCTGGCAGCCTTTGGCGTTGTGGCTGGCCGTGATACTCCAGGTTTTCATTTCGTTAGACGGGATGGAAGTCATGGCGAGGATCTCAGAAGATTGATACATTTCTTTTCGATCAGCGACAGCGGCGCGGACAAGGGCGATCTCCTCAGGAGTGACGCTGGAAGCTTTGTTCCCCCATGATCTGCGAACATAGGTGAGAACAGATGCGAGCCATTCATCATCATAAGACTCTAACGGAAGCATGGGGCCTGGATAGGATTTGCCATCGAGTTCCCCATGCAGGCCTTTGAGTAGAATTTTGATAGGAAGATCCTTCTTCCCTAGCACGCGTGGAGACTTTGCCAGCGGCGCTCCCAAGGTGACACTTTCGAGACCAGGAGCAGGGGTGCCTTTCCCATTTGGACCATGACAAGCGATGCAGATGGTTTGGTAATGCAGTTCACCCTGAGCGAGAAATTTGGTCTGTTGCTGACGGCGCTTGGCATCTTCCATACGACTGCGACCGATATCGATGATCTTGGCCAGCGCTTCATTGTCCGTATGCGCAGCCCGAGCAGTCTCGATAAGAGGTTGGCCATTCTCAATCCCAACACGACCTAACGAAAGGACCAATTGAATGGCGACTTGGATGTCAGCATCCTTGGCGATCACTTTCAGAGAAGAAACGAGCTTGGTGTTGCCCTTCAGAAGTTCCGGTTCGCAGAGACGCACGGCAGCGGCTCGAACGCGGGCATCAGAATCTTTCATCGCATGCTCAATGGTGGCCAGATCGAAGACGTTCAGTCCCTCAAGTGTCCAGAGAGCGTGGAGACGGCCTAATGGATGGGTGCCGTTCCTGACCAATCCCTTCAAAGGCGCGATGGCGGACTTGTCTTGGCGAACCACCATGAGTTTCTGCGCCGTATCCCGCCACCATCCGTTGGGATGAGAAAGATGCTCTATCAAAGTGCTTGTGGAGGCCTCGAGAAGTTGAGGTTTCTTCCCGCGCTCCGTCGATTCGTGAACGATGCGATAGATTCGACCACGCTTGATGTTCTTATCGAGTCCGTGCTGCTCGACCACTTCGCGCAGGTAGGAACCAGGCCGGACCCAGCTACCTTCCTGGATGATACCACGGTACATGTCGCAGAGATAGAGGCATCCGTCAGGACCGGTTTGGGCATCCACAGGACGAAAGTTTGCGTCACGCGAACGGAGGAATTCCGTTCCCGGGGTGGCGTTCTTGACGATGATCTTTCCTGACTCATTCACCACCTTGGCACGCCGAACCAATCGACCGACGGCTTCCGGTATGAAGTAGTCACCATAACAATCGCTCGGCATGCGATCGCCTCGGTAGATGTGCGAGCCGGCGCATCCGGTGAACGCATTCAACGTGAGGTCTTGGCGATGACGACCATGGCCACCTTGGACATCCGGGATCTGCACCAGCGGAAACACTTCTCGGAAACCGTCTTCCTGTTCGCCTGCGAGTGAGATCTTGCCGTAGATCATGGGGCGCTGGAAATCCATGGCTGGGTTCTCACCACCGGCGGTGCAAAAGAAGTTACGCCCCACGTCATCATGGGTCACGCCCCATTGACCGGAACCATGGGGTAGCTCTTCGGCGATGACATGATCCCCTGCCCAACGATAACGTTTGTTGGTGTAAGTGACGTACATCCAGTTGTCGATGTTCCACTCCAGCCCGCTAGGTTGGTGTTCAAGATTGCCACCGCGACTGCCACCTTCATAGACAAGCTTCTTCTCATCAGCGACGCCATCACCATCAGTATCGCGGTAGGAATGTAAGTCGAAGGTGTTTGTTTCGCGGATGAGGACACGATCATCGATCGGCTGAATCATGCGTGGCAAGACCAAGCCATCAACAAACACGGACCGTTTGTCCATGCGGCCATCGTCATCGGTGTCTTCTAACAACACGACACGGCAAATGGGCTCGTGCTGATTCTTCCCATCGATCTCCTGCATGTAGGTGTTCAGCTCGGCGACGTAGAGCTTGCCATCGCCATCCCAAGCCATGGCAGCAGGCTCCTCAATCAAGGGTTCCGCGGCGACCAGCTCGACTCGGTAGCCATGCTGAAGCTCCATCAGAGCCATGCTTGCCTCAGGCGAAAAGGTGAGCGCCTTCTCGTCGTGGAGTTGCGGATCGAAAGGCGCTGCCACTGCCGAGGTGGCCGTTAGCAGTGAAACACACAGGATTACTTTTCTGGGGGTCATACGCATTGAAAACCGCCAGCCGGGATGGTTGCGCTAGGGCTCTCTCTGATCCTCGACTTGCTTTGGAGATTTGATCTCGTTGTTGTCCAAGATGACCTGACCCACTTTGGATTCGATGAGGATTCCAGTGGATTTCGATTGGTGAACAACGTTCCCTTTGAGGACAACCCCGTTCGTGACGCCATCGAGGTGGATGCCGGCGCCGGCGTTGTTCTCAATCACATTCTTTTCAAGGGTGTTGCGATGACCAGCCATGGCTTCAGATTCGTCGCGAAAGTAGATGCCTGCCTTGGCGTTGGAGGCGATCTTGTTGCCACGAATGAGGTTGTCGGTGTCTTTGTGGCCGATGGAAATGCCGTGTCGGCCATTCTCTTCTAACAGATTGTTTTCGAAAATGCCGAACTGAACACGCCAGCAGAGAAACAGACCATCTTCGCCGTTTTTACGCGCAATGTTATTCTTCAAGGTAGGACGTTGTGAACCACTGCCAGGATGAAGCCCCAGGTGCGTGTTGCCTTCACTGATGCAATTGATGACAGTGACATCATTCGATTGCTGAAAACTGATGCCATCGCCTGCGTAATCTTTGACGTGGCAGCTGTTGATCACGGTGCCGAAGCCTCGGTAAAAGAAGATGCCCGCGCCTCGGCAGCCATTGAGATGTTCGTTCTCAGCCTTGTTGCCGTCGATGGTGAGATGCACAAGCTCCACGCCCTGCAGATCGTATCCACTGATGACAGGGAACGTGGTGGTGGCCTTGGCTCCATGCGCGACCATGCAATCCGCGTTGAGCGGTTTATTGATCGAGAAGGTGTTGCCGCGTCTTCCTGTGATGCGCGCGACGGTGGTGTGAAAGCCGCCCGAGCCATTGTCACGGATAGTCACGCCCCGGCCCACTTCGAATCCCATAGGATCTTCCACCGTGAACTGCTCTTCGCCAAAGTCTCCATCCATTTGCAAGGAGGATCGGTGGGACTTGGCTTTCTTGAGGATCGTCTTTCCGGCAAGGCCTATCACTTTGACGTGGGGACGAAGATGGAGAGAATCTTGCATGAGGAATTCGCCCTCACCGATATCCACGACCCCTCCCCCAAGACTAGCGATGTAGTCAACCGCAGCTTGCAAGACACGGTTGTCATTTCCAATCAGAATCGCATTGGCTTTTCCCACAGAGACTCTGGGCAAGTCTGCCATTCGGGTGTGCATCTTGTGTGGCAGTTGACCGGGCTGGGAGTCTTGGTCAGCGCGCAGACATGAGCCCGTGAGCAGCAAGAATCCGGCAGCGATCTGATGATGGAGCGTCTTCATGAGAATAGACTACGCCATTCTCATCTCAGGGGGCGACTGGAATGTCGCCGGTCTACTGACGGACCGCGCCAAATTCCGCGCGGCGGTCATAGGCGTCTCCCCGACCCGAGATCATATCCTCACCATAACTGATGGTCTGGATGTTCCCGCCAGGCACTCCCATGCGGAGAAGCTCTTGGCGAACGGCCATGGCACGACGCTCACCAAGCGCGCGATTGTACTCGAGAGTGCCTGAGGCATCAGTGTGTCCCGCAATGATGATGAGCGCTTGCCGTGCGATCTGGGCGAGTTGCTCCACTTTAGAGAGCTCACTCGAGCTGACCGCTGAGCTATCATAAGCGAAGTATATTGGTGCGACAGGATTCAACTGCACGTTCTCGCTGCCTGGGCCGTAGAGGGAGACCCCTTCGTTACGTTGAGGCAGGCCCTGATAGTCTAACTGGGACTGATCATACGGCCCACCTCCTGCGCCACCCCAGCCTCCAGGACCACCAGCGCCACCTCGAGAGGCGCATTGCGTGCTGATGAAAGGGAGCAGAAGAGCGGCTAAGAGAAAGAATGCGTTCGATTTCATGTCGTAGGCCAAGACGTTGGAGCCGAGGATTCATTCGGCTTTTTCTAATGTGGCAAGCCGAGCGGTAGAATTCAACTACGGAATGAATTTGAGCTGTGCTAGGAAATCTCAACAGGCTCCCAGCCTTTGCGGTAGGTGCGCTTGATATATTGATTGACAGACTCAGAATTGGTCACCCGCATATTTGGACTATCCCACATCACACGACGCTGAGACCTCAGAGCGAGGTTACCTACTAACACCATTTCAGTAAGAGGCACCGCGTATTCGAAATTCGCCCCGGGATCGCCGCCGTTCTTGATGCAGTGAACCCATTCCTTCTGTGGCTGACCTGGGGTGGGACTGCGTTTGAGGACTTTGGGAGGACTCACGTCTCGCATGAAACTCTTCATCTTCTCTTCTGGCAATAGCCTCAACGTTGAGCAGTAAGCGTCACTGACAAAGATCGTGCCTTTGTCTCCGATGAATAGCTGCCCCCACTGCTCGCCGAGCTCGCGGGAATCGTCGAACCCCTCAGGTTTGGGTGGTTTCATTTCGCCATCCATCCAGGTGACCTTGACGGCGGGCCGATTCCCACGCGCAGGAAACTGATATTCGATCTGAGAACTCGCCGGACAAATGTCTTTCGTAAAGGGTGTGCTAGAGGCTTCGGCCCACTCAGGCGCACCGAGATTCAGCGCCCAGAACCCTGCGTCCATGGCGTGGCAACCAATGTCACCAAGAGCCCCACACCCGTAGTCCCACCACCCCCGCCAATTGCGCGGGCAGATCCCACTATTGTAGGGCCGCTCAGGAACGGTACCCTGCCAAACATCCCAATTCATCCCAGCGGGCACGGGTTCCTCAGGAAACTTAAGGTCGGGCCCTTGCGGCCAGATGGGTCGATTCGTCCAGTAGATGATCTCGCGCACTTCACCGATGGCGTCTGCGTCTAACCATTCCTTCAGAAGACGAATGCCTTCCATGGTGTGCCCTTGAATGCCCATCTGCGTCTTCACCCCATACTTCCGTGAAGCAGCAAGGAGTTGCCGAGCTTCCCAAATGGTGTTAGCAAGCGGCTTCTGCACACAGACATGTTTGCCCAGGCTCATGGCGTGCATGGCGATGGGAAAATGCATGTGATCCGGTGTGGAAATGGTCACCGCATCGATCTCCTTGCCCAACTTATCAAACATCTCGCGGTAATCCGTGAACTGGGTTGCCTTAGGATACTCTTTCAAGGTCTTCCCAGCACGCTTGTCATCGACATCACAAAGAGCAACAATGTTATTACCTTCACTAGCGGCGCGAGTATCGCTCGCACCCTTGCCGCCGCACCCAATGCAGGCGACATTCAAACGATTGTTAGGCGTCACCCCATCTTGACTGATTAAGATACTGGGAAAGCCAAAGCTTGCCGCATAGGCGATAGAACTCTTCTTCACAAAGTTACGACGATTCATGGAGGATTCAGTTAGGTTCAAATGGACGAGTTGATCGTAGTTTAAAACAAGAAAGGCCGTCCAGTAATTAACTGAACGGCCTCCCCGATAAAACGTTAGTGATTGGAACTACTTCTTCTTTCCGTAGACCTCCAACTCGATATAGTGATTCATCTCGTTGGACGTGTTCCCGTTGCTGTAGAGGCGAACGTAACGGCCCTTGGTGCCTTTGCCATCAATGACACGGCCCTTGTTGGTCTCGACGTAAGCCTTGTCTGTTCCCTTGCCAAGGCCAGACGAGTTGTCGTGGTCCGCATTGTAAACGGTCACTTCTTTGCCATCGGCGAAGTTCTCGTCATTGGAGATCTGAACGACGACGTCAATGTAAGCGCGCGCATTCTTGTGGAAATGCCAGAGCCAGAGACCGTAGACTTCTGCCTCCTCTTCAAGGTCCACCTGCACCCACTGCTTCTGCGGGCCAAGCTCGACGTAGCTACCATCGGCAGCGTCTTTATCGCCGTCTGTAAGGTACTCCAGATCACCGATGACGGGAAGATCATCGCTCGCCGTGACTGGCTTTTCATTGGAAAGCAGAACGACGCCTTTGGGCACCATCAGAGCGGTCTGCTTCACTTCGACTTTCTCCAAGTTGTCCAGCTTGAGGGGCACTTTGGTCCCTTCGAACATGGCCTCGGGGATCTCCGTCGCCAGGGCGACCTTGTCTTCAGCTTGAACGCTAAAGGCAGCCGCCATGGTGAGAGTGACAATAATGGTCTTCGTTTTCATATAGATTCGCTGTGGTTGGTTTGGTTCTTGGACTGACCAAGCCTTCCTCTTATTCAAGATGCTTCGTTAAGCAACAAAGTCTTCAGACGAGAATTCCACTTTCGTCCCGCTTTCCACAGCCTCATAAATCTTGAGCACGGTGACGCAAGATTTGAAGGCTTCCTGGACAGAGCAATTGAGATCTTCCTTCTTACCGCTACGGACGACATCAAAGAAGTTACGCAGATGCGGAGTGTGAGGAAGCTCTTCCAGTTCCGTGATGAGTTCCCAAGACTCAAGGGCCTTGGTGGCTCGAGAATCTGATTGGCCGGCCTTGTTGGATTTGACCCATGGCTTTGGCTTCGATCCCCATGTCTTAGGAATGTCCCAAGGATTGTATTTCACCTCGGTTTCATCTTTCTTCATGAGGCGCTTCGCGAGGAAAGGCTCCCAAGGGGGCGCATTGGCCTCACGATAGGCCTGATTGGTCGTCGGGATCTCAGAAATGGATACCGTGCCTTCATCTCCCATGAAACGCTCAAAGAATCCTAACGCACTCGTCGTTGTGAGTACTTGATAGTAACCGCGAGACCTCATCACCTCACCCGTTTCTGGGTGCTTCAAGACATTACCATCCGCGTCACGAGGCTCGTACTCGTAGATCGACATGACGTTGTCATAAAGCTCCGAGTCCATGTGGTAATCAATGCCACCACTAGCAATAAGCGACTTCGGCGTGGCGTTGAAGAACCAGTTGAAGATATCGATCTGGTGAGCACCAAGATCTGACACCACACCGCCACCAAATTTCCTGAAGAAACGCCAGTTCCGGAAACGGTACATTTGCTCTTCGTGACGCTTGTCCTCTGGAAGGCTTGTATCTGCCGTGAAGCCATTCTTTTCCAAGAGGTCCTGCGCTAACCATTTGGTCTTCTTTGGAAGCGAGACTTTGCCACTGATCGTAGAGCGATTCCACTGACCATAGGCGTGCGTGATACGTCCGAAGGCCTTTTCGCCAAAGATGAGCTGATCACGAAGCGCACGATAACGCGGGTTGCTCCGGCGTTGGTGACCAATTTGAAGGATGCCGTCGGTCTCACGTTGCGCACGAACCATGTCCCGCGCTCCTTCAAGCGTGTTGGACATCATCTTCTCACAATACACAGCGTGCCCCGCTTCAAGCCCGGCGCGTGTATGCACGTGGTGCATGTAATCTGGAGAAGCGATGAGGACAACGTCAATGCGATCCTTCTCATCCTCTATCATCTTCACATAATCAAAGTAACGGCCAATCTTTGCGTACTCGTCTCGCATGCCCGTGTCATTGTTCCTAGCCTGAAGAGAAGCGATGAGCTTCGCCTTGTGTTCTAGGTTGAACTTCCAGATGTCACAGACGGCAACAAAGTTGATCCCCTCTACTCGGCCTTTGCCGATGATGGATTCGATCAGCTTCTCACCCTGAGCTCCGCACCCGATGAGGGCCACATTGATGACCTTGGAAGGTGGGGTGGTCTGGGCGTTCACCGGCCGCGTATTGGAGGCCACGAGGGCTCCTGCGACTGCGGACGTTTTGACAAAGCTGCGGCGATTGAGAATCGCTGATGACTGCTGAATTTCCTGATCTTTCATAGGCTCACGTTCGGTTCAAAAGGTTATACGATGGAACATCAAAGAGGGGTGCCTGTCCCGTTCAACCTAGAATTTAGTCAGATTAAACCGAGCTTGGCGGACGAGGCAAAGTGCGACAGCGACTAGGCCAACGTGAATGCCGAGAGCAGCGATACCTTCATTGTCAGGCATGGACATCAAGCCGATGGAC
Source organism: Verrucomicrobiales bacterium (assembly GCA_047616785.1). Taxonomy (GTDB): domain Bacteria; phylum Verrucomicrobiota; class Verrucomicrobiia; order Verrucomicrobiales; family DEV007; genus JAACDM01. Next base: position 20,915 of record JBLHHN010000005.1, read on the forward strand.
AAGAGCATGAAGGTGATGCCCGCCATGAAGAGACTGGTGCGTGGAAGGATGCCAACAATGAGTAACGCCCCGAAGACCAACAAGAGATACGGCAGCGCCATGGCAAACCAGAGATCTGTTTGGATGCCCTTGAGAAAACTAACTCTCTCCGGATCTACCCCAAACTTGATCATAAAATCATGTGGATTCAAAGGAATGAAGGCATTGTCTGCTACGATCCTAAAAATGTTCTCCTTGGCCGTGACCATGGCATTTCCCCAGGCGAACCCATAATCCAGATCGCCAGTGTCAGCGTTAGGAATCGTCTTCGCATAAAACTTTTCAGCACCCGCAAAGAGCATGCGAAAGCCAATCCAAAGACGGAGGAAGAGGAAGCCCCACGTCGCTTCAGTGATCACTGGTTTGATCTCAGCCGATTCTTCGATATCTGACATAGTGTGGCCATTCTAGCTCCCGAGTTTCCGTTGGCAACGGAGAATCTGAAAAGATCAACTCGATCTAGAAAAAACCCTGTGAAAATCCTCAAAGCAGGTCATTCATGCCCAATTTGAAATTACCACAAATATGACTCTGAACTTCCAAACCTCTCGATCTTGATCCTAATTCAAGAAAGATATTGATAGGAGGCCACCTACGGCTCCAAAGAACTGATTCATGTTGATGTAGGCCATATGAGCACCCTGAATCAGGACGGCCCAGAGCGCTAAGCTTAGAATTGCAGCGGGGAAGAAGCGGAGCATGTGTTTATTGTAATAGACGAAACTATTGGCGCAACAAGTTTCTATAGAAATTGGACTCAGGGCCTTAAATTAAGAAAAAACAATCAGCGCTTAGGTTTAGTGAATATCTCGGGTCTGCGCGATTCAAATAGTTTGTTATCAGCTGCTCAATACCTTTAGTCAATGCCTTTATCGTGTGATTCAACGACTTCTACCTTCGAGATGCGTGCTCTTATCCTCTCCGCCCTGAGCCTGATCGCAGGCACAACCGCGACCTGGGGTCAAATCGAGTCGCTCGGCAAACTTAGAATTCTTGGCCCCCTCGAACAGGAAGAGGATCTCAGCGCCATCGCCATCTTCGGCGAAACGCTGCTCGTAGGCTCGGACGAGGGCACCAAGGTCCAAATCTTGCAGGCCGACCCTCAAGATCCCATGGTCTATCACGTCCAACCGCAACTCGACATGACGATGCTCCAGTCCGAGACCGAGCTCGATATCGAAGGAATCGCGCGTTTCAAAGACACGAATACCTTCTACGTAGCGGGATCCCACTCGCTGAAACGTCGACTATTGGAACCTGAGGCGACCAAAGAACTCAATTTGGCAGCCATGGAGGAGATCATCTTTGAGCCCAGCCGGTTCCACCTCTTCAAGCTAGAGATGGATCCTCGAACTCTCAAACCGATCTCGAAACGTCGGATCGGGCTCTATGGCATTCTTAGCAAAGACCCCGTCCTAAAGCGGTTCACGCAGATTCCTAGCAAGGAGAACGGTGTCGATATTGAGGCCATCGCTGTGAAGGGAAAGAATGGCGACAAGTTGCACCTGGGCTTTCGAGGGCCCGTGCTCCGAGACAACTTGGTGCCCATCATGGTGCTCGATTTCAACAATCCAGCGGATTACAAACTGATCTATATCGATCTGGATGGCCGTGGAATCCGAGAGCTGGTCAAAGTAAAGAAGGGCTTCCTCATCATCGCAGGCCCCTCTGGTGGCGGAAAAGGGACCTTCCTCATCTACTTCTGGAATGGCGATGACGGCGTGCCCGAAAAAAGCAAACGCAAGAGCAAACTCACTCTGCTTGGCGAACTTCCCACCGCACGTGGAGCCAAAGCGGAAGGCATGACCCTAGTCAAGGAAACGGATGATCACTACGAAGTGATCGTGGTCTATGACGGCGTGGTCGGTGGCCGTCCAGAGCGCTTTCAGATTCCCAAGCGCAATTCCTAGGCACGGACCGACTTGATTCCTGCGAAATCCGGCTTTGGTAGCCGAGTGCAACCACGCACTCTTACGATGAACCCCCGCTTTCTAACGCTTCTCTTACTGAGCTTCTTCCAGGTGATTCTTCAGGCACAGACGGTGACTCTGAAGACAACCACCATGACGCCCGAGGCAGGGCAGACTTTCATTCTGCAAATTCAGGCCAATAGCCGACAAGTCGCCCGCCCTGGGATCTTGGACATTCCTGGCATCGAGGTGCAGTCTCAAAGCCAGTCAACCAACATGTCCATCGTCAACGGACAAGTCAGCTCAGTCACGACGTTCACTTACCGCGTCGTGGCTGAGAAAGAAGGTACCATCGCAATCCCTAGCATTGAACTCAACATCAATGGCAAGCCGATGAAGACCAACGCGCTCACGTTAAATGTGAAGAAAGGGATCCCAAGGCCACCAGGGTTGGGAGGTACCAAGCCTAATCAAACGGACAATCCGGCATTCCCCGCCAACCTCGACGACTCGGCGGCCTTCTTGAAGGTGGTTCCCGTTCGGGATGAGATCTACGCTGGCGAAACCGTGGAGGTAAAGATCAAAGCCTATCTCGATGCAGGCATGCCCATCGTGAACTTCACCCGAGAGCTCAACCTGCAGGGAGAGGACTTCATCTTTCAACCAACCGTGGGACCCGATGTGCAACTGAAGAAGGTTCGCGGCCGACGCGCCTATCACTTCAATCAAGAGAAAATCGGCGGACGCACCTACAATGTTTTGACTTACAAGACCACCATAACGGCAGTCAAACCCGGAACCTTCACTCTAGCACCTATCGACTACTCCGTCGTCATTCAGATGCCCCGCAAGAAACGTCCTCAACGCACGCAGAGACGCAGCACCTTGGATTCCATCTTCGGAAGCAATCCATTTGACGATCCCTTCTTTGATAGTGTGATGACCACTCAAAAGAAAGAACTCAGGCTCCAATCCAAGCCTGAGGAAGTTCGCGTTCTCCCACTACCTTCCGAAGGGCGTCCCTCACATTATACCGGAGCCATCGGCCGTTTCTCTCTCGAGGTGAAGGCAGACAAGACGAATCTGCAGGTGGACGAGGCGCTCAAGATTACGGCCAAGATCACCGGTCATGGAAATTTCGAGCGGATCACTGAGCTGGATAGCGTGACCGACTCCAAGTGGAAAGCCTACCCACCCAAGATCGAGTTCAATTCAGCTGACCCCATGAAGATCAGCGGGGAGAAGACCTTTGACTACACTTACATTGCCGCCGAAGCAGCCACGGAATCTCCGGCGATCCAATTCGCTTACTTTGATCCCGAAGCCAAGAAATACGTCAACCTGACTGGCAAACGCACCCCTGTCACCGTCACGGGTACCGCCGTTTCTTCGCTGACCAATCAAGACCTCGCGGCGCTGGCCGATCAGGTCGCCGCACCAGATCAGAACATCCTAGCCTCTATCAGCGCGTCATCGTCATTTTTTCAAGGCTCACACTCATCGTGGCTTGGATCTGGATCCATGCTCGCCTTCAATGGGCTGGCCGCTGCGACGGCCCTGGGGTTAGTCGCCTGGCAATGGCGAAAGCGTGAACGTCCTCTGACACCAAAGCAGCGCCGCCGTCTCCTTGAGACCGAACGGGCGCAATTGACCAGCGACGTGCTGCTGAACGTTGATCCTGTGACTCTGCAAGAGAGATTGACGCGCTGGCTAGCATTACAACATCACTTATCCCGTCAGGACGAGATCATGATCGATGACGCCACGGCAGCCCGCGCGACCGTCAGTGGATTACCAGAGTCCTCGTCAGAGCGCGCCAAACTCGATGACTTTCTAAGCTGGGCCGCCGCACATCGTTGGTCAGGCAAAGCAGAAGTGAACGATGAATCCTTTGCGGAACGTCGCCAAGGATGGGTCCAAGCCGCACAGTCATTATTAAAGACGGCATGATCCTAGTCCATTACATCATGGCGCTCGCCTTCATCGCCACCTGTCTCAGCTGCTCCGCCGCAGCCACGGTCACCGACCCCATCGAGACCTTTTCCAAAGCCACCGAGACCTTGGACGGAGGAAAGCTAGCCGAGGCCATCACATTCTACGAAACGCTCATTGCCAGCGATTGGCACAGCCCTGAACTCTATCACAATCTCGGTGTGGCCTACCAACGGGATGGCAAAGAGGAATTAGCTTTGCTCCAACTTTACCGAGCCTGGCTGCTCAATCCATTTTCAGACGCCGCCAGATCGAACTTCCTCTCCGTGGCGAATGACGCCCATCTTTCTTCACAGCGGCTCAAGCATATGGAAAGTCAAGCCTCTGCCCTGGCGTGGCGTCAGCCGCTGGCGATCTGCGGCCTCATCGCTTTCTGGTTAGGCATCCTCACATTCATTCTATTGCGACAACCTGTCCTCAGAGGGCTCGGCATCGCAGCCATCGCCATCGGGATTCTTGTCTCCGGAGCCGCCTATTACTTTCACTGTCAGATCCCCAGCGCTGATGCTGCCTGGGTCATCACTGGAGAGGCCGTGCCACTACGCGCTTCCCATGGGAAAGGCGCGCCGCGCATGAGCAGTCTCACGCCTCTCACCCAGGTCGAAATGACCGCGCACCATGAAGAATGGGACTATGTGAAAAGTCTGAGCGGATCGAGCGGTTGGGTCGATGCAAGCAAGCTGGGCAAACTCATGCCCTGGAGATCCTAACGCAAGACGTTTAAGGTTCAGACCTCCTGACGTAGCAAATCCGCTGATTGCGGCAGGAAACTGCTAGTAACACCGATTTTGGCCCATTTATCGACAATTCTCACAGAAGCCTGTATCATGGAGAAATGCAATATCCCCATTCTGAAAATAAACAACAATGACAGAATCTGAATCGGCGGAACACCGCCTTAATTCATCGCTGCTAACCTGTTGACAGTAAAAGGATTACAATGCGTCTAAATAGCTCAGGCAGTGCCTCAATCCTCTATCAAGAGGTCTGAGGTTCTCACTCCACATCCACGATCAAACGAATGAAGCGGCGATAAATGCCGTCAAGGGGCGTGCGATCTCGCACCACCAATTGATTCGCGGAGTCGATCAGAACTTCGATATCAGCTACGCTGTCTGACCATTGGATCAGATCCTCTGACACTTCGACACGGTAATCCATCACGTGATTGGACTCTTTCGTCACGGTCATTTCTAGCGTGTTCCCCGGTGACACCCGAGTGGTGAATGCCTGCACTCGATCAGCTTTCTGTGGATCGGTATTGGCCGCCATCTCATCCAGATTTGTTTTCCCATCAGCATCAGGGTCAGCCAACCAATCTGCCGTGCCACTGGTGATCTCACTCTCCGTAAAATGAAGTTTCTGCCAGTCTGCTCCAGTCACCCATGGAATATCGCTCGAGGTATCAACAGGCGCCGTTCTTAGAAAAAACAGCGCGCCGGCAGAACGATCCACCTCACCGACAATCGTCAGGACCGAGTTCTGCACCGTCCATGGCACGGGCGGATAGACACCACCCTCAGAAGGCCATTTCCACACAGAACTGGTGATCAAGAACCACTCGTGAGTATGCGCCGAGGAAAGCCCCCAGATATAGCCCTGCTGGTTGGTCCCAAAAGGCGCTGCGTTCGTCTCAACCACATAACTGCCGGCGACAATCTGATTGGCAGGATTGAAGGGAGCTCGCTGGGCCACCTTCCAATGCTGAGCCCACTCCGTCGTATTCTCCGCGGTAGGAACGAACCCATTGGCAAAGGCACCGAGTTCGAAAAGGAAGGTATCATCCAACGGCGTCCCGTCACTCTGTTGATGCTCCGAAAAGGCAGAACTCGACCAATCCACCTGCCCGGCCTGGATGGAGCCTAGGAAGACGACTGCTGAGAAGAGAAAGAAGAGCCGGAATCGCATATTTTGGAAGAAAATCCACGAAAACTAGACCAGCTCAAAAAATAATACAAATATGAAAATCATTTAAATCCCATCACTTTATTTCCCACGAGACCCCTTCGTGTTCATCGAAAGAATGCTCGTCCCGTGGAAAACCACACCCGAACCGCCAGTGATGACCCGTTTCACAGGCAAACCAGTTTCCGGATCCGTCTTCAGGGCTGGGTCCGACATGTTCTGTTGGACCTCGAAACGACGAGTCTCTTCGTCAGCGTTTTCAGGGATGGTTTCGTAGATGTAAGTCGTCATGGAGAGAAACGAAGCTAGGCCTAGAAATAAGCCAGGGATTTGTAATGGCTCAAGCACACATTCCCGAGCTTTTTGGATAACACTTGCCCCTGCCTGGCAGGTGGATACATTAAAACAGCTTTTCAATCCCAAACTTGAGCAAATCATTATGAACATCGGATCCTACAACAATCCCTACACCGTCGCAACAGCGCAGCCTTCAGCACGCGCAGCATTTATTCGGAATACCTACCTTCACCTGGCGATGGCCGTGATGGCGTTGATCGCAATCGAAGCGGTCTTTTTACAAACAGCCATGGCTAAAAGCCTCGCCCTAAAAATGGCCGGAGGAGGCTCGATGGGTTGGCTGGTCGTTCTCGGACTCTTCATGGTCGCAAGCTGGGTAGCGAATAAATGGGCGCACTCAGACACCTCACGAGGGTTGCAGTATGCCGGACTCGCTCTCTTCACCGTCGCTGAAGCAGCCATTCTAGCACTGCCACTGACAATTGCCACATCCATGCCCAGGTTTGATGGTGTTATTAGCCAGGCACTCATGGTCACGCTTGGATTATTCCTCGGACTTTCAGCCGTGGCCTTCATGACGAAGAAAGATTTCTCCTTCCTCGGTTCGGTCATTGCCATCGGCAGCTTCGTTGCCCTCGGATTCATCATCGCAGGCGCACTCTTTGGCTTCTCGTTAGGATTGATCTTCACCGTCGCCATGATCCTTCTCATGGCCGCGAGCATCCTCTACACCACGTCGAATGTGATGCATCACTATCGCACCGACCAACATGTGGCCGCCTCTCTAGCATTGCTCTCAAGCGTGGCCACGCTGTTCTGGTATGTCTTGCAGTTCTTCATGGCCAGCAGAGACTAACCAAGATCGAAACAACTTTTTACAAATGAAGGCACCTCCGAGACGGGGTGCCTTCTTTCGTTCTAGCGTTCCACAGTCACGCCAGCAAGGATCAAGGCCGGATTCGCCATGGTCGAACGCACGACGATCTGATCAATCTCTTTCTCAGGATGGGGGTTCTCCGCAGTCATGAGGAAGAAGGCCAAGACAAAGCCTTTCGGCCTCTCTACTAGGCGAGGATGTTTCCGCACCCAGGCAGCAGTCGCCCCAGACAATTTGTCAGGGAGAATCTCTGTCTTGGTGATATAATGATCTGCAATATTCTCTCCATGAATGACAGGAATCGAGTGCTCCGTCCCGTCGGCGTAATGTAAGATATACTCTGCCAACTTGGTTTCCGGATTCTCTTCACTCGGGGTGTAGCGAGAGGTATGAAGGAAATGCAATCGATGCCCCTTGCCGGGGCCCTTGAGTCGCGAGACCACCGGATAGTCGTACCCATTCGATTGCGCTACGAGGCTACCCATTCTTAACATATCCTCAATTGCAAAAGGGATACCGCCGAACCATTGGTTGCCTCTGGGAAAGCTTGATAACAATCTTTCATCCTCATCCAATGCAGCAGAACTCTCAGGAGTGCGCATCTTGAAATAGCCTGACGAATCACTCAATGTAAGATCAGCAATCGGATGTTTCTCTAAGATCTCATGAGAACGCTGGATCAGTTGGAGCCACTCTGCATGAGCCTGTGCACTGCGCAGCCCAGCCGCGGCATCGGCAACGTCCCTGATTCCTTGAAACTCACCCAATTCTAAGCGAGCCAGCCCCTTCGTCGCCTGCCAATACCAGCCTCCTGGATCAGACCGTTTGTCTACCCCCTTTACTAGACTGCGACAATCTCGTTCTCCCACAGAAGACATTCCTGACCAAAGAGCAGGCGCGACCGTCAACTCCATTCGTCGTTCGCCGACGCCATCCACTTTCTCCACAGCAGGATCTCGAGCCAGGCGCTCAGGCAGCGCAGCCGAATCGAGGACGCCCAACCGCCCGTCCTCAGAAAGGGCGAGCAAGCGGGTGCCTTCGCGATTCCACGAGATCCTCGTGATCGCAAGTTCGTTCCCCAAATGGAAGGTCATCCGCACATCCATGTCACGAGGATCGATAAATCTAATTCGGCGGTCCACACTCCCAGTCACCAGCCGTCGGTCATCTGGACTCCAGGCCAGATCCATGATGGCTTCATCATGCGCCCGCATGCTCTTGATCACACGTCGACTCGAGGCTTCAACGAAATGGAGCCCCCCATCTTCGCCTCCCACGGCGAGGACTTCCCCATCGGAACGCCAAGCGACGGCGTAAGCTGAAGAATCACTCACCTTCAGCTCCCACAACAAGGTTGCCCTCTCTTTCATGACATCCCAGACACTAACGAACCCACTTTCTTCTGCAAATGCCACGTGACGCCCGTTAGGGTGCCAGGCCACTCCATTGAAGACGTTCTCCCTATCGTCTCGCGGATGCACCTCCACTCTCGATAGCTTGGCTTGTCCCTCCATGTCCCAGACATCCAACATAAGAGAATAGTAGCTTAGCAGTGCCACATGCGTGCCTTGCGGATTCCAGAGAATCGCATTTGCCCGGATCGCGTTCTGCTGAAAGAGGAAAGAGCCGTCCTTCGTCGAACGCAAACTCAGGCGACCTGATCCACTTGCTTGGGCAATCTGATCGGGTTGATCAGGATGCCACGCGAGCACTGCTTGGGACCCATTCTCACCCCAAAGCGAGCCAGAAGCCACCTCGCCATGGTTCCGAATGCTTATCCCATCACTGAACGCAAACGAGATCGCTATACGCTCTCCATCAGGAGCCCAATCCACGTCTATCACCCCACCACCACTATATCTCCCGCCGGGAGGCAACGCCCAATACATCTTTTCGACCTTCAGCGTTGTGTCCCAGAACCGGAGCTCTCCATCACGACCTCCTGAGATAATGCTCTTGCCATCCGGCGCCCAAGTCACCGCCATGACATGACCCCGATGCCCTCGCAGAATGATCGGTGCCGCACGTGTTTCCAAGTTCCAAAGTTTGACCAACCAATCATTTCCGGCAGAAACCAATTGCGGGCTTCCATCCGGCTTCCACGCCAACTGCCGAATGGTTCGCAAATGACCAAACTCCTTGTAGTAAGGGGTCCCCGGGTAATGTTCCGCCTGTTCGACCCGCCAAAGAGAAATCCTTTGATTGCTATAACTCATCGCCATGACGCCCAATGCTTCATTCCAAGCGAGCTTGGTCTCACACTTGTGATAGAGAATGCAGGCTTCCTCCGTCACCTTGCCACTCTTCAAGTCCCACTGGAATATGGACATATTCACAGAACCGTGGCCGATGGCCAGACGCTCGCCTCCATGCGTCCAAGTGATCGAGTGGACCATTTCTGGCACGGTCACTTCGCCCGATAACTGAGCTCCATTCTCACTCCAATCCCAGAGCGCCACCGATCCCAAGCTACCTGCTGAAGCGAAACTTGCCCGTGAAGGATGCCAGGCAACTTCTACCACGGGCGAGGCGTGACGCGAGAGCCTCGCCTTGAGTCTCCGATCTGCCACATCCCACACGGCGACAGAATGATCTTCGCCACCAGAAACCAAGTATCTGCCATCGGCGCTCCACGACACTGACATTACCGGTCCCACATGACTCACAAAGCGCACCTGACAATCTCCACTCACACGATCCCAAATCGCCACTTCTCCATCGCGACCACCAGAGGCGAGCAGATTTCCCTGCGGATTCAAAGCCAACGTCTCAACGCCACCTTCATGAGCCGCCACCACACGGTAAGCCGTATCCGCTTGAGCCCTCAGCCAACCCCATTCCCAGCCACGGAGCGATTCATTCTCAGGCGCTTCATAGTGATCCATGTTCTCCCAGAAAGTGCGCATTTCCCCATCAGCCAAAGCACCCTGAGATTGGCCTATCTGCGCCTTGTAGAGCTGTCTCTCGGCCACCTGCTCTGCCGCTTTAGCTCGCTTCGCGGCAAGTGAAGTCGTGAACCATCCCCACACACTGATGCCAGTCGCGATGATCAAACTCATCAATGTAATGCCAGTCATCACAGCCGCGACCCTGTGACGGCAGGACAGTTTCCACAGCTTGCCCAGCACGGAAGGCACACGTGCCAGAACTGGTTCTTGCCTCAGGAAACGCTGCACATCCTCTCCCAAGGCTTCCGCACTCTGATAGCGGCGCTCCGGCTCTTTCTCCAGGGCCATCATCGTCACCGCATCCAGATCCTGAGGAACCCTCGCGAGCGGATTCCTCACAGAAGGTGGATCGAACTCTGTTTTCACGATAGCCTCTGCCACTTCGTAGTGTGTCGTATCCGCGATCCATGCAGCCTTCAGTGGCGTCGTGCCGGACATCATCTCGTAAAGGACACATCCTAGCGCATACACATCCGATCGCGCATCGACGTCGCCACGAGCCGTGATCTGCTCCGGACTGATGTAGCCGAGCGATCCGAGAAACTGATAGAACTTGGTATGCAACGTCTTATCCGTCAACTCACGGCCTCCCACCGCTTTGGCGATTCCGAAATCGATCACTTTGACCGGATGCACGCCATCCTTGCTTGGGATGTCTACCACCAGAATGTTCGAAGGCTTGAGGTCACGATGAATCACTCCCTGAAAGTGAGCATGGTGGACGGCCTTGCACACATCGACAAACAAGCACAGTTTCTGAGATATCGTTAGTACATTGTCCTGACAAAACCCTGAAAGAGGTCTCCCATCCACCAGTTCCATGACAAAGTACGGCCTGCCCGACGCCGTCATTCCTCCGTCATAGATCTGCGCAATGTTCGGATGATCCATCGCTGCCAGCGCTTGCCGCTCTGCGCCGAACCGAGCGATGATGTCCTCAGAGTCCATGCCCGTTTTGAGAATCTTCAGCGCCACCTGACGCTTTACCGGACTGCTTTGCTTCGCTCGATAGACCTCTGCGAAGCCGCCTTCACCGATCATTTCGATCAATCGGAATGGACCTATCTGGGACCCGACCAACTGCCGCCCCACGGCAAGATCAAGGTCCTCCGCCAAATGTTGACGCTTCTTATGGCGATCATCTCCGAAGGGAACCAATTTCAACTTGCCGTCCTTCGAGTAGCCAATGGAGGTCAACCGCGTGTCCATCGGCAATCCCCGCTCCTTCGCATACTCCAACGCCTCCTTGATCTGCGGATGAATCACCTCGATCAATTGCTCACGTGAGACCCGCCCCATGTCCATGGCATCAGCTAGAGTCTCCCCTGCAAAGTCTTCAAATATATGGTAGTGGAAATCTTCTTCGCTTGCGCTCTCCAGGACGCCGCAGATCAGCGCGTTCCCCATCTCGCCCTTTTGCCAGAGATCTCCTACAAGAGCACCGTTGGCAAAGACGAGACGACCAAGTTGCCCGTCATCACGCCGTCGCAATCGCTGGATCATGAGGCTCTCTGTCCGGATCGCCACATCGATCGCTTCCCAATCAGGAAAGATCTCAGCAAGATCGTCAGCCGAAGGCAAACGCTGATCCATCTCAGCGACCGGCTCGAACAAACGGCGTGCCACACCATCCTTGGGATTCTCCCAACGACTGCTAATTTCAGAAGGTAGCTCATCCATGCTGCTCATCGTCTATCTCACGGAGTCCCCCCAAGTCGAGACAAGTTGCAAGCTCTCAAAGGTTGCACACACCTTCCAATCGTTGCTAAGATAGTCACGATGAAACCCTATGTTGCTCTATCACTCGCTTTGTTATTGGTGCTACCCTCTGCCCAGGCCATTGATGGTCTCATCGGCTATTGGTCCTTTGAAGAAGGTGCCGGAGACGTCGCCACCGATAGCAGCGGCAATGCCAACGATGGCGAAGTGATCGCACCCGAAGAGGCTTGGGTCAATGACCCTGACAGAGGCGCCGTCTACCAGTCTGGCAATGGGAGCTACATCGATTTCGGCACCATCCTGCCAGTGATCGATCTGGACACGGATTTCACGTGGTCCTTCTGGGTCAATGCCGCCGAGACCGACAACAACAATATCGTCTTTGGCAATCGTTGGGACCCGGATGGTGTGGACTTTGCCCCTCGGGAATTTATCAAATTCACGCCACGCGTCTTTGAGTGGCACATTGAAGGCGCGGGAGAGAATGTTCCAGGCGACGACACCATGTTTGTCATCGACGAGTGGGCACACAATCTCGTGACCAAGAGCGGCGAGACCCTCACCTACTACCGCGATGGTGTCGAACTCGCTTCCAGCGAGATCTCCGCTGCCCCCACCAATCCTCAACCTCTCTATCTTGGCGGTCAGAATGGGAGTGAGAACTTCAGCGGCTTGTTTGATGAAGTGGCCGTGTTCGATCGCGCCTTGGATCCTGGCGAAGTGGAAGAAGTCTATCAGTTAGGCTTGAGCTTAGCCTCACTCTCTGGACAAGCGGATGATCCCAATCTCATCAGTCCGCGTAAGAACGAGCTTGGTCAAGTTGCCGCCGTTCCTCAGCAACGGGAAGCCACCATTTCCATCCAGAATCGTGGCTCTGCCCAGACCCTCAATATCTCCGCGATCAACGTCACCGGCACACAACCAGAGCACTTCAAGGTCATCGACTTTCCTCAAGAAATCGCCCCGTCGGAAGCTGGCACCATCACCTATCAGTTTGACTCACTGGGACGCACCGGTGCTTTCTTCGCCAATCTCGATGTCGAAAGCAATGATTCCGGCGATCCCCTCATCTCCATTGAGGTCTCCGCTAGCATTGTGAATTTGCAAGGCCCACAGGCGCACTATCGTTTTGACGAAGCCGTTGGAAGCGATACCGTGCGAGATAGCTCTGGAAATGATCGTCAAGGACAGTACCAAGCTGGAGCAGGCAGTTTCAGCCTCGGAACCCCATCACTCGCTGACGGCACGGCGCTCACCGTGTCTGGTGGCGCCGAAGCCAAGATTGCCGCCGACGCCTTTGACGGGCCATTCGAAACTTACAGTCTCGCTCTCTGGTTCCAGGTCGGTGACCTCAGTCAAGATCTTCGCACCCTGATTGGCAAAGGAGCCGTCAGTCCTACCTTTGCCGTTCTCCTCTTGGATGGAAGTCTCCTCTGGATTGAAGGCGATGATCCAAGCCCTATCCTATCGACGGAACCTAACCAAATCCAAGTTGGACAGGCCCATCATCTCGTCGTTATCAGTGATCAGCGCGCAGGTTCCAGCCGGATTGCTCTCTACCTCGATGGCCAGGTCGTGGCTGAGGCAGCGGATCTCTCGAGGGTGCTTGATGAGTCCGATGCCGCCCTCCACATCGGAGCCTTCAACAACGCGCTCGGTTTCGAAGGTGTCCTCGATGATGTGCAGGTCTACAATCGTGCTCTGACCGGGGACGAAGTGAATGATCTGTTAGCCACGCCCGGTCGAACGCTCGGCGAAACGACCCCCGTGGATAGTGATGGCGATGGGCTCAGCGACGCCGAGGAAGTCACTACAGGCACGGACCCACTCCGCAAAGACACAGATGGCGACGGCCTAGAAGACGGTGCGGAGATCAAGACGCACGGCACCAACCCAACACTCGCAGACTCAGACAGCGATAGTTTCAGCGACACTTTTGAGATCCGACAAGGTACCGATCCTAACGACGCCTCAAGTAAGCCCGAAGCATCCACCGTCCCTGGGCTCTACGCCTACTGGAGATTCGAAGAAGGGAATGGTGACATCGCCACAGACTCTTCCGGCAATGGCCGAGACGGCGTGATCATTTCACCGGACGACGTCTGGGAAGACGCTCCAGGTCGGGGAACCGTCTATCACTCGAACAGCTCCTCCTACGTGGAATTCGGCGAAATCATCCCTGTCATGGACTTGGACAACGGATTCACCTGGTCCCTTTGGATCAACTCCGACGAGACCACGAACAACAACATTGTCCTCGGCAATCGCTACGCCACAGACGGTGCCGATTTCGCCCCACGCGAGTTTATCAAGTTCACCCCAAGCGCCTTCGAATGGCACGTGGACGGCGCAGGCCAGAATGTCGATGCGGAAGATTTCGCAATTGGAGAATGGGTGCATCATCTGGTCGTCAAAGACGGTGATGCCCTCACGTATTACCAGAACGGCGAAGTCGCTGCGGAAGGGACGATCTCTAGCGCTCCTGCGAATATCCAACCCTTGTATGTCGGCGGCCAGAATGGCGTCGAAACTTGGTCCGGGCTCATCGAGGAGGTCGCCCTCTGGGATCGTGCCCTCTCTGAAGCCGAAGTTGGTAGTGTCTTACAGTTAGGCGAAGCAGGTCAAAGTCTCGCCGGCGGCGGAGTCATCTCACCTCCTAGCGATGCGACAAACGACCTCGTCGCGACCCGCAGCGCAGACGGCGTGGCACTCAGTTGGACCGAAGGCGAAACAGCCACCGTCCAATTCTCAACCGATCTCATCAACTGGCAAGCCATTGCCGAGAATCTGTCAGAGAAGAGCTACACCGACACCGACGCAGGCCGAGTCTCAGCCGAGCAAGGTTATTATCGCCTCGCTCGCTGAACCGGTTACCATCCGGCCCATGACTTGCCGCCAGCGCCTTTCCATCACTCTCCTCATCATCGCGATCTCAGGCTTTTGCCAGGCCGATGAGGCACGCCCCAATGTCGTCCTCATCATGACGGACGACATGGGCTATGCCGACATGAGTTGTCAGGGATCTGAGGACATTCGAACGCCGAACCTTGATCGCATGGCAGCCGAAGGCACGCGTTTCACGGATTTCTACGTGGCCCAGCCCGTTTGCACCGCGTCTCGTGCCGCGCTCATGTCCGGATGTTATTCCAATCGTGTGGGTCTGCAAGGCGCGCTCAATCACACCAGCCGCAATGGGATCCATCCGGATGAATGGCTCATGCCCGAGATGTTCAAAGACCGTGGATACGCCACGTCCGCCATGGGCAAATGGCATCTCGGCACCGTGATCCAGTTAGGCGCCACGCGGCACGGGTTCGACGAATGGTTAGGCATTCCCTATTCCAACGACAACACAAAGTACCACCCCGTCCTCTCCAAAGAGATGCCGCCACTGCCATTCTACGATGGCGAGAAGATCATCGAATTAGATCCTGACCAAAGTCTATTCACCAAGCGTTTCACCGAACGCGCCGTTTCGTTCATCGAACAAAACCAAGAGAACCCCTTCTTTCTCTACGTGCCCCACGTCATGCCCCACGTGCCCATCTTCGCTTCAGAGAAGTTCAAGGGAAAGTCCAAGCACGGTCTCTACGGGGATACCATTGAAGAGCTTGATTGGTCCGTAGGCGAGATCCTCGCCACGATCAAGCGCCTCGGTCTCGACGACAATACACTCGTCATCTTCTTCTCTGACAATGGCCCATGGAAGAGCTACGGCGAGCACGCCGGGTCCGCTGGGCCGCTCCGCGAAGGGAAACTCACCACCTTCGAAGGCGGCGTCCGCGTGCCATGCATCGCACGATGGCCTGGCAAAGTCCCCACAGGACGCGTCTCGAACATTCCCTTCATGGCCATCGATTGGTTGCCCACCTTTGTCGAACTCTGCAGCGGCAAAGCCCCCACCAAGAAGATCGACGGACGTTCTGCCAAAGCCATCCTGTTCGGCGAATCCGGTGCCACACCCACGCATGAGGCCCTCTTCTTCTATGGAGGCACAGGTCTCCAAGCCATCCGCAAGGGCAAATGGAAGCTCCACTTTGCCCACCCTTACATCACCACCGCCGCCGAACCCGGAGTCGGAGGCAAGCCGTCGAACTGGGGCAAGAACAAAGCTCAATCCATCACTCAAAGCGGCATCAACGGCATCGCCAGCCGCCACGGAGGTCGGGTGGAACAACTCGAACTCTCACTCTTCGACCTAGAGAAGGACCCTGGCGAATCCATTAACCTCGCCACCCAGCACCCCGACATCGTCGCCCAGCTCACCAAACTCGCCGAGCCCATGCGCAAAGAGCTAGGCGATAGCCTCACAGGAGTCGAAGCCACCGAGATCCGCCCATCAGGAATGGCCAAGTCGTTAGAGTAGCTCAGGCTTCCAGCCTGGCACAATCGCGAAGATCCAACGCAGAAGGCTTCGGCGCTTCGCGAGCGATTCCAGGCCCAGACTACATTTCAGCTTGTTAGAGTATCTAGCCTGGCCGTACAACCGCCCCATCCGACACCTCAAAGACCGACAACCCAAGCCCCTCATGCTTAGGCAGCCATTGCAAGGATGTCGTCGTGATCAACTTCTGGCTATCCGCGGGAAAGGCACAGGTCAACGCCTCCCGCCGCGCGGGATCAAGCTCTCCAAACACATCATCCACCAAGAGGATGGGCGCTTGCGCATGCTTGGCCCGCAACAGCTCCATCTGGCCTAACTTTAACGCCAAGACAATGGTGCGCTGCTGCCCTTCCGACGCAAACCGACTCGCAAGTCGCCCATCGATCAGAATCGTGAGATCGTCCCGATGCGGCCCCGCACTCGTCATCCCTCGGCGCAAATCACGTTCCCGAGAGGTCTCCAATGTTTCAGCAAAGTCATCGCCCGCGCCCGGCACATAAGTGATGGACAGCGTTTCTTTCGTCCCACTAATCGCCTGCTGAGCCTGACAAATGTGCGGATTGAGCGATTCAATCAACGCCCGACGCTGTTCCGTGAGTTGGTTGCCATGCTCCAGCAAGACCGCCGTGTAGGCATCAATGTGTGGCCAGTGCGGCCGCAGGCTTTCCTTAAGCAATTCATTCCGCGAACGCAAGGCGTGCTCGTACGAACGCAAGGCCAGCCGGTAATCCGCATACAACTGCGACGCCTGAAAATCCAAGTAGCGACGGCGGCGACTCCCGCTCCCCGTGATCAGCGTGAGATCATCATTTCCCATCCATACGACCAGGCCGCTCTGCTCCAAATACTCCGCTCCACGAGGAAGCTCATTGTCATGATGATAGAGTTTTCGCCGACGACGCACCTCATTCACCACCCTCAACTCCTGCCCATCCCAGGTGCCCGCCAACCCAAATCCCGATTGCTCAAACTGAATGAGATCATTGAGCGAACTCGTGCGTGGTGATTGCAGACGCAGCAGCACACACACCGCTTCAAGAATGGAGGTCTTCCCCTGTGCATTGGCGCCTATGAAAGCCGTCATGCCCGGAGCAAGCTCCAGCCGCAAGCTATCAAAACAACGAAACTGACTCAGCTTCAACGCACTTAGCATAGATCCTCGAGCCAACGCCACCGCCTGCCTCGGAGCAAGCGAAACTTAAACCACTACCCAGCGAAAGGGAGCAGGTAGGAAACGAGCAATGTCTGCAGCAACCCAAAGACCCCGATCGCTGCCAGCAACACCGTCCATGTCTTCAATGTCTGCTTCTCCGTGAACCCACTCATCCGTCCCACGACCCAGAAGCCACTATCATTCATCCATGAAATGAACATCGAGCCAAAGCCAGTCGCCATGTAGATGTAGATTGGATGAAAGCCGAGATCGCTCTTGCTGATGATGCTCGCCATGATGCTGGAGGTCGTGATCATAGCCACGGTTCCTGAGCCCTGGGCGATCTTCATCACTGCGGCCACGCCCCACGCTAGCAGAATCAGACCACGGCCATCCGCGGACAGTCCTTGGATCGATTCCTTGATCCCACTATGCCCGATCATCGCGCCGAAGGCTCCACCAGCACTCGTGATCAGAATGATCACTCCTGCCGTTTGCAAAGCGTCATTGACAAAGCCCTGCAGCGCCTCGCGATCACGCCCTAACTTTCTCACAACCAAACTCACAGCCAACAGCGTTCCAATAAGCAAAGCCATGTTCTTATTTCCAAAGAAAGACAACGCCTGATACCAAGCCTTCGACTTATCCTGCCCTAACGTATCGACAATCGAGACGGACGTGACCAAGAGAACAGGCAGAAGAACGGGCAAGATTGACAATCCAAAGGACGGGAGCCCTTCCTCAGAAAAACTCGTCGCGTCGGATTCCGAACCTACTGGAGAGAGCGGCATTCTTGCATCAATCTTCTTGGCCAACCAAAGCGCAAAGAACGCCGGAGGCAGGCCCATGAGCACTCCTCCCAGAATCCCGCTTCCTAACAGAATCCTATAAGCCTCCGTCATGAGCAAGGGACCAGGCGTCGGAGGAACCAAGGAATGCGTGATGACGGCACCACCCGCCATGGCCATGACGAAGAGCACATAATTCTTCCCCACCTGACGGGCCAAGGCGCGCGCCAGCGGGATGAGTAGAAAGAAGACCGTGTCAAAGAACACTGGGACTGAAAGCACAAACCCACTCAGCAGCAGCGCCACACCCGCGCGTTTCTCGCCTAACACCGCAACAAATCGAAGGACGATCTTGTCTGCCGCGCCGCTTTCCGTGAGGCAAATGCCGATCACTGCGGCGAGAGCAATGACAAAGGCGATCTTCCCTGCCAGTTTCCCCATCTCGGCCAATGGCGTTTCGATGGCCTTGATCCAATGGCTGCCCTCACCAGGCAAGGATGCCGAGAGCATCCCCACCACCATGCCGGTCACCAGCAACGCAAAGAACGGATGCATCCCGAGCTTGGTGATCAGTAGAATCACCAAGACAATCCCAAGGCCAAGAATGGCGATGGGTGGAAGCTGAAACGCCGCAAGGAGGATCGTCATCCGCTAGGCCGTGGCTGACGATTTCCGTGAGGCGGCGAAGATCATGAACGCGACCACCGCTGCAGACGCCACCCAGAAAAGCGTGCTCGCCGTCCCTTTAAACACGGCCATGTAGAACAAAGCCGCATACATGCCGCCCAAAGTAGGCCCCAGAACAGGCACCCAGGAATAACCCCAGTTGGAATCCCCTTTCCCCCCAATGGGAAGAATCGCGTGGGCGATCCGCGGCCCAAGATCTCTGGCTGGATTGATCGCATACCCCGTCGTGCTGCCTAACGAATTGCCGATGGCCATGACCAAGAGCCCCACGATCAATGGTTTCAGACCTTCGGTGAAGGTGTTCGCGCCAATGGCTAACAAGCACAGCACGAAAATGAACGTCGCAATAAACTCACTGAGCACATTAGATGGCGTGTGCGCAATGCCGGGACTCGTGGAGAAAACGCCTAACTTCGTGCCCGCATCCTCGGTCTTGGCCCAGTGCGGCAAGTAATGGAAATAGACGATCACCGCTCCAAGAAAGGCTCCTACGAATTGCGCTCCGATGTACCCGGCAACCCCTCCCCACGCAAAGTCACCGGTCAAGGCAAGCGCCAGAGTCACAGCGGGATTCAGATGGGCACCGCTGATCTCGCCAACCGCGAAGACCGCGATCGCCACCGCCATGCCCCAGCCAATGGATCCTAACAACCATCCTGTTCCCTTAGCAAAGGTCCCCGTGAGCGATCCTGACGCACAGACTCCACAACCCATGACGATCAATATCATAGTTCCAACAATCTCTCCAACGATGGGATTCATAACCCCTCATGGTGAACAGGTTACCTATCGAGCGGCAAGCGCGAAATGCGCCGGTCAATTCTCGGCGTCGCGACCGACGTCCTCAACGGAGGGTGGGCTTCCCCGCGCGAACTCCGCGGCACCTTCAAGAACAGCGAATAGAAAAGCGAATCACCTCTCTCACAAAGCCCCCACCGTTTGCCATCCCTCCGTCCCCGCGCAGGAACCCACACTCAATCACCCACGACGAGGCTCCACCAGAATCACCAAGGCCGCCGCCACGCCAATCATGAGGCATCCCCACCAATAGATCGTTGGATGCCCACCATAGAGCGAAAGCCCAAGCGCAGGACCAAAAATCAACGAGATCGACCAGACACAACCATTCGCTCCCATGTAACGCCCCCGCATGTCCGGAGGTGCCATCTTCGCCACAAAGGCTCCCATGAGAGGAAATGCGATCATCTCGCCCAATGTCAGAATCCCCATCGCCAAAGCGAGGAGTGGCAAGGAAGACACCAACCCATTCATAGCCAGACCAAAGCCTAACAGCACAAAGCCCAATGCCATCACGCGACGAATGGGAAAGCGCTGCGTCACACTCGTGATCGGAAGTTCGAAGAGGATGATGAACAGCCCATTCAATGAAAGCAGAAATCCATAGCTCTTCTCACTGAACCCAAGATCCCTGACAATATAGGTAATTTACGTCGCATGCGTCTGCATGAGCAGCATCCCTGGACCGAATAGAACTAACAAGAACAACAAATAGGCGCGATCTCGACGAATCACGCCCAGCGCGCCTATAAAACCACGACTGGCTTCCGCCAATTTCACGCCTTTTGGTAGTGCGAACCAAGCCACCACTCCGAAGAGCAATGAGGTCACCGCATCCCCCACAAAGAGCCATGTCCAAGAGTGGGTCGCGAGAAAGCCCGCGGTGGCCGGGCCAAACTTCCACCCCTCATTGAACGCCACACGATACGTCGCGAACGCCGCCGCACGCTGATGCTCCGGCACCAGATCGATCAACAACGCCGACGCCGCCGGGCGATACATTTCTCCAGAAAGCCTCACAAGAAAGGATAGGATCGTCAGCTCCCAGAACGTGTCTGCCTGAGAAAGCGCTAGCATTCCGATGGCCCCTAACACCATCGACAAGACAATCGCCTTCCTTCTCCCAATGGTATCCGCCAACTGACCACCCGTGGCCGCCGCAATGAGATTGCCGAGTCCGTAGGCGCCAATGACAAAGCCCACTTGTTTCAAGGTGAATCCCCCCCTCTGCATGTAAAGCGTGAGAAAAGGCACCACAAACGCTCCGAACTTGTTCAGAAAGGAACCCAAGAACAGAAACCAAACGCTCGGAGGAAACGAGCGCGCAGTGGCGAAAAGTGAGGGTGGGGTTGGATTTGGCATGGCTCGTGAACAATAAAAAACCCTGCTCTCGGAAGAGGCAGGGCGGCGGTATTTCGAAATGCTTTTTAATGAAAGATTCTATGAACTACCGTCCCTGCCGTGGCGATAAACTCGCGTGAGCATGCACTTAATAAGCCAAGAGGAAGACGCGACCATTGGCAGGCACTGTTTGCTCTGGCATGGTTTCGCGACGGAATTCATAGGACGCAACCCGGCAGTGAATCAGGAAATGGTCAAGCCAGTTTCTCCACAAGGATCTCCTGAACGACATTACCTCTCAACTAACATCCAACGACCGGCCACCCACCCAAGCCCTGAGCCCCTAGCACTGAAGGTGCAACACAAGCCAGCCCAGGGTGAAATCCTCCCAATGACACAGCGCTGAAAGCGCGAGACAACCTAGCGAGTGCCCCCCAGTGAGCCCAGATTGAACCCCGGTGTGTCGCGCTTTCAGCGCTCCGTCTTTGCTCCTACAACTAACCGTTCTGCTATCAGGCAGTCACTCACGGCTTCGGCCCTCATTAGCGGTCAAATGATTGAGGCCTCGAACTCAATTGTTCGACTCTTTCGCCTTAGAGCTCTCCTCAATCCAAGACTTAATCCAAGTCATCTGATTCACCATCGTTTCTCCATCTTCCTGCACTTTGAGAAACGAAGATTCCACTTGAGTCTGGCCTGACACCGGTACCAACAACCCATCATCATCTCGCTTTAAGAAGACCATATACACCAACGTCTCATCATCAAACCAGGTAAACCCAGGCCCGTTCACAATGACGTTCGTTTCCATCGACCAAGCGTAATGCAAATAGGCCCACCCATCTGGCTCAAGCTTCCCTTTGAAAACGGCATGCTTCTTAAAGACCGTCTTTACAACATCAAATGTCCTTCTGTCTCCTTCGAGATACTTGGTCTTTCCTGTTCGCTTTGTCTTCTCTTTGACAGACACAGTGGCGATCACATCAGCGGTGTCGTACAGCTTTTGATAATTCCAGATCTCGACAAATCTTCCGTATGAGTAACCACTCAGCCCAATCAATAGAATCAACGATAGTGCCATAGGGAATCTTCTCATGGACCTGACACTTACCTCAAAAGCCAACGTCACGGTAAGGCTGGAAAGGCCCCGTTTCCTAAGCAAGGATCTCCTGAACGACATTCCCACTCACATCTGTGAGGCGGAAATCTCGTCCGGCGTAGCGGTAAGTGAAGACTTCGTGATCAAAGCCGAGCAAATGAAGGATCGTCGCATGGAGATCATGAACGGTCGTCACATCTTTCTCCGCTTGAAAACCGAACGTATCCGTCGCCCCATGCACGGTGCCGCCTTTGATTCCTCCTCCCGCGAGCCACATGGAGAAGCCATAGGGATTGTGATCCCGACCGAGGATCGACTTTCCGCTAGGATTGAGCTCGACCGTCGGCGTGCGGCCAAACTCACCGCCAAAGATGACCAGCGTGTCCTCAAGCATGCCACGCTGCTTGAGATCGGTGAGCAAGGCGGCCACCGGCTGATCCAGTTCGTTGGCCAACTTCTTGTGATTCTGTTCGATCTTGTCGTGATTGTCCCAAGGTTGACCGGCGCCATGCCAAAGCTGAACGTAGCGCACGCCTCGCTCTATCAGACGCCTTGCGATGAGTGTTTGCCTGCCATGCACCCCGCTGCCGTAAGCGTCGCGCTGGTGCTCCGGCTCTTGCGAAATATCAAAGGCGTCCGTGGCCTCCATCTGCATACGATAGGCGAGTTCAAAGGTCTGGATCCGCGATTCCAGGGCCGGGTCTTTCCCTCGAGCCGCGCTATGTTCGCGGTTAAGTTTGCGCACGAAGTCGAGTTGCTTCCGTTGGTGAGTCTGTGAGATCGATGGGTTGCGAATGTTCTTGATCAGCTGATCGATCTCAGTGTGTTGGCTATCGATGAAGGTGCCTTGATAGATCCCAGGGAGAAATCCCGCCTGCCAGTTCTGAGCATCTTTGATAGGATAGCCACCAGGGCACATGGTGATGAAAGCAGGGAGATTCTGATTCGCCGTGCCGAGCCCATAGGTCGCCCAGGAACCCACGCTCGGTCGGCTGAGAACGGAATCCCCGCAATTCATCAACACCAACGAAGGCTCATGATTCGGCAACTCCGCTTTCATCGATCGAATGACCGCGATGTCGTCCATGCAAGCGCCGATCTTGGGAAACAGGCTGCTCACCGGAATGCCGCTCTGCCCATAACGCGTGAACTCAAACGGCGATGGGAAGGCCGCGCCGGTGTTGCGTTCCGTTCGCAGATGCCCTGTTGGCAAGGGCTTGCCTGCGTATTTGGCAAGGGCAGGCTTGGGGTCGAACGTGTCCACATGTGAGGGCCCGCCATTCAGAAAGAAATGGATCACCCGTTTGGCCGTTCCAGGAAAGTGAGGCTTCTTCGGAGCCAACGGATTGGTTTCTGCGAGAGCTTGATCGCCTAACAACGCTTCGAGCCCCACCAGTCCCATGCCCATGCCGCAATTGCGGAGGAAGTAGCGACGAGAAAGATGTGCGCGAAGATCCATTCAGTTTGGTTAGTCCACAAACATGAACTCGTTGGTAAGAAGCAAGGAATGTGCAAGACGTTCCCAGGGTCCGAAGTCATCCGAAGTTTCCACCCCGTTCAACGCACTGCGAATGAAATCCAGGCTGTCTGCAAGTTGTTCCGTAGTCGGATCACGTTGGTAAACGCGCCCAAAGATAGCACGCACACGATCAGAGCCATCGGTGCCGCTTGTGGTGGTGATCATAGCTCGTGCGCGCTCCATGGTGAATGGGCTATTCAGGAAGAAGAGAGCCTGCTGAGGAACGTTTGTCTCGTAACGTCTAGGACTGTGAAGCTCAGGATTGGCAAAGTCGAAGACCTGAAGCTCGCTAGGCAAGAATTGCCGATCGATCTTGCCATAGATGCTCCGTCGACGTGTCGCGTCTTTTCCGAACAAAGGACTGGGAGCACCATCTAACTGAGCATCCATCTCACCCGAAGCCGCCAAGAGCGCGTCGCGCATGGATTCGAAATCGAGCCGGCGACGTGGATAAACCGTTAGGAACCGATTCTCGGAATCCAATGTCGGAGGCACCCCTGACCGTTGTCGGAAGACAGCCGACGTGGCGATCAATCGGTGGATGGACTTGAGGGACCAATCGTTCTCCATCAAGCGCGACGCCAGGTAGTCGAGCAACTCGGGATGGCTGGGCGTGTCCGCGCGAAGTCCAAAGTCACTGTTCGTCGTGACCAAACCCGTCCCAAAGTAGTGATGCCAGATCCGATTCACCATCACCCGAGCTGTGAGCGGATTCTTGGGGCTCGTGAGAGCGTCGGCCAGCTCCATGCGCCCCGATCCTTTGGCGATCCGCTTGTTCGATTCGATCAATGACAGAATTCCGCGAGGGACTTCGTTTCCTTGGTTCAAATAATCGCCGCGATTCAGAATGGGCACGTTCTGCGGCACCGCGCGATCGACCAGAGCAACCGTGTAGGCTGCCTGGTCCTGCAACGCGAACAAACGCCGCTCATAACTCGCAAAGGCCTTCTTGATCGCCGATTGAGGTTCATTGGTGAACAGCCATTCCACGTCATGCGGATGATCACGCGCGATGACAAATGGAGAATCAGAAGCACGCATCACCTGACGAATCTCGTCCCAAGCCGCTCCCGTCTTCTTCTCAGCGTCAGCCGCTTCTTGAAAAAGTGTCGCGTAGCGTCGCGCCACGTCTTCCATGGCAGTCAATGGCTCGGCACGCAATCTCGCGAGCACAACGTCATTAGCAATCTCAGCCACAGACCGGAGAGCGATCGCCGCATTGTCAGGATCTTTCTCCAAGGCTTTCCAAGGCGCATAGACAGGATTGGTCTCATGGCTCGATCTCGAAAGATACTCGTGCCAACGCCGGATCTGCGCTGGCACCACCGCATCCGCGACGACAATCTCCGAGAATGCGGGCGGAGGAACCGTCGAAAGGTCCAACGCAGCGATCAAGTATGCATCCGCACGCTTGAGGAAATTGATCTCGGCGGCGTTCGCCTCTTTGTGAAAGAGTTCGGTGAAGGCCTTGAACAGCTTTGCTAATTCCGAGTCTTCATCGTTCTCTGCGAGAGGAAGCAATTTCTCCCGACTGCTCTTGAAGATCCCATACAGAGCGTAGTAATCCGCCGTCGGGATAGGATCGAATTTGTGATCATGACAGCGAGCGCAAGCCGCCGTCAGTCCAAGAACACCGCGAGTCACGACATCGATCCGATCATCGATGATGTCCTGTTCCACCCCGAGGAATCGCCGCCCTGCGGTGAGAAACGCCAATGCAGCAAGATCACGCGTTTCACATTCCCCACGCTCCAACAAACGATCCGCCGCGATCTGTCGCGCAATGAACTGATCGTAAGGCAGATCCGTATTCAGGGCCTCCACCACCCAATCACGATAGCGCCAGGCATGATAGAAATCAAACTGCTCAACGCCATACGCATACCCCTTAGTGTCGGAGTAACGCGCCACATCCAACCAATAGCGGCCCCAACGAACGCCATGTGCAGGCGACGCTAACAAAGCATCTACAAGCGCCGATGCGACCAACTCATCCGGCCTTCGATCAGCGAGCACCTGGCTCAAGTCCTCGAATGATGGAGGCAATCCAGTCAATGCATGATAGACTCTCCTGACAAAATCCTCACGCGTCGCCATCAGCGACGGTTTCAAGGCCTGTGCCTGTTGCCTCTTTCGGATGAAGGCATCCACAGGGGTTTGAATCCAGCTCTCATGGATCACCGGCGCCACCGGATCGACAATAGGAAGAAAGGCCCAATGCTTCGCCCCCTCCTCCGCTGCCACAGGCAGCAAGAGGAAACCACATCCAAGAAGCAAGGCCGTGGTGATCTTCCGCATTTCGACAATCTACAAGGATGCCCATCCCGTGTAAAGGGTCGCTTTCTGCGCATGCGCTCTGCTCCGCTCCCGAGCTCTTGAAATCAGACCCTCCGTCAGGTTGGCTGGATGGTTTCGCCTACCTCTGGATGGTGACAGGGGCCAGTAGGCAGTTTCAGGCTCGAAAAAAGCGGTCTTGCGGTTTCACTACCGAATCTAAGTCTAGCGAAACCGCTGCCTCAACTTTGGTGCAGGTCTGGACGATGGTTTCCGGAGAGATGCCGTGCCGAGTAGGAGCCCATCCCCCCCCTGATCATCAGTAACGAAGACGACTCTGACTGATCCTGATTTCTTCGGGATTCGCTGATTCAGGCCCAGCCAATCTGACGGAGAGCCCCAAAGATGCGACCTGGCGTCTCATGCGTCGAGTCAGCCAGATGGCTAAGCACGTTC
>JBLHHN010000006.1:0-44202 GCA_047616785.1 Verrucomicrobiales bacterium
CGGGCGCGGAGGCGCTCGACGGCAATGAGTTGATCGTCGGTGAGTGTTTTGGGAAATGACTTTGAAGATGGGTTCATACCCACTTCAAATAATAGTTATAATTAAAAGAACAGGCTATGTTTTTAGCACGCTTTCATACGTAAGCCCTGCCAAATGACCGCCGCCAATAAAATCTTGGCATGACGGGAAGGATGACTATACTCTACTGTCATGAATTTCAGCTCTGAAACGCCCTGCAGACTTAGCAGTCAGCTTTTTCATCTGATTCTCCGTATCACAGTTCCCGTTTTTCAGGAATTCAGCTCAAGTTCCACCCCGCAACCCCCGTTCTCCGATCCCTTCAACGGCGCCCTCAAGCGCCCCACGCAAAAAGCAAATTCCTAGCAACCACGCAAAAAGCAAATTCCTAGCAACCACGCAAAAAGCAAATTCCTAGCAACAACTACCGAACAAACATAAATTATTATGAAAATTCTTATAAAA
The DNA here is from genome assembly GCA_047616785.1 of Verrucomicrobiales bacterium. Lineage (GTDB taxonomy): Bacteria > Verrucomicrobiota > Verrucomicrobiia > Verrucomicrobiales > DEV007 > JAACDM01. Next base: position 484 of record JBLHHN010000006.1, read on the forward strand.
ATATTTATAACAACTTTTTCACTATTGCTGCTTCCAATTACAAGCTTTGGTCAGATTGCTAATTTAGGTATCCTTACCTCTTTTGAGGCCTTTACTGGAGCGGGAGGAATCACGAACTCTGAAGGAACCGTTACAGGCGATGTTGGGACACATCTTGGAACAATTAATGGCCTTGAACTACCATCATACACTGGCAACAAATACAATGCTAATGCGGCAACGGATCAGGCCAGAAAAGATTTACTTAGGTTGTATGTTCATCTTAACGCTAAATTTGTTGACTTTCCGGGTACTCATGCTCCCGCTTTTGGAGGAGGTGAAACAATTACTCCTGGCGTTTATTCCATAGGTAGCGCTGGATCCATAGGAGGAGCTCTTACCCTTGATGGAGGAGGTGACCCTGATGCTTTCTTTGTAATTAAATTTTTGGGAGCATTCACCGTAGGCGCAAATGCAACGGTTACGTTAACTGGTGAAACAAAATCTAGTAATGTTTTTTATATAGTTGATGGCGCTATATCTATTGCGGCAGATGCTGACATAAAAGGAACTTTGTTTTCAAAAGGAGGAGCTGTTGGTTTAGGTGCAGGCGTTCAACTTGAAGGAAGAATGCTTTCGATGGCTGGGGCAATAACTTTTGGTATTGGTGCTAGTGCAGTGCCGCCTCCTGATACGACTACTATTCCAATATTTTGTGAAGCGGACTGTGTTCCTGCTCCTTCTCTTGATATTTTAGGGAGCCTCTCAGACTTTGCGCTTTTTACTATCTCTGGCGCTGTGGCAAACACAGGCATATCTGGAATCAATGGAATTATCGCAGCAGACACAGGAAGCACCGCTGGCTATATTAATTCAATACATATTGGAACTGAGGAAACTGTAAATGCGATTACAGCACAAGCGAAAATAGATTTAGAATTCGCTTATGATGCGTTGATGGCTCTGCCGATTGCAGGTGGAGCACATGCTGCAGCGTTCGGAGCTGGAGAAACACTGCTTGCTGGGGTTTATGATATGGCAGCAGGATCTCTGGGAGGAACCATTACGCTTGATGCTGCCGGAGATCCCGACGCAATATTTGTTATGAGGTTTGCTGGTGCATTTAATGTAGCGGCACAAGCAAAAATAATTTTAGCGAATGGAGCCAAGCGTTGTAATGTTTTTTGGCTTGGAGGAGCTGGAGTGGCTACTGGTGCCGTTAATATAGGAGCTGGCGCTCACGTAACAGGAATTTTTATTTCCCATGGCGGAGCCTGTAACTCAGGAGCAGGTGTGTTTCTAGGGGGGGCTCAATATTCTACATTAGGAGCAGTTAATAGTGATACAGCTGTAATTTATAATAATCCAGAATGTATCACTTCTACGCCTTTGGCTCCGAATCCAGCTTTGGGCTTGGTGAAAACCGCCAGCATAGGGGGAACAGGAACAGGACTTCTAGGGGAAGTAATTACCTATACATATACAGTGACCAATACAGGGCCCGAGGCTTTGCTTGATGTCGTGGTAACGGATCTAATGGAAGGATTGACGATCAATGGAGGCCCAATTGCTTCTTTGGGTATAGTTGTTTCCAACTCTGATATCACAGGAACATACACCATTACTGCAGCCGATGTCGTTGCATGTAATGTAACCAGCATGGCTACGGCTACGGCTACGGCTGCAAATTTTGTAACCGATATATCGGGCACAGCAAATGACAATGACGATCCTACGGTAACGACTTTGGCAACTCCCATTGAGAGATGGCGCTTAGAGAACTTCGGATCAACCGCGAATTCAGGCAACGGTGCTGTTGCCTCGGATCTCGGCGATAGCGACACTCTGGACAACCTGCTGGAGTTCGCCTTTGGCACGGATCCGAACGTCATCGACAACAGCCTTCTGACGGTATCCGGTGGGACATTCACGCTGGGTACTCCGACGATGACAGCGGGAACGGACACGATCATCTCAAGCTACAAAGCCCAGTTCGTGAGGCGCATAGATCACGCGAAATCTGGACTGACCTATCGTGCCCAGTTCAGCAGTGACCTCATCAACTGGGAAGACAGCATGGAGACGCCGATGGTTGTCGTCGAAGACCTAGTAAGCGGTTACGCGGTGGTGGAAGTTCCCTATATGATCCTGTCTACCGGCAAGGAGGGACGCTTCTTCCAGATCACGGTGAACTCCACCGAAGGTCCATCGACCCCCGCCTCCTAGTCAAAACTGATTCAGGTCAGCCAAGAACCCAATCAACCGATTCGGATCCCAATTTATAAATTCATGAGAACCCTACTACTAGTAAGAAAGTGCGATTGGGGACAGAGACTATTTCAGTTGTTTGCGTGAGTTTCCATACTGCCGCGCAAATCCGCCGTCCACGCCACTTCTTCGGCCCGGGCACTTTGAGTTCACGCGCACCGCGTTCCCGTTTCACGCGCAGCTGTTCATTGTTTCTCTTTCACCCACGCGTGGTGGCTCCCCAGATCAACGCTGTCTGAGCCTGTCGTCAGGGGGCGATAGTGAACCCGCAGCTGAGCGAGGACCTACCGCGGCAGCAAGCCCAGCCAAAAGCTCTCATCAATGGACGGCTCAAGAACTCGAACCTCCTCCAAGATCACCGATGCGGCGGAAAGCAGCCCGTTTGTTTGGTGCCGAAGCGCCTCCACCACCATCAACTCAGGGAGCACTTCCACGCGAAACGGGTGCCGGAAGAAAGCCATGGCTTTAGGCGATTTCAGCAAGTGATCGGTCAGCCAATGATCGAATGATCCGCGCGATTCTTCATCGTCTTCAGCCAACCGATAGTATTCAGACGCGGCCTGAAAGTCGCCATTAGTGAATGCTATCTCAGCACGCGCCCGATTGAGGATCTTGTGAGTCGGATGCTCTTCAAGCACATGGTCAAGAATCGCCACGGCTTCGTCGCGCTGATCGCGCTGCCATTCACCTTGCGCGCTCAGGTAGGCATGAAAGACAGGGTCGATTCTAGTTCTACCAAAGATCGTTGCTCCGATTCATGGTCGGCCCTTTCACGCAGACTCTGAATCTCTTCGATTGTCTTATCATCGAGCTTCTGTGAGCCTACGTCGTTTGGCAAAATTATAATTGAATTGGAGTTAGGTTCGTCATGGGCTGAATCAAGCGTGTATTCAATCGCTTCGTCGATGCTCGCCCGCTCGGCAGGGCCAAGTGAATATTTCTTTTCGAGACGTTTCAGCGTCGTCTCCGCTTCTTCGCGATATGGATCTGACCAATGCTGGCGACCACGATGAACATAAGTGAAAGCGTCGATGACTTCCATTAAATGAAAGCGTCCATGACTCTCAATAATACTAGACCTAGACCTACTCGAACCTGCGCGACTGGCACGTTCAGCAACGTCTCGCAGTTTCGACCGGCCTTTCTGATCAAGCGCTTGATACATCGCGGACTCAAATGCTTGCACGGAGACCTTGGGAAACATGGAGACAAACATGGAGACAAACATATGGCGCACGGCCTTCGGCTTCTCGGCGGTCTCAACATTAGTTAGAAATCTTTTCCATCGATCCTGGAATGCCGAAATCTCTCTTTCCAATCCTTTGACTTGTTGGTTCAACTCAGTTCGAGTTGCGATGTCTTCATTTCTTCCGTATTGCTCGAGGACTCCTTTGTAGTCATTGATCATGCTATCCAAGATGCGTTTCATCGCCGCCCGATAATCTTGATGCCGCTGACTGGGGCCGCGTGTTCCATTCCCTGAGGCAACACGAGTGGTCGGCAGAATATTCGGAGAAACGCCTCCTTCCACAACATTGCTTGTCTTAGCGCTAGAGGAGGCCCATTCCCACTATGTGTGCAGTCCGAACACGGCTAGAACAATCGCGCAGCAAGCGAGAATAGGTGTCTTGATAGGCCCCTGCAGCCATCCCTGCAAGATGGACCTGCTCATAGGCTCAAATGCCATGGTCTGGACTCGTGTCAGGACAGCTGCGGGTACCGATGCCACACGTTGATAGGCCAAGGTCTCTGCGATAAGAGTCGCCGCCCCAGCAATGCCGCGAGCGGAAAGCTTCTTGCGCATCTTTTCTAGTGCTCGCGAAGTGCGCTTCTGTGCGGTATCTTCACTGACCCGCAATTCTCTAGCGATCGTGCGAAAACTCTTCTCGTCGAGGTAGCGCGCAATCACGACTTCGCGATCACCCTCGGGCAATCCTGCGAGCAAACGTGGCACATCCTCACATACATCATTCGGCGGCGGCGTGGTTTGATCATGATGCATACTCTCAGAATAGTGGCGCTCTCTGATTGTTCGACGTGTCTCGCTTCGTGCGATCTTGCAGGCGGAGTGATAGGCGTGGCGGTAGAGCCAAGCCTCAATCGGTACGTCTTTGGGAAGGGATCGTGCCTTTCGAGCCAGACTCTGAAATGCCGTTTGCGCCGCATCCTCGGCCAAGTGCTGATCATTTCGGACACAAGGCAGCGCAGCCGCTAGAACGATGGGGAGATGCCGCTCAACCAACGCATGAAAAGCGGCCTCAGACCCGGTGGTTACATAGTCAGAAAGTAATGTGGAAGATTCGATCATCGTATCCATAAGGCTGGTGTCCTAAGATACATCCCCGCCAACCAACGGTTTCCGACATTTTTATCGGTTATTAGCCATAATGTAGGCCAGCCTGTCTGGAGGCGGCGGTAGTGAACCCGCAGCCGCGCGAGGACGGGCAGGCCTACATATTGGCGTAAACGGCTTGCACCTCATCCGCCATGATGGCAATGCCTTCTTGGACCACCACAGGATCCTGTGAGTAGGTCATGCGGATGCATTCGTGTTCGTGAGCATGAGGTTCTACGAGTCCGAAGAAGAAGTAATGGCCTGGCACGATGAGGACGCTACGAGCCTTGAGCCTTTCGTAGAGTTGGCTGCTGGTGATGGGGAGATTTGGGAATCTTAGCCAAAGGAAGAGCGCGCCTTCAGGACGATGGATCTCGACAGGCGTGTCGCCAAAGGCGTCGCGAACCCAGGTCACGGCTTGCTCTGCGCGGGATCGATAGTGGGGGCGAATATGGTCCTCACAGAGTTTCAGGATTGATTGATCCTCAAAAAGGTTCCTGACAAGATACTGTCCCACGTTGTTGTTGGCCAGGGTGACAACGCAGTTCGCGGAAGTGATGGCTTGGATGATCTCAGGCGGTCCAGCGACGAAGGCGGTGCGGGTGCCGGGCAGGCCTAGCTTCGATAGGCTCAGTGTGAGGATGGTGTGGGGATTCCACATCGGTGTGACTTCCTCGAAGATAATATTAGGAAAGGGAGCACCGTAAGCGTTGTCAATGATGAGCGGGATGTCATGCGCTGCGGCGAGATCGGCAAGGCGTTGCATCTCGTCATCGGTGAGCACATTGCCCGTGGGATTGGTCGGACGCGAGACGCACATGGCAGCGATACTGTCATCAATGACCAGGCGATCGAAATCGATCCGGTACTTGAAGAAGCCATCGTCATCATACTCCACGAGTGGCGGCACGGCGGTGAACATGTTTGGGGTGAGCCCTTGATTGGCATAACCAATGTACTCAGGCGCGAGTGGAAAGAGGATGCGTCGACGACCCGTGCCGGTGCGGTGTTCACCCGCGAGAAGATTGAAAAGAAGAAAGAACGCGGTCTGCCCTCCGCCGGTGACGGTCAAGTTTTCCGGACCGATCTCCCATTGGAAACGATCTCGTAAGAGTTGCGCTAGTGCATCGAGCACACGAGCATTTCCCTGAGGCGGATCGTAGACGCCGACCATGCGTCCGAAGTCTTCGCTGTCCACAATGGCGCGCATTTGTTCACGAAAGGTATCGACCACTGCTGGAATGAGCGCGGGATTCCCGCCGCCCATCATGCGCATGTCTTCCTGCGTCATGGCCTTCCCGAGATCATCCATGAGCTCGATGATGCCGCTATGAGGTCCCAGGCTCTCGCCAAACTGTGAGATATCGATCTTCGCCATTCCGAACGGTGGACGATTCCAAGGCATAGGAAAGCCAAACCATCGATCGAGCCGTTTAGGCTATCGACGATGTTTGCCGATCTCTTTGATCACAGGCTCTTGAGCGTCGAGCGAGATCTTCCAATCCCCATTCTCTTTGATCACCGAAATGAAAGCAAGTTCGGAGTAGACTTTGCCTTTGGCAACGAACTCTTTTCGGATGATCAAATGCACGGTGCCATCTTCCGGAACCGCGCCCAGAGATTCTAGTACGACGTTCTTACCTATCTCTTTGAGATAATCGTTAGGATTTGGAAGGCGACTCGTCTGGGCTTGGCCGCGACGGATGAAGACCTCACGCGGCGACAATTGGTCTATGTCAGAGACGTCTTTGATGCGAAGCAGCTGAAGCAATTCTTGTTCTGCTTGAATCGTCGGTGCCTGGTAGAGATGGGCGCGTTGGAACCACTTCAATCTTTCTAAGCTCTCAGTGGCGACCATTCCAGCGGCAATCTCCCACTGGTGGAGATGAATGGCTCTGACATACTTCTCTGCGATGATCTGCGAACCCTCCGTCTTGCCTGATGTGATGATCTTGGAGACTCCAGGCGTGGAAACGTCGGCCGTCTTCGCTCCGATGGTTCGAGGATCACTCTCATGCGCAGCCTCTTTCAGCGTGGCGCTTGTCTGAGGCTGAGGATTGGCCTGCATTTCCAATCGCACTTCCTCTAGCTCTCGGCGCAAGGCGTCGAGAGGACTGGAGGTGGAGGAGGCGGCTTTTGAACGGCTTCCAAACTCTTCAGTATATGGCTTGGGTGTCGATGACGTCGTTTCTGTAGCGGGTTCAGGTCTTTTGAAATACACATAGACGATCAAGACCGAAACACTCAGCGGCAACACTCGGACGCATAATGAGAGGAAGACCTTCATGATTGGTGTGTTGAGTTAGACAACGGTTCTTCGCCGTCGTTGTCTATCACAACGCCTTGAGATACGCCATGCTCTGGCGGATACTGGCAAGTGGATCTGGAGATTGGTCCTGCTCTACATGACAAATCTTCACACCGGCCTCTTTGCCCGCAACGAGAATGGGCTCGGTGGGGATGATGCCGTCGCCGAGCTCTTGAAACGCGTCATTCGGCAGGCTCTCGAAGTGTGGCAGTTTCAACCCCGCTTTGAGGTCTTTGATATGGAGCTGAGAAACGCGTCCTTTGAGGCTCTTGATCACCTCAACCGGATCTTTCCCTCCGACCTTGATCCAGAAAGCATCGATCTCGAACTGCATCTCGGGAGCGAACTCATTAACAAAGATTTCGTAACCAGTCTTGCCGCCTTCCTTGGGCTCGAACTCGAAAGCGTGATTGTGATAGGATAACTGAATGCCAGCTGCCTTGGCTTTGACAGCTGCTTTGTTGCAATTCTCGGCAACCTTCTTGTAGTCGTCCAACGTCTTACGATTGGTGTCTTGAAGATACGGAATGACCAAGTGTGAGAGTCCGATCTCTTTCGCCTTGTCGAGGATCTTCATGAAGTCTGACAAGGTATCGTCCTCGGGATTGACCACCGAGTCCCACTCAAAGTGGGAGGAATGCAGTTCCAAGCCGACATCCTTGGCCGCCTTGATCATGTCATCGCACTTAGGGAACCCATACATTTCGCCCTGCTTGTAACCCGCTTCCGCAACGGCCTTGATCGTGCCTGCGGTGTCCTTGGCGATCTCATTGCGCAAGGTGTAGAGCTGGATGCCAATGTTCTTTCGATAGACATTGTCCGCTTCCAACGCACGCAGCGTGTTGGGTTGGCAGGCGAGAACAGAAGTGGCAGCGGTGGTTCGGAGAAAATGGCGTCGATTCATAGCCTTACTGAACATGGAATGCCGCCATTGACGAGGGCTTTTCGATCGCGATGATCGGTGTGAATGAAGGTCCATGATGTGATCGTGTTGGGCGTGGGGACGATGGGGGCGTCTGCATGCTATCACCTTGCCAAACGCGGCGTTTCCGTCCTTGGCTTGGAGCAACACGCCATCCCGCATGCGTTGGGAGCCCATCATGGGTTTTCCCGAATGATCCGCCTCGCCTACTACGAGCATCCTCACTACGTGCCTTTGTTGAAACGGGCCTACGAGTTGTGGGAAGCGTTGGAAGTGGAGAGCGCACAGACGTTGTTTCACCGCACGGGTGGGCTCTACATCGGCATGCGTGGGAAAGAGTTCATAGAAGGAGCCATGGCCTCCGCGCGTGATCATGGACTGGCCCACCAACTCTTGAACCACCGAGAAATAGAAAAACGTTATCCTGCCTTTGTCGTGCCTGAGACGCATGAAGGGTTCTTCGAAGAAGCCGCGGGTTTTCTCGTCCCGGAAGCCGTCATGTCGGCTCATATCACGGGTACTCTCAGTCATGGCGCGCAGCTTCGCGGTCATGTTAGAGCCGAGGGGTGGGAAACGGATTCTCAAGGAATCGTGCAGGTGCGCACAGCAAACGAAACCTTCTGCGCGAAGCATTTGCTCATCACCGCGGGTGCCTGGACGAAAGATTGCCTAACCGATCTGGATCTGGGTCTCAAAGTCACGCGTCAGACATGGGGTTGGTTCTGGCCCCAAGAGCCGGACATCTTTGCTTTGGGAAATTCCCCATGCTGGTTCTACGAATCGCCCCACGGAGGCGGGCACTATGGATTCCCCATGATGCCGAACGATCCCGGCTTCAAACTCGCCTGGCATCATCCCTCTAGCATCGTGACCACCCCGGACACCATTGAGCGCCAAGCCCTGCCAGAAGACGAAGCGAAACTCCGCTCCTTTCTTCAGAAGCACATTCCAAGTGCGGAAGGGAATTTGTTAGCAATCCGCACCTGCATGTATGCGAACAGTCCGGATGGCCATTTCATCATTGATAAGCATCCGAAGTCTGATCGCGTGACCTTTGCCTGCGGCTTCAGCGGACACGGCTTCAAGTTTGCCAGTGTCATGGGGGAGATTCTCGCCGATCTCGCGACCGAAGGAAGCACGGACCACCCCATCGGCTTCCTCAGCCTCGACCGCTTTCGATGAGGGGTGGGAATGGGCTATCGGACAAAATACTCTCTGCAGTAATTAATGCCTATGAATGATGATTTGGTTCAGAGGTCATCAATCTAAATACTTGGTGAGGTGTGGTGCCTTGTCGTAGTCTGTCATGATGAATCGCGCATTTTTCTTGTTCGCCACCCTCATTCCTTGGATGGCCCACGCAGAACTCCGTGGCGGCGCTGCCACGACGAAGATCACGCCGCCCTTAGGCATTCCACTGGCTGGCTACTACCATCGTCGAGGTTCGGAATCGATTCACGATGATCTGTATGCGCGTGCCATGGTGTTAGAACAGGAGGGCGTGAAGGTGGCAATGGTCGCCTTGGATTTGATCAGCACGCGCCGTGGCTTTGTCGAAGAAGCGCGCGTGGAAATCGAGAAAAGGACCGGGATTCCAGCCCATCATGTCATGATCAGTGCCACCCACGCGCACTCTGGGCCCGTGCTGAGTGGTTCGAAGCTCTACGATGAGCAAGGTGGGCAAGAGCCGCCGGCTTTGGCTTTCACGCGTGATTTGCCGAGCAAGATTGCTGAGAGCGTGGCTCTCGCAAACACACAAATGACCTCCGTGGAACTGTTAGGAGCTGTGGGTCATGAAGAGAGCATCGCGTTTCATCGACGCTTTCACATGAAAGACGGCACTGTGGGATGGAATCCTGGAAAGCTGAATCCAAATATTTTGAAACCCGTTGGGCCGATCGATCCACAAGTGCCCGTGGTTTATCTGAGAGCCCTTGAAGAACGTCGGCCCATAGCAGTGTATGTGAATCACGCGGTGCATCTGGACAATGTCGGGGGACCGAGAATCTCGGCGGACCTGCCTTTCACCCTGACAGAGAATCTGAAAGCGGCGGTGGGAAAGGATCTGGTCACCCTTTATACGAGCGGGGCTTGTGGTGATCTGAATCACGTGGACGTGACGTGGAAGGAACCACAGAAGGGACCTGAGAATGCGGCGCGCATGGGGACAATTCTCGCTGGCGAAGTCTTGCGCACGTGGCGGCACTTGCAACCGATTGAGGGAATCTTGCAAATGAAGTCGCGCATGGTTTCGCTAGAGCTTCCCAAGGTGAGTGAAGATGCCGTGGAGAAGGCCAAGTTGCTCCTCGGCAGCAGTGCGAGAGATAACACACGTGCGAGCTTCATGCCGTTGGTCTTTGCGCACAAGGTGCTTGATGTGGCACATCGTGAGGGCAAGCCGTTCGAAGTGGAAGTTCAAGTGATCACGTTAGGCAACGCCCTGGCCTGGGTCGCCTTGCCGGGCGAGATCTTTGTCGAGTTGGGGCTTGAGCTGAAGACGAGTTCGCCCTTCGGACAAACGATGGTGGTCGAGCTGGCCAACGGCAGCATCGGCTACGTTCCCACGCGAAGAGCCTACCGCCAAGGAGCCTACGAAGTTGTCAGTGCGCGAGTGGCCGAAGGCTCGGGAGAAAAGTTGGTCCATGCGGCTTTGGATTTGCTCGCAGAGGCATTTGCCGTGGCTCGGCCGAAATAGACAAGCCGCACAAATCGCGTGCCTCCGTGGGATTCCTCTCTAAATGAATGGGGTGCCTGAAGCCATTGATTCTACGCCTGCGGTCGAGATCCGAGATTTGCGGGTCGATTACGGGGATAACGTGGCTGTGGATGGCATCTCACTGGAGATTCCACCTGGGGAAATCTTTGGCCTTGTGGGGCCGAATGGCGCAGGGAAAACGAGCACGTTCAAAGTGCTGGCCACCTTGATGGAGCCGACTTATGGCGAGGTGCTTCTGTGTGGCTTTGACATTGCTGAGAAGCGTGGGCGTGTGCCGCGTTTGCTAGGGTACATGCCGGATCTAGCGCCGGTGCCGAGCGATCTCAAGGTGTGGGAGTTTCTGGATCTCTTCGCGAGTAGCCATGGCGTGAAGAGAAAGGAACGTCGGGAAAAGATCGAAGAAGCCCTCGTCCATGTGCAACTCACGGACCGGCGGGAAGATCAGTGTAAGAGCCTTTCCCGTGGCATGAAACAGCGCTTGGCTCTGGCCAAGACCATGCTTCATGAACCCAGGGTCATGCTGCTCGATGAACCTGCAAGTGGCATGGACCCCGTTTCCCGGGCGGCTCTCCGCCGCACCTTGCAGACCGTGGCGAGCCGAGGGACGACCGTTCTTATCAGTTCGCACATTTTGACCGAACTCTCGGCCATGTGCACTTCAGTCGGCATCATGTCCAAGGGAACGGTGGTGGCTTCAGGAAAGATCGAGGACGTCTTGAGCAGGTTTTCCGAGCAGAAAGTGCTCTCGGTGTGCTTGTCAGGAGAATCGGCAAGGGCTCGTGAAATCTTCGAGGCGCATCCACAAATTTCTAAAGTCCAGATGGAAGGGGCCACGCTCAGTGGGAGCTTCGAGGGCGATGAGAATGCCCAGGTGGCTTTGTTAGCGGCACTCGTCCATGCCAGCTGCCCTGTGCAAACCTTCTCGGAAAAATCACGCGATATCGAATCCATCATCCTCGATCTGGACAAGCCGACAATCGAAACTCCTCTCACTGAAGATGTCTGAGCACCACCGCCCAGTCCATGCCTGGGAGATCTGGGCGAACCCCATTCTCAAGCGCTACTGCCGTTCCCGATTGCGCAAGAAGCATCTGATTCCTTGGGGGCTCATTGTCCTCATCGCGACGCTGTTCATCGTCTTTCTTCTCTTCACGGTTTCAAAGCGGGCTCCTGACTATGAATGGAGTGATGGGGCACGACTTGCCTTGGTTCCTCTGGTCATTCTTCAAATGTTCCTCCTCATGCTGCTGGGCACTGGCGCGGTGGCTGCTGGAATCGCTCGGGAATCGATCGATGGCATGATTGACTATCAAAGACTCACACCGATGACGCCCCTGGCGAAGATCGTCGGTTATCTGTTTGGGCTGCCGGTGAGAGAATACGTGCTCACGGCGATCACCCTACCATTTGTCCTCTACTGTGGCTATCAAGGAGGGATACTGTTAGAACCCGCGATCAAATTTTACGGCGTCTTTCTGTGCGCCGTCATTCTCTATCACTTGACTGGACTCGTCGCTGGGTCGGTGGTGAAACGCAAGTTCCTCGCTGGGCGCACCGCACAATTTCTCATCGTCCTTCTCTACCTGGTGCTGCCTCGATTTGCTGCCTTGGGCTTTATCTTTCTCGTCTACTTGACGGTGCTGCCGGCGTGGAGCGAGCAGGCACTGCCGTTCGTCGGAAGTGATCGCATAGATAGGATACTGCCAGGCGTGGGTGGGAATGTGCCGTGGTTCAACTGGGAATTCTCTCCCACAGCATTCTCGTTGATCATCCAAGGGGCGCTGATTGTCGTCTTGGTCGTGATCCTAGCACGGAAATGGCGGGATCCTGAGGCCCACATCTTCGGACACGAGTTCTCCATTGTCGTGTTCTCGGGGGTTCTCGCCTTGGTGTTAGGGAATGCGCTGCCTCTCATCGCCGACGGAAGTTTCTTCAATGAGGGCAAGACCATGATGCGCCGCGCGCCACGGGAGTTCCGAGACGAACCTTATGGGTGGATCACGATCGGATTGATTGGACTCGCCACCTTCTTCACCATCTTCCTCTTCATGCAGCTCATTGTGCCGACTCGCCATGAAGCCCTACGAGGCTTTCGGCGCGCAGTGAAACTTGGGCGTTCACGTGTGGCCAGTTTCTCTGATGACAACAGCAGCTTGGGATTCGCTGTTGCCTTGTTAGTCATTGGGACGTGCGGTTGGAATCTATTTTCCAGTAGTGTCTTCGCCGCAGAACCTTTCAGTCGGGTGAAGGTTTCCAATTGGCAATGGATCGCACAGAGCGTGGCCATTTGCTTGCCTTTGTTAGCATTTCAGCTAGTCCTTGAATGGCGCGGTTGGCGCACCGCACTGCTTCTCGTGCTCTTTCTCTGGGTCGTGCCGCCACTCGCGGCGATCATCATGGCCGCGAGCGGTCGTCTAGAAACGCTCGCATTCTACACGGCCAGTGTGTCAGGGCCGTTGATGCCGGTTTTCTCTGTGGCGCAAGCTGCCATGGAAGCGCATCCTCCGCCGCACAACATTGGGCCTCGGGTTCAGGGCGCCTTCTGGTTTTCGGTGATCCTCTACGCGATCGCGCTGCCGTTCCTCTACATGGGTTGGCGCCGTTATCGTGTTAGACTGCAGGCGATCACCGTGACTTAAGATAGGCGGCAATGTCTGCAGCGTCTTGAGCCGATAGCGCCAGCTGGGCTGGCGTCATCATCAGGCTTTGCTTCATCGATTGCTTCTGCTTGTCACCCCGCCCATGCTTTGGATGATGAGAGGATTGAAGTGATCACCGCTGAGATCCAATGCCTCAATAGCAAGGATCTTCCTGAGATCGTCGCCACCATCTGGTTCGAGCTCGATGGCGTCACTCACGAAGCGATGGAGGGCGTGTTCAACAGCCGGTCCAGCGCCGAACTGGATGCGGCGCTTCCCAACTGGCCAGTCGGCAAGCGCTTCGACCTGTTCGCGGACCCGAAGAACCCGAAAGACGTCGCCATCAATCCCGCCGGCGAGGCCGAAGGGATGCTTGTCGCGGGCGTTATGATGTTGGTGATAGGCCTGCTTATGCTTTGGATCTACCGGGCTGGGAAGAAGAAGTATTTCACCGACCTAGCGAATCACGGCCGTTGGTCAGAAGGATTGCGGTCCATGTGGCTTTGTGATTCATTTGATAGTCGCGCGTTCGGCAGAGAAGACGTTGCCGCTTGGTTTCTCTGGCAAGGTCTTCTTCCATGTATCGAGCTTTCCGAGGAGTTGCTGGACGACTTTTGGGTGCTGATCTTTCAAGTCGCGCTTCTCATAGGGATCCAGGGTGATGTCAAACAACTCCCAATGACTGGCATCGTTGTTAGAAACGAGTTTCCAATTCTGATCGACCATGGCGTAAGCAACCCAGTGATTGGGGCGGGTCTTGTTAGGCGGCCAGCCAGCTTGCATCTTCCAGAAAAGAGGTTTCTTGCGTTTGGCCTGTGCTTCTCCCTTCAATGCGGCGACTTGGCTGAGTCCGTCTGGCTTGTAGGCCGGCGGAAGTGTGACGCCGGCGATCTCGCAGAAGGTGGGAAGGAGATCCACGGCTGAGAGGAGCGATGTCTTGTCGACTTTGCCCGCTGGGATCTTGCCAGGCCATCGTGCAATGAAAGGGGTTCCGATGCCGCCTTCAAAGAGGGCAGCTTTGTAGCCGCGACGGCCACCAGTCACGCCTTTTGCAGCGCCGATGCCATAGCCAGCGCCTGTGGCGGTGTCATGCATCAATGTGAGTTTGGTTGGGCGAGCGGCACGTGCAGGCCCATTGTCCGAACTGAAGATCACCAAGGTGTTCTCGGTGAGTTGCAGTCGATCCAAAGCCTCTAGCACCGTTCCTATACGATTATCGGCATGGGACAAGACAGACGCGTAGACGTTATCCGCTTCTTCGAGATCGCGAAAGCGCCATCGGTATTTGGGAACGGTATGGAACGGAGTGTGAGGCTCATGAAGCCAGAGATTGATGAAGAAGGGCTTGTCCTTGTTCTTCTCCATGAAGGTGATCGCGTTCATCGCATCTTCGTGCACTGGCATTTGCTCACCCGCGCAATTGAACGCTCCATAGGCGTCGTAGCCATATGCGCTGGGGAGCGGGGAATCTGGGATCATGTTGTTGGCAAGATGCCATTTACCGAAATGTGCGGTGGCGTAGCCTGCCTCCTTGAGGAACCTCGGCAGCAGGGGGGCTTGAGGATCCAGCCAGTCAGGCATGTTGCGTTTGGCATTGCTAGGTACCCAGGCGAAATGCCCATCGATGTTGTAGCGGGCGGGGAAATGTCCTGTCATGATCGCTGTGCGACTCGGTGAACAGACCCCACTGGCAACCGTGAATCGATGAAAGTCTGTACCCTCAGCCGCCAATCGATCGATATAAGGCGTCTTCACATAGGGATGTCCATGACAGCTCAGGTCACCCCAACCCCAGTCATCGGCAAAGATGAAAACGATGTTAGGCTTGCTTGCGGCGCCCGCATGAAAGGTGGAGAGGATGAGCCCAAGGAGAATGAAGCGTAAGGCATATGTATTCATAATATAATTCTTTTAGCATTGCAGACATGGGGTGCGTGGCAATCCTATCCGAGGGGAATCTCGCGAGAGCTGATCTTGGGTTCACCTTGAAAGTCCTGGGGGCGCTGCTCTGCCCATGTCGTTTTCATTCCCTTGAAGGTGAGATTGCCCTCGACGATCTCCATGAAGGTGAAAAGTGAATCAGTGTAAGGCCACGGCTTATCTTTCCATAGGTAAGAGGCGCTGTTGATGCAGATGTGATGAACACCATCGATCTCGCGATGCCAGTCCTCGTGTTGATGACCACAGATGACGGCTCGGGTAGTCGGCCGATTCGGTTTGGTGGTGTGCTGCTTGATGATGTCTAGTATAGGCCTTTGTTGAGGGGATGTGGGGCGATGGCCAAGAGGTTGATGCGTGTAGATGATGATAGGAAGTCTGGACTCTGACAAAGTGGTTCTCAGCCACTTCAATTGCTCGGGGTCGGCCCAGGTGAGCATGCTAGGTTCGACGTAGAAATTAGCATTTCCGTAAGGGATGTAGTCATCGCCTTTTTTAATGTGATTCATGTCCATGACGACGAATCGCCAGCCGTTCTGCTCAAAGTGATAGTAGCGTTTCTCCATGCCCCAGAACTTTTGAATCTCAGCTTTCGTGGCTTTGTCCATGTCATGATTCCCAAGCACATGGTATTTGTTCGTCTCCACGCCATGCCATTTCCCCAAGAGCTTCTTGGCCGCAGGCTCGGGGTGACAGAAATCTCCCAATTGGATAATGTGGTCTGGGTTCTCCGTCGCAACCGCTTTGGAGAACACATCGAATCGCTCGATCCCGTCAGGAGCGAAATTTCCAAAGTGGAGATCCGCGATAATGCCAACCTTGATCTCGCTTGGGTGATCGTGGGCATCGAGCGCCAGTCCATATTCGGTCGTTAGGATGCTAGCTGCCGTTGTGCCCGTTGCGCCATGGATGAAGGAACGTCTTTTCATGATGAAGTGCGTGAATGTCTGGGGATCTCTCTCAAAACACAAACGGAAGATTGACCGCTCTTTCTGAACTTGGCACGCCGATATTTGCGGATAATCGTATCGATAGTTGCTGATTTCTCCGAGCCTCTATGATCAGGCTTGGCTCGATCGAGAAACAATTCCTTAGAATCGTCTGCCTTGGTTTCACGCGAACGGCTATCAATTACGGACGATCAACTTCCGAGCAACTCAGCCACGGCATCGTAGGCGCGGAGCAAGATTGCTTTGGGGGTGAGGGGTTTGGTGAAAGTGTCAAACGGCTCCTCGTTCGTTAGCGCCCTAGCAGCATCGTTGTCTGGTTGGTCGACAAGTGCGATAATGGCGGTAAGCGGGTTTTGCTTGATGATCTCTTGGAGCCTGCAGAAGTCTTTCTTGTCGTTCAGCATTGATTCGCAGATGACGGCGACAACCATGCTACCTGTTGCGAGGGGCTTGATCATTTCGTCGATGGATTCGGAGTGGTGACACTTCCAGCCATCGTCGTCAAAATGCATTGTCAAACTTTGCAACACAATGGGATCAGCGGTGGCGAACACGATGGCCTTGTTGATGTTGAGATCACGATCTTCTTCCGCCGAAGCCTCTTCACGTTAAAGCGGATCGGAGAATCGAGTCTTCAGAAGGGAGGCCTTCATACTCGAGGAAGAAGTAGCGCGGAAGTGGAAATCAGAATTGGGCTCGAAAGATGGCTGGTAGTGATGATGAAAGTTCATGAGTCTTGACTTGGTTCCCTTCTGCTATTGCAGGGGCCATGCCAAGGTGGAAGGAGTGAGTTCACGCGAATTGTAAGTGATTGGCCATTAATCGATTGCGATTCATTGAGACCAAGGAAGCGTCGGCGCCACCAAGAAGGATCCGGTAAGGATCCGGTCAGAAGTTCTTGGTCAGAAGTTCTTGGCCAGTAAAATTTACGGCCTCGTTCGGTCCGCGCTTAATGGAGGGAAGATCCTCCTTCAAGGTGCAAAGCAGCACCGTTTGTTCATTGGTGCCCAGGTAAGGAGCGCGATTCCTGTTTGCGGAAACCTTTCAATTGGAGGGCACCATCCTCGTAAACTTCGAGCATGCCGTAGGCGCTATTCGCTTCGCCACTGCCTTCGACCATCGCTGCGACGGTGCAGTAGGGAATGTTGGCAATCTCGTGGAGTTCATTCTTGTGACTATGCCCCTGGAACACGGCGCGCACCTTTCCGGAGGTTTCAAGAACCTTCCGGATTTCAGGACTTTGTTTGATCGCGTAGGGACTTGCGGGTTCAAGATCCAAGCGTTGATGCACGAAGACCACCGTCGGCAACGTCGTCGCCGCGAGATCTTTGGTGAGCCAAGCCAATTCTTTGGGAGGGATATTCGGATCGCTCCATTCAAAGTTTCCTGGGCGGTAGTCTTTGAAGTCTTTCTGGTAGCACGCGTCGAGGACGATGAAATGAACGCCTTCTTGGTCCCAACTGTAGTAGCCGGTCTTCTTGGCTTGGCAGGTTTGATAGAATTGTTCTTTGGTGAGGGTGGTAACGCAGTGATTGCCGAGGACGTAGTGACGCGGGCAATCGACCTCCCCGAGAATGGTATTGATGGTCTTGAGATAACGGATTTCCTCGTCAGCAGTCTGAGCCGCATCGACGAGATCGCCTAACTCAATGACGAAGTCAGGTTTCTCTTGTTGAAAGAGGGCCACGGCTTCCGAGAGCTTCTTGGCAGACTCTCGATAGTGTCGGGTGCCTCCCGGAGGTTTTTCAGCGTAGTGGAGGTCCGTGACAAGGCCTATGCGAATCAAGGGGCGTGCCTTGAGATCCTGCGCCATTCCGTCAATGACGGAGGTGCCAAGCCAGAGACTCGACGTATGAAGGAACAGACGACGTGAGAGGATTTCTTGAGGTTTCATGTGGCTATCGTGGTTCGGGGCGTGGCGCCCAGTTGTCGTAATTATTGGCGCTTTGGCTAGACCAGAAGGGAGACGAACCCCACAGGGGCACCGTGGGCAAGGTGGCCTCCCACTCCGCGAGTTGGCGGAAGAGTGTCAGGAAGGTTTCACTCTGTGACGGTGCCAGATCATGGGCTTCGGCAAGATCGGTTGAGGGCCGAAAGAGCTGCGCGGGACGATGGGAGAGCCGGATCAGTTTGTCGTCGCCACTGAGAATGGCGGCTTGTCCTTGCAGGCGCCAGAAGAGCGTGCGCTTGGAAAGTGCCTCCTTGCGTTGAAGCACGGGCAGCAGATTGATGCCATCGTAGGCGCCGTACTGCTTCGTGGCTCTCCCATGGTTACGGTTGTCTTCATGTGAGAGTGGTGGGCGCAAGGGGAGGGGCTTGCCATCTGCCGCCGCTAGGAAGGTGGGCAAGAGGTCGAGACTGGACACCGGCGTGTCGCATTGAGCACCCTTGGGCAGTTTGCTAGGCCAAGACCAAATCATGGGCACGCGCACGCCACCTTCGCGCAGGCAGCCTTTGACACCTGAGAGCGGTCCGTTCCAACTCGCATTCCCCGTCGCCCCACCATTGTCCGAGAAGAATACGATGAGCGTGTTGTCGAGCTGCCCGCTCTCTTTCAGCTTTGCCTGTACCTTTCCCACGCCGCGATCTAGCGCGAACATCATGGCGGCGTAAGTGCGGCGTTTCTTGTCTTCGATGTGCGCGAACTTGGCGAGATCTTCTTCGGTCGCCTCTAGCGGGCCGTGTGGTGCATTGTAAGAGAGAAACAGGAACCATGGCTTGGCTTGTTGTGAACCGAACCACCCCAGCGCTTCCTCGGTGAAGAAGTCGGTGAGATAGGGATGGGAGAACGTGCGAAGTGGTTCGCCATTCCGCTCCAACTGATTCTTGTTAGGGTTTGGGAAGTAGCGATGGCTGCCTCCGAGCATCCCACAGAAATGATCGAAGCCGCGTTGATTAGGATGGAAGCCGTCACCCTTGCCGAGATGCCATTTGCCAATCAATGCCGTCTGGTAGCCGGTCGTCCGCAGGTGGTCGCCTAAGGTGAGTTCTCCAGGAGGAAGCCCCAAGAGTTCAGGTCGCGTGGCGTAATTGGGCGCGTCCTGATTGAGATTGCCTTCGTAGCCGAACCGCCTCGGGTCACGCCCGGTGATCAATCCTGCACGCGAGGGGGAACACACTGGGCTAGCCACATAAGCCTGCGAACATAGGACTCCTGAAGCCGCCAGTGCATCGAGATGAGGCGTTGAGAGGTGCTCGCTCCCCAGACAACCCAGGTCCCCATAGCCCATGTCATCGGCAAGGATGATCAGGATGTTAGGAGGCGCCGCGCTGGCGATCCTCGCCAGGATCGTGAATGCGAGGACGACAATGATGAAAGGAGATCTGAAAGGCACTTCGAGAGAATGACATCGAGGAACACGGATGAGAAGGGGATTCGGCAGGGCTAAGGAGCCGCCTATTGAACGGATTCTCCCCTCTTTGTGAGTATCACTTGATGTCGATCAACTTCACCATCGCCTCGCCCATCGCCTCGCCGACGTTCATGTAGGTCTCGGCGTTGCCGTTGTAGTGGGCGCCGGAGCTGCCGCCTTGGGACAACGGGTGAGTGTAGATGCTAGCGACGTTGCCTTTGAACTCTGGGTATTTGCCAGACTCGCCGTCGACCGTGAGCATGGCATCCAGGATCTTTCCGCCGCCGTCAGTGGCGCCTTTCACAGTCTGCCCGAGTGAGGCGTTGACGAACTTTGCCTTGGGTGCGTTGAACTCTTTGCGAAGTTGTTTGATGAGATGGACGAGATTCTTCTCGTAGCGACTGGAGAGCGCTTCACTTCGGCTATCTCGATCACCCTGCCACCAGAAGAAGCCTGCGATCTCGTATCCCTTGCCGCCGGGGTAATACGTGTCCAGTTCGGCCAACACTTTCTTCGCTCTAGCAACATCGCCATCGTATTGCATGCCTGCGTACCAGGTGATCTTCTTTGGCTCCGTGCCTTTCTCCCATCGCTCGGGTGAACCTTTGTAGCCGGGATGGACCCAGGTGGTGCCTTTGCTATCAGTGAACTCAAACCCCTCACTGCCCGGAGGCAGCAGGTCCCAGCCGAGGGCACGATTGCCAATGCAGCTCTTGAGGATCAACACCGGCGCATCGGTGACCCGTCCCAGGTGATGGCCGATCCCAATCTCGGGACCGATCTTGCCGGACTTGATGGTCAGCCACTCATTGTTGAAAAGCTTCATGCCGCCATCACCGCTTCCCATCGCACGTACGTTGCGGACATCCTTGCGCTCGGTCCATTGGCCTGCGTCGTCGATCAGGTAGGGGTAGAGTTTCTTCTCGTTCACCGCGTGTTCGAGCGAACCTTCGTCACCCGTGATCTTACCGAAGCCGAGCATGTTGGACTGGCCCATGAGGATGTAGACTTGCACGGGCTTGCTCATGTCGGCTGGCTTGCCGTCTGGGTCGGACAGTTTGGTGTCGGCGCTAGAGACACCGGTCATGGCTAGGTAGATGGCTAGAAGAAGTTTTGATAGGTTATGATTCATGGGTGGGTGCGGTGTACGACTTTACCTTGAGGATGCCCTTGTAAGCCAGTCTTTATCCTATGGAGGTTGCGGAAATCGAGATCGACAATCCGTGTGAAAGGCTGATCTTTGATGAACGCTATGCCGGACACGCCGACCACCGATCTCGCCATCCTCTTTGAAAACGAGGCCTGGCAGCAACCTCTGTTTGATGCTCTCGACAAGCGCGAGGTTTCTTATGCCAAGGTCGATCTCAAGTCCGCGGCATTCGACTGTCATGCACTCCCGATGGCCAAGCTCTATTTCAACCAAGCGAGCCCAAGCGCATACGTGCGTGGCCGCCCACGGGTGGTTCCATTCACACTATCACTGCTTAAGAAATTACAGATTCAAGGGGCTCGTGTTCTCAACGGCATGGATGTCTTTGCCTTTGAACTTTCCAAGAGTGCTCAGATTGCGCATTTGAAAGAGCTGGGCATCGATCATCCGCGCTCGATTGTTTTCAACGACGTGAAGGCGCTCGAGGGAAGGGATGATTTGCAGTTCCCGGCAATGTTGAAACCTGAGCAAGGAGGCAGCGGCGCCCGTATGCACAAGATCGACTCCCTCGATGAGTTGCGCCACCTGCTAGGGGAACACCCAGAACTATGGGAACCGGATCAACTCTTGCTCCTTCAGGAGTATCTTCCGCACGACCCGGAGTTCGGCATCGTGCGCATGGAGTTCTTGGGTGACGAACTGCTCTACGCCATGCGCGTCGTCACCCACGGACGCTACAACCTGTGCCCGTCCGAAGCCTGCAATCCCGCTGATGCCAATGATAGTGACGCTGTCACTTGTACGATTCCTCATGTGGACGTGCCGCCTGTTGAATTCTATCCCTACCATGATCTCACGGAGGAAGCCCGAGCGGCAGGGCGGCGCATTGTGCAGAGTGCCAAGATGGATGTGGCTGGCATTGAGTTTCTCGAAACCCCTGACGGGCGACGCGTCTTCTACGACATCAACGCCAATTCCAACTTGCGGCGTCCGATCGGGATGGCCTTCGGCTTCGATCCTTT
Organism: Verrucomicrobiales bacterium; assembly: GCA_047616785.1. Lineage (GTDB taxonomy): Bacteria > Verrucomicrobiota > Verrucomicrobiia > Verrucomicrobiales > DEV007 > JAACDM01. The sequence goes on from JBLHHN010000006.1 coordinate 22,064, forward strand.
CGAGCGTGTCGCGGATTTCCTGGAGTGTCAACTTGCCGAAGCCTAGACTGAGCCCATGAACGCCACCGTTGGTCTTGTTAGCATGCTCGGGTGGTTCGCGTTGACAGCTGTCACGGCAGAGGAATCGACGCCCTTGGGCCTCGTCCCTGTCGACCATCCGGCATCCAACCCTTTCACGGATGCCAAGCGATTGCTGGGAGAGGCACTCTTCTTCGATAAGACCCTCTCCCGTGATGGCTCGATCTCCTGCGCAACCTGTCACCAGCCCGATGAAGCCTTTGCCCAACGCAACGTGGCGAAATCGGAAGGCGTGGACGGCAAGATCGGGCGTCGAAACACGCCCTCTCTCTTGAACGTGGCCTTTGCGAAGAACCTATTCTTTGATGGCAGAGCGGCTTCGCTGGAGGAGCAAGCTTGGGAACCGATCCTGGCAGAAGACGAAATGGGCAATGCCTCGGAGGAAGAGGTATTGGAACGGCTGGGAGCTTCGGACGAGTATCGCGGCCTTTTCAGCGCGGCCTTTGGCAACGACCCACCTAACAAAGAGTCGGTGGCAAAGGCGCTGGCCTGTTTTCAACGGACCTTGCTATCAGGGAACTCAGCGTTTGATCGTTGGAATGCGGGAAAGCCTGCCTTGAGCAAAGAGGCTCATGAAGGCTATCAGTTGTTCATCGGTCGGGCCCAGTGCTGGCAGTGTCATCCTTTGAATAGCGAAGCGGCTGTCCTGATGACCGATCATACCTTTCACCAGACGGGCGTTTCCTCTGGGAAAGATGCCGATGGGACGACCGTGGACCTTGGCCGGATCGAGGTGACCAAGGAGTCCATCGACCGTCTCCAGTTCAAGACACCCTCGTTGCGTAATGTGGCGCTGACGCCTCCCTACATGCACGATGGCTCGATCAACACATTGAAAGAAGTGGTCGAGTTTTACAATCGCGCTGAAAGCGCTGGGGAGTTGCTCCCACTTCAACTGGACGATGCTGAATCGAATGCGCTCGTGGCCTTTCTCGAATCCCTCACAGGAGAACGCGCCTCAATTCCTTTGGAAGACTAACATCACTTAACATCATGGGTTCAAAATCGACCACACTCCTGGCAGGCATCGCTTCACAGAATGCAACGCTCTATCACCGCGTGCGTTTTCTCGTGCCGGATTCTTCCGTCATCATCGACTTTGCGGATGGCAAATCCGTGTTCCTTGTCAGGGACATTGAAATGGATCGGGCCCGACAAGAAGCGCCCGCGGATCGCGTGTGTTGTGCTGCGGATTTTACGCCCGAGAACGGTCTCTCTGGAGATCGAGACACGGCTCTGGCACAGGCGGCTGCCGAGTGCGTCCGTCTGGCAGGGGAAAGGGATGTCACGGTGGATCGGTCGCTTCCCTATCTGTATGCGCATCATTTGCAGGAGGCTGGGATCCGGATCGCTTATGCCGAGGAGCTGGGGGTGATCGAGCGGCGTCGCAAGACTCCTGAGGAGATCGAGCATCTCCGTCATGCGCAGAAGGTCACGGGTGAGGCCATGACCTATGCTTGTTGCACGATTGCTAGGGCGAAGCCCACGGCGGAAGGCGTCTTGCAGCATGACGGTTCGGTCCTGACTTCTGAGCGCATGCGCGCGATGGTCACAGCATTTCTGATAGAAAGAAACTTCTCCAATGCGCACGACTCTATCGTGGTGACTGTTCCGCACGTGGCCGATTGTCACCACTTCGGCACCGGCCCTCTTAAAGCCAACGTGCCGATCATCGTGGACATCTTTCCCATGGATAATGTGAGCCGTTACCATGGCGACATGACCCGTACAGTCGTGTGTGGCGAGCCCTCTGATGAGTGTCTTAAGATGCACACGGCAGTTCGCAAGGCCAAAGCCGCTGGATGTCAGTCACTCAAGGCAGGCACGACCGGGGAAGCGGTGCATCAAGTGGTCGCCAGCGTGATCGAGGCAAATGGATTCTCCATGGTCCGAGGCGATGCTCGGCACGATCAGGAGACCGCGACCATGCGCCACGGGACCGGGCATGGGATCGGACTGGAAGTGCACGAGCCCATCTTGCTCGATCACGGCGGCGGGGAAATCTTGGAGAACGAAGTCTTTACTGTGGAACCCGGGCTCTACTCGTCAACGCTCGGCGGCATGAGGGTAGAAGACATGGTCCTCGTCACCCAGGATGGCCACGAGATCCTATCGCCCCTTCATGAAGGACTCGATTGGCTAGACAGCTAGTGTGGGGCCAGATCGTCGATGCCAGGGAGGCTAGGTGCTTGATCACCAATGAAAAGGCCTGTCCAGTGACAAGGGCATCCATTGACGCTCTACAGCGCAACGAGGGCCTTCGGCGGTGCCATCTTTTGCTATAAAAACGAGGTGAGATGACGCGTGCCGATCTTTAGCCTTTGTGAAGGACCGTTCGCCTTTCTAACAGTAGAGTCATGAACGATAGACCTCCATGCCAAGTCTAAGAAACCAAGCAAGGTCGTACATGGACTGCCTACGGAGCATGAACGAGCAGACCCCTAAGATCATCAGTGGTACCGGGCTCCGGTAAGGAGGCAGCGTCATGCCATTCACATTCGCGGTGTTGGTCTCACACCCGCGCCGGCGGTTTCAAGGTGCCTTCGTAAGAACCAGGGCTCTAAACCGAGATTCCTGAATGAGAATCGAAGCCGTAATCAAGCTGGTCATCCATACTTACACAAAACCGATGGATCCGTTTAGTTGGGAACGGCAATAAGGGCGGCAGATGGTCGTGGATTTGTCCGAAATCCGACGCCGAAAGTCCCTTGGACATTAATCGAGAAGGTCAGGGGGCCGGCTGTTGGCATGACCAGTGTTCCATCGCGCGGGGGCTTAAATCTTCTCTGAAGCCCTCGTACTTCGCGAGCGGCTTCTGCTCTATCCTTCTTTGGAATTTACAACACCGTTGAGTCCGGCCAATCATCTAGGAGAATCATGATAAAGAAGAATTGGAAAGTTGCGGGCATCAATTTCGATCATTTCCATATGGGAGATCTCTTGAAGGAAGTGTTCGACCATCCGCAGGCGGAGATTGTTGGCATTGCAGACGAGCAACCCGAGCGGATGCTCGATGTTACCAAGAACTTTGGTCTAGCAGAGAGTCAAGTGTTCACGGATTATCGAGCTTGTTTGGAAGCGACTCAGCCTGACATGGTCATTCTTTGTCCGTCGACCGAAGGGCATGCCGCTTGGGTAGAGAAAGTCGCACCCTTTGGCGTGCCGATCCTGGTGGAGAAACCTTTCGCCGCATCACTACCAGATGCCGATCGCATGATCGCTGCGGTGACCGCTTCGGGACAGCCCTTGGCGATCAATTGGCCCTTGCGTTGGTACCCTAGCCATGTCACTGCCCATCGATTGGTCGGTGAAGGACGAATCGGCGATGTCCGTGAAGTCCATTTCTATGATGGCAATCGCGGCCCACTCTGGCATGGCGCGGGTAAGATTGAGTTAGAACCCACCGCAGAGCGCAAGGCCGCAAGCTGGTTCTACAAGCGCGCCGAAGGCGGCGGCTCGCTCCTGGATTATCTGGGTTATGGGACGACGTTAGGAACCTGGTTCTATGGCGGGGAGAAACCCACCGAAGTCATGGCCATGATTGATGAGCCGGAAGGTCTCGAAGTGGACGAGCATAGCATCACCATCGCCCGCTATGCCAGCGGACTCTCCAAGTTTGAAACGCGCTGGGGCACTTTCACCGATCCCTGGACGCATCAACCGCAACCGAAATGCGGCTTCGTCATCAAGGGAAGCAAAGGCACACTGAGTAGTTATGATTGCGAACCCACGGTGCGTCTTCAAGACGCCAAGCATCCCGAAGGGCTGGAAATGGAAGTCGATGTGCTCGAAAGTACTAACAAAAGCCCCATCGCGCATTTCCTCGATTGCTTGGATCGTGGTGTTGCCGTTGAAGGCCCCCTTTCTGTGGAGGTCAGCCGCATCGGTCAGCAGATCGTCGACACCGCCTATCAAAGCGCGAAAGAGAAGCGCGCTCTGCCGTTGATAGTGTAGCGCTCTCCGCATACTGGCAGTGAGGTCCGTTCTTCCCACAGGCATTTCCAGGTTTCATCACTGCGATAAACCCCTCCGCTCGCACGGGATTGCCATTGTCAACCGGTAGCATGAACGTTAACGTGCCTTGTGACAAAAGAGGGGATTTTCAAGATTGGACGTCTTTGGCTGATTGGTGATGCGATCCTATTCGGTTGTATTCGGTTGTATTGGCGTCATTCTGGCCATCGATCCTGACGATCTGCTATTCACTCTTTGGAACAAGGACTATGACACCCACTTCCAACCGGTCACTCATGCGCAACGAGATTTCCTGGATGGGCCCTTTGGCGGTACCATTCTTGGCAGTTATGTGATGACCGGATTCATTGCTGTGATCCCTCTGGGACAGCGTCAGCGCTGGGCATAGTGGGCTCTGGCACTGTAGCTTTTGGGTTGGCTCCTTCTGGATTCCACGACGGTCGTCATGCGTGGCGCTTCGTTCAATCTTTTCTAGATCAATCTCGTTGCCTTGCTCCTTCATGGTATTCCGTTAGTGGTGGCGGCACCAGAAGTGTTTAAGCTTTCGAAAGTAACCCCGACATGAGCTACGACCCTATCAATCTTGCCGAGAAATTCGCAGCCTTCTCGGAACAATGGTCGTCCCGGGTGATCGCGGAGTTGAATGACTATCAGTTTAAGTTGGTGCGCGTTGAGGGAGGGTTTGTGTGGCACGATCACCCGGACACAGACGAAGCGTTTCTCGTCATTGAAGGAGAATTGGCCATCGAGTTTCGCGATGGTCGTGTTGAGTTGAAGCCTGGTGAGATGTTCGTGGTCCCGACAGGGGGCGAACATCGGCCAGTGGCCCTCACGGAATGCAAGATGTTGTTGATCGAACCGAAAGGCGTTGTCAATACAGGCGGTGCTGGTGGAGCGCTCACTGCTGAGCAATATGTGTGGGTGTAAGCCATGACCGATTCGCCGAAAACGCGGCTTCTGATCGGGGCCGTGCTCATCAGTTTCTCTTCGGTCTTTGCGAAACTCGCCACGGTGCCGCCCACCGTCAGCGCTTTCTATCGGGTCGCCATTGGCGGAATGGTGCTACTCGTGCTCACGCTCGTTCGACGCTATCACTTCACCCGTCAGCCCGCTCCTTGGGGATTGCTTGTTGCCGCAGGAGTCTTCTTTGCGCTGGATCTCGGATTCTGGCATAGCAGTATTCACTACATTGGCCCAGGCCTTTCGACCCTCATAGCAAGCTTCCAAGTCTTCTTCATGGCGGGCGCGGGGGTGCTGCTATTCAAACAGACATTGCCCAAGAGACAGCTGATTGCCATCCCTCTCGCCATCCTCGGGCTCGCTTTGATCACCGGTTTGGATTGGTCGAGCCACAGTGAAACCTATCGCTGGGGAATCGTGTTCGGGCTGGTCACAGCGCTCACTTACGCGAGCTATTTGCTAACAGTGCGTTAATCCCAAAGCGGTGGAAACAGTGCGTTGCCAGTCGCTGAACTCGCTGTTATTTCGTGCGTCTCTACTGGAGTGCTCGGCGTGGGATCGCTTCTTGAAGGCCACTCGTTGGCGATTGGAAGTCCTACGAATCTCGGTTCGCTGGTTTGTTATGGCGTGATCTGCCACGTCGGCGGAAGGCTTCTCATTGCCAGCCGCCTGCCTCGTTTGTCCACGACCGTCGCGGGACTGACACTCACTTTGCAACTCCTTCTCACCCTGATCTGTGTAATGAGCTCCCTGACCAGTGAATAGAAAGGCGGTGCGACGTTGTTTGATCGGCGTTTTGTCGAAGATCACATGATGGCCTTCCAAGGAATCAGCGACGACGAATCCGCGGTGGTCGAACGCGGTCCTGCCCGTCTGCAGTGTGTAGGCAGCGTCGGGAAGCGAGAGCGTCGGATTGGCGGCTAGAAACGCAGGCCAGCGAGCGACTAGGTCTTCAAGGGCTTGTTTCGAGCTGGCGGAGAATGGGAGAAGTTGGAAGGGACGAGAAAGAGAAGAGGGTGCTTGTTCTGGAGCTTCCTCGACGATGGCGTGAGCGTTGGTGCCACCAAGGCCGAAGGAACTCACGGCACCTCGGCGCGGACTCACGCTGTCCCAACCCGTTAGTCGATTCTGGATGTAGAAGGGGCTGTTCTTCAGATCGCGTTCTGGATTCGGCGTGTCATAGTTCAGTGTGGGAGGGATCTGCCGATGTTTCAGTGAAAGGATGAGTTTGAGCAATCCTGCGATGCCTGCTGCGGCATCGGTATGACCGATGTTGGGTTTGACGGAGCCGAGCGCGCAATACTGATTGTTGGAGGTGTGCTGACGGTAGGCTTGGGTGAGGCCGGCGACTTCGATTGGGTCTCCGATGATGGTCCCGGTGCCATCGGCTTCCACGTAGGAGATAGTGGACGGATCGATATCTTGTTGTCCAAGGGCGTCGGAGATGACTTCGGCTTGCCCTTCAATACTAGGAGAGGCAAAGCTGCCTTTGCTATTGCCATCGTTGTTGATGGCGATGCCACGGATGACGGCATGGACGGTGTCACCATCCTCTATCGTTTGTTCTAACGGTTTGAGTGCGACGAGACCCACTCCTGGGCTAAAGATAGTGCCTGAAGCTTTCGCCTCGAAAGCGCGGCAGTGACCGTCCTTGGAAAAGATCATGCCCTCTTCGTAGAGATAGCCTTGCCCCTCAGGCCAAGCAACGGAGACTCCCCCGGCTAGGGCGATGTCACATGGTCCAGACAACAAGGCTTCGCAGGCAACTTGCACGGCGACGAGTGAAGTCGAACACGCGGTTTGGATGCTCATGGCAGTGCCACGAAGGCCTAACTTAAACTCGGTGCGTGTGGCCATGTAGTCGTGTTCATTGCCGACCAGGAGCTGGAGGTAATGGACGCCTGGGATGCTGCTATCAAAGCGCTGAGCGTAACTGTTATGGCCACCACCCGCATAGAGACCAATGAACCCATCGTAAGTCGAGGGGACGTATCCTGCGTGCTCAAGTGTTTCCCAAGCTGCTTGCAAGAAGAGACGGTGGTGTGGGTTGGTGTGTTCTGCTTCCATCGGACTCATTTCGAAGAAGCCTGCATCGAAATGACCATGGCGCGGGAAAGCGCTGCCACGCTTCACATAACGTTCATCCCGGTAGATCTCCGGGCCGATGCCAGCGGCTTCTAATTCTTCCTCTGTGAAATCGCGAATGCTCTCGATACCCTGACGAAGATTCTCCCAATAGGCGTGAAGATCGGGTGCTCCGGGGAATCGTCCAGCCATGCCGATGACGCCGATGTCTCGTGATCCGGTGGTTTGCCGACTTTTGGTGCGTTTGACAGTCCTATCAGAGGTCGACTCTTCAAAGTAGGCGGCCAGTGCTTGAGGCTTGGAAAACTGAAAGAGCTGGGCGATGGTGATCTTCTTTTGAAAGTGCTCACGCAATTGGGCATGAACGCGTGCCACGTGGAGAGAGTGCGCGCCTATCTTGAAGACGTTGTCATGGGCTTCGATCAGATCGCGGCCTAGCGCTTTGCCCCAGATGGCGGTGATCTTGGTCACCGAGTCTGCGTTTGGCGCGAAGGTGAGCTCCGCGACCGTGGCCTGAATTGACGATGGCGCAGGCAAAGCATTCCGATCGACCTTCTGATTGGGCGTCAGGGGAAAGGCGTCCATGCGTTCATAGAATGCCGGCACCATGTAGTCGGGGAGTTTCTCACTAAGGAACTCACGCATCGTGCTGTCGGTTGGGAGTTCACCGTTCTGCAATGTGTAGTAGGCGACGAGTTGGGATTCACCCAGGCCATCTTTCGCGACCGAGACGACAGCGTCTGAAAGAGAGGGGAATTCTTTGAGGATATTCTCGATTTCCCCTAACTCAATGCGATATACTCCCACTTTCACTTGATGGTCGGCGCGGCCCAGGCATTCGAGCAGACCTTCGTCTGTCCAGCTTGCCAGATCGCCAGTGTCATACATGCGAGCTTCCGGCTTGGTGACAAAGGGATCGGCGACAAAGCGCTCGTCAGTGAGATCGGGGCGATTGGCCTAGCCGCGGGCTAGGCTTTCGCCACCAATGAAGAGGGTGCTGGTCCCTCCGGGGGCGACGGGCTGACGATCGCCATCCAGAATGTAGACTCGATTATTCGCCAGGGGAGCGCCGATGAGGACAGGTCCATCTGATAGTGTAAGACGCATGGCGGTCGACCAGACGGTGGTCTCCGTAGGCCCATAGAAGTTCCACAGCTCGCTACAATGTGAGATGAGCGCATTGACGATCTCACGATCGACGGCTTCTCCACCGATGACGATCTTAAGGTCAGACTTGCCCTGCCAGCCACTGGCGAGCACGAGCCGCCAAGTCGTGGGCGTGGCTTCGACTAACTAAATGTCTTCATTGTCAAGAATCGCGGCGAAACTCTCTCCGTCTGCACCGGTTCCTCGAGGTGCCATGACCATGCGTGCTCCAGTGACCCGCGGCAGGAAGATCTCCGGCACGGACAGGTCAAAAGAGAACGTCGTGATCGCTAGCATCGCATCGCCCGGTCCCAACCCTGGCGTTTTCGCCATGGCCTTCAGGAGATTGACCAGCGAATGATGCGTGATCTGGACGCCTTTCGGTTTCCCGGTGGATCCCGAGGTGTAAATGATATAAGCGAGCTGAGCAGATGTGGTGCCTTGATTGGGGCGTTCTTTCTTCCGTTCTCGTGCTAGCGGTGAATCTTTGCCAACGAGGATCGTCTGAGCTGTGGAGGTGTCAAGGTTCTTTTCGTAAGTCGGCTCTGTCAGAAGCACGGTGAGTTCGGCATCATCCGCAATGACCTGCAGACGATCGCGCTGGTAGACGAGATCCAGCGGCACATACGCGCCGCCTGCCTTGAGGGTGCCGATGATGGCCATCAAGAGTGCGGGCCCGCGATCGAGAAACAAATCCGACGCGTTTCTCGGGCCCCACGCCGTGATCGATCAGGGTCTTGGCGACATGGTTGGCGTACTCGTCTAGCTCTCGAAAGGTCCACGAATGGCCTTCGTAACTCAGTGCCAGCGCATCGGGGCTGCGATCAACCTGAGCCTCGAATTGCCGGTGAAGGGTGAAGGCTTCGTCGGTGCTCCCGGAGAAGAAGGAGGATTCTGGAGCTGGATTCCAATGCTCAAGAAAGGCAAGATGGCTTGAGTCAGAGGTCGGCATAGATGAGGGGATTTCAAATAGACCATAAAAATGATTATTTAAAATATTTCATATCTCTTGGCAGTCTTTCTGTTTAGGACAGTAGGACCAGGGCTGAAAGGATCAGAATGGCTCCTAAGGCGATGATATGTAGCAGGTTAAGTGCCACAATGAGCCGACCCAGCCACAGCTTGCCAGTTGTTTCGCCTTCCTTGAATTCGCGATCAGTGATGAAAGTGCTGATAAGCAGGCCTGTCGTCGGCATGCCTTTGAAGTAGCGCCATGACCGGGGGCTGCTTCGATTGATGTCTTCCCAGTAGGGCCGCTGGTGCAGACGGAGGTGCTTGAGGTAGGGCCCGTGAAGAACGAACCCAAGGATAAAGAGGAGGATGTCGACTCCGATCGCGCCTAGCAGCCAGTAAACCATTCTGACAGTGTTTAAGGTTTGAGGTTCGCTCGCAAGCGTAAGTAGCTACTTTGAGAACTTTCTTCGGGAAAAGGGAGCTTGGCCACCGTCTCGTCCCCGACGGTGGTCAATTCAAAGCCCTCAGCTGTCCAGTCGGTGAGATCTGCTGAGGATTCGGGAGCAAGTGTGACGTCGGGAACATTGCTAGGCGTCGGGTAGCGCATCTCGATGAAGTGCTCGCCGTTCTCGGTCACTTGGCTGATCTCGAAAACGGTGGATGACGGCGCATTCGGATCCTTGGCGAACGTGTACTCTAGCAGATTGGGCAAATGATCTTGGTCAGGATCGGACAATGGCCCTGCGATGGAATCAGGGGTCCCTGCGGGAAACGCCGTCTCTCTCCAAGCCGCATAACCTTCCTCGATGACGGGTGGCCCAGCACCTTCGGCTTTGCCAGGAGAGCCTCCCACTTGAGCACTCTTGACCCAAGCATCAGGCGCTCCTAGATCAGCGTCTGTGCTAGTCACGCTATTCACGAGTGCGTGGCCATCGCCATCCGCTTCTTGTGGCCAGCCTTCTCTGTCACTGTAGGCGAATTGAAAGAGGTCGCCGCCCCTTGAGCTTGTCAATGTGAGTCTCTCTCCATTATTGGCCAACTGGCTGCCGTTCTCGAACGTGCCAATGATGGGGAGGCCGTCTCCATAACGCAAGGTCATGGCCTCGGGGTTCTGCACGATAAGAGCGTGAGCTCCCGGGGCGAGTTCTGCGGTCGTTCCCGTAGGAAAGTGGAAGCCGATCCCTTTGCTGAACTCCAGACCTTCGAGAATGACGGTGCCCGTGCCGGTATTGACCAATTCAAGGTACTCGAAATCACGGCGCGCGGTGAAGCCTGCGGCGCGCTCTGCTTCGCTCGGAGATGCTGGATTGTACATGATCTCACTCACACGGAGTGCGGTCGCAGGACTGAACGTGCCGACGCGGAAAGTGGCTTCCACCATGGGACTCCATTCACCAGTGAGAATGAAAGGGTTCGACTTGCTTTGGAGACGCGCCCGAACGATGACGGACTCTGTCAGAGGCACACCATCCCCGGTGGTGTTGTATGCTTGCGCGGTGGACGATGGATTTCCGCCGAAGGCACGCGGATCCGAGCCGTCTGTGGTGAAGTAGAGCGTGTCAGAACCGCGGAACCCTCCGATGGGCAGCACTTGAAGTTTGAAATCGGCGGGCACCTCGCCGCCATGTTGATTGAAATGGGGTGCCTGTGTGTCAGGAAAGAGATCTTCGTCCTTCAGTTCATTGATGAAGGCGAAGCTATTGGAGAGATCATGCGTCGCGGGGATGTAGTGGTTCACCACATTGTCACGCTCGATGAGCCATGCGTTCTCACGGGTGAAATAATAGTCAGGGCCATTGTTAGGGAGAGGATAGGCAAAGTCATCGACATTGTCGGCAATGCGTGGGACATCGATAGGATTTCCGTAGGGCGTGCTCGTCGCCGTGTCTCCCCAACGTGCGGATTCAGCGACAATGGCTTTATCAATCTGATTGGCGAGTGCCATGTAACGATCTTGTGAGGCTTTGATACTCAGTGCGCCATCGTTGAAGAGATGTTTCTGCACGCGATCCGCGAAGAGGAGGCGGAATTCTTTGCTCTTGCGAAGCTGTTGAAAGAGCCCGCCAGGACGATTGGCATCACTGGAGTCGTAGCGACGCATATTGAAATTATCCAAGACAATCTCTTGGTCCCACACATAGAACTTAAACGGTTCATTGGTGGTTCGATTTCTCATGGCATGACCGTTGTGGTGAGGCCAGTCCTCGGCATCGCCAAAGAAATGGAGCAGCATGTAGTCGGAGAAATTCTCCAGATCGCACGCGTCTTGCATGGCTTGGTAATTCTCTTCCACATCGAGATCTTGACGTGAGAGGCCGTGCATCGCATTCCAGCCAACAGACTCGCCATCAATCGGAGGCAAGGTGAAATCGTCAATGACGTCATAGTCTTCCGTGGAGCCACCGAGATGGGTGACCAGGGATTCGGCTTCCATCTTTTCCGCAGGATTGAAGAGTCCAAAGTAGATCCCATTGACATACACATGCATGAAATTTCCATCCATGGTGTCGTGCCCCATGTCGCGCATGGAATGCTTCATCCACATGCCGCGGATGTATTGCGAATCATTCGGTCGGTAGCGCGTCGGCCCCCAACTGACCAAGCCCCAGCTGTCTGTGAAGCAGGCGCGTAGGATGATCTTGTTGTATTCTGCGATGGGTGAATCTTTGAGAAAAGGAAAGCGTAAGGTCGACGGGCCGTATTGTGTTTTGAAAGAGACGCGGAGGGAATGCTTCTGCATCCGCCAGGGTCGTCGGCTGGAGTTGCCATGAATCTCGACACCGCAATTCACTTGGAAGCCTTTCTCGCCATCAGGATAAATAAGTTCCATCGAACAAGGCATTTCAAAATTCGCGCCTCGTGAACCTGGATTCGTATAAATGCCATCATCGCCGATGAAATCGTCCAGATCCATGACCATAGAAACGGTGGGGATATCGAGCAGGGCATCGCGCACGCTGTAATCAGGAATGGTATTGTTCACCACGCGTGGGTCCATTTCATAGTCGGCCGCGACGATGCGTCCTGGCACTTCACCATCGGTGCCCCACGTATCCGGCCACCCTTCGGGTTGCTTGGGTTGCTTGGCGACATCGTCGACAAAGATGTAAGTGTGCGTGTCAATGTTAGTCGATTTGAAGCTACTCTTAGAGGCGAGTGCTCTCACCGTCGTCGTGGTGTCGATGGTGATTGGACCATCATAGGCGATGCCGTGGGCAGGCACAAAGACGGAGCCTAACTTGGGTGCGCTGCCATCCAAGGTGTAGAGAATGGAGGCGCCTTCCGTCTCGGTGGTGATCTCCAGCTCAAAGGAAGCGTCATAGAATCCTCGAGCCGTCGAGAACTGTGTGTCTCCGACAAAGCCGTTGATACTCGCATTGTTCGAACTGCCAGGCGTGGGTTTCTTGAAGAACCCTAGCTTGTCTGTATTGCTGTAGCCGTAGGAAATATCCGAACGTTGCCGCTCGTAGCCTTTGAACTCATCAATCACAGTCACACCATCTTTACCAAGCAGGGCGAGGTAACCTCCAGCAGCACGGGAGAGTTTGAAATTGGTATGGAGTTCATCACCGACCCTCTCATCGCTGCCGGATGCGCGTATGAGCAGGTAGCCTCCTGGTGCCAACGTTGTCGCAGGGAATACCCACTTGGCCTCTCCTTCAACGTCGGTGAGATAGTAGCCTTCCAAGTCAATGGCATCACCAGTGGGATTCCACAGCTCGATCCAATCCGAATAATCGTCATTGGCATCGATCAATTGTTCATTGTTAGATGCCATGAACTCGGAGATTCGCACCTCTTGTGCTGTCGCTGCCTGGCGCGCGGCAAAGAGAAAGAGGATCAAGCAGGGAAGGAACCAATAAGGGGGCATCCCTGGAATTTACCGAGTAGCCCTTCAATGTCGATCCTTCGTTCGCTATCTCCTGCTGATTACTCCATTTGAAGCTTGAGCCTTACGAATTGGGCGCTGTTTGCCAATGGTAGACGCACGATCGATTCAATGTCGCTGTGGATGATTTCAATACCGTCGACCCCATGCTCGATGGGCTGCCATGAATCCGCTGAGAGCTGGTTGCTGATCTCGAATTGTGGAGTCACTCCCGATATGCATTGCGATGGGGAATTCGCAGATCGAGGGCTTTCTCGCCTTCCGTATCGACGATTCCAGCGATCTATCGAGAGCCATTCGGGTGGAGTGGGTCCGTTCCGTAAAAGTAATCCACGAGATTGCTTAGCCCGTCTTTATCGGAGTCGGCGTCGAAGCTTGATAGAGCAGGATCTTCCCAGCGCTCGGCTTGCCATCTCTCGAATTCTGTGAGACCTACCGACAAACGCACGGAAGTCGATTCACTCATCACGGTTCCGGCGCCATTGGAGACTTCGACCGTGGAGTCACCTGCATCTTCAGGCGCGAGTCCTCGCAGATCGAGGGTTGGCTGCTGCGTATTACGGCCTCCTACCAATTCTAAATTGCAAAGAAAGTTGGCGCTTTTGGAACTATCATTCAGTGCCTGCACTGCGAGGAGATTGGTCCCGACTTGCAGTAACCCAAGATGCTCGGCGAGGGCGATCTCCTCATGTTCAATGGCTCGAGCATCGTCACGATTCACTGTGGCGCGTGCATTCCAGCTCAGTGTTGCTGGCACATTGGCGGCGGCCACGGGCGTGCCATTTAGGTAGACAGCGTAGCCATCATCATATTGAATTCGAAGCACCAGTTCGTTCACACGTAGTAGGTCTGATTCGCTCAGAGTGAATGGGATGCGAATGAATGCAGAATTCGCTTTCCGATACATCGTGGACTCCACATCTATTCCGAAATGTGGTTCGAAAGTGTTGCCCGCTGATCGGTCGTAGCCGACGCCGCCTGTGCCGGCCACTCACGCACTATCATCAAAGGTGGAGTCGATGTGCCAGGCCTCATCGACCGCCGTTCTGTCCACGAGCACTGTGCGTTCGGTGCTGTCATTGATCCAGCCGTGCTCGGCAGACGTTATTTCTTCGCCATCTTTGAGCCATCGATACTTGAGGCCTCCGCCTTCAGCGGAGACATTCAGTTCAGTGTCCACGCCTTGGTCAAAGGTGCCACCCTTGGGGTTTGTGGCAATCAAGGGAGGCGCGCCAGCAGCCACGTTCAGGGTCATTTCATAGACGGATGTCTTGTCGCCTTGTTCGTTGGTGCTCCGCCATCCTATGATTTCGATTGGGAAAATGCCAGACTCGTCAGGCACGCCCGAGAAGCTACTGACCCCTCCGCTCAGAACTTCAGAAGATTTCTCGAGGCCCTTCGGCAATCCACGAACGGTGTAGGACCTTGCCGTCTCGCCAACCACGCCAGTCGCTCCGGTGACCGCATGGGAGCCGGCAAAGAACGCGGCTAAGGGCGCTCCCAATTGAGCGACGTGGATGATGGGTTGACCAAACATCTGCTGAAGCTTGGCGAGATGCACCATGATCGGTGATCGCTGAAGCGTTAGGATCAGGAAGCTGGCAATGTAGGCAAGGCGAGATTGCTGAAATTGAACAAGGCGGTACCGAAGAGATGTTAGTGAAAGAATCATGTGGCTAGTCTCAAAGACTAGCGTGGCGCCATGAAAAATCAGTGAACGGACTATTAAGAAATATTTATCTGGAAACGATCAAATATCACACAACGCCACCGCATGGCGGAGCGCCGCGACTTTGTCGTCCCACGTGGGGATGAATTCTTGCGCGACGTAGCCTTCGTAACCCGTTTCAAGAATGGCTTTCAAGATCGGTGGGTAGTTGATCTCTTGATTCTCATCGATCTCGCCCCGACCAGGATTGCCAGCAGTGTGGTAGTGACCGATGATGCCTTGCAGGGCACGCAATCGGCGGATGACGTCTCCATGCATCACTTGTACATGATAGATATCGAAAAGTAGCTTCATGTTAGGCGAATCAACTTGCTTGATGAGATCCGCGCAGAGATCGACGTCATCTCCGAAGTAGCCGGGATGGCCTTTCATGGGATGTGTGTCATCGCGAGAGTTGAGATGTTCGAGACAGAGTTGGACCCCCTTCTTCTCTGCGTGACCAATGACAGATTTCCACAGCTCGACACAGTTCTTGGCGCCTTGCTCAGGGCTGATCCCGGCTTCTGTCATGCCGGTAAATGTGATGACGTTAGTCGAGCCAATCTTTGCTGCGAGATCGATGCTTTTCATGAGGGACTCCTTGCAAGAGGCATGATTGTCAGGATTGAAGGGGCCCTTGGCGAAGCCGTGGCTTCCGACGATGGCGACTTTCAGTCCGAGTTCCATGACCGCAGGGTAGTCATCCGCACTGATGCCCTCAATGGCGGGCATGCCCAGAGCCTTGCAGACTTTAGCCAGATCCAGGGTCGGCATCGGTTTGAAACACCATCCCATGACACTTTGTTTGATGCGGCCTTTCGTTACCACGCGCTCGGGAAGCTTGAGCACCGTCTCTTCGTCGGCACCTTGGATGAGATGAGGAAGTGACAGTCCAGCGGCAGCAAGAGCTCCCGATTTGAGAAGTCGACGGCGAGAGAGAGAGGAGTGGCGAATCATGATCGAGATTATTGAAAGCGTAACACAAGGCCGGCTGATTTCGAGTCATCAGTGGAATCCGTCTTGTGGAGGGATGCGGAGAAGCCTTGGTAGAGAGGTTTCTCTCCGTAATTCCAAACTTGCAGCGTGCCATGCTTGGGACGGGGAGGGGTGAGTTCGAGCATGATTCCTTTCCAATCAGAGGAAGCGACGCGAAGCCGAGTGACAGAGCTTAGATTGGGAAGGGAGCGTAAGGTGACTCGCTTGGCGAAATCTAGTTTGACGTCGCCGTCACCGGTTTCTGCAACCCACGTGGACCCAGTGACATGTTTCTCGATTTCCGCGAAAGGGACGTTGTCTTCTAACAAGTGTGAACGGATAATGTGTGCGTGTATACGGAATTCGGTAGGATGGGAGGCATTGTCAGGATCGATACAGGATCCCCACGCCGTGATCCGATCTTTCTGGATGAAATAATGTTGCGTGAGGGAGACGCCTTCTTTGGTCTTGCCCGTGTAAGAAACCGTTTCGGCAGACTCCTTGGGTTCAGTGGTCGCTTGGGGCGTGACGGGTTCGCGCTTGTACCATCCCGTATCCCCTTTCACATGGAGTTCGGGTTGGACGACGATTGGTTGCAGGCCAGCGATGATCTTGCCGTCTTCTTTGAAATGGATCGCGAGTTGCCCATTCCTTCGGATGACTGCCAGAAAGTGTTTCTGATCGGATGTCGCATGCTCGCCTTGATAAGCTCCCTTCTCAAGCGGAGGAAGCTTGGCGGAGTCTTGATAGGGCTTGGCTTCGGGCTCGCGCGGTTCAGGGGCTTTATTGAGTAGTGCCAGAGATTCTGGGGCGAGTTGGTCGCGGTTCACTGTCAAACGTATGCCATCGGCACGCTCGAGCACCACGGCGTCATCCTTGAGTTCTATCAAGCGTGCCTTGATGCTCGTGCCAGCCTTACTCTTCCACTCATGCCAATCATCGGCAAGAAGACTGACACTCAGGAATAGTGTCAGTGCGAGTAGATGGCTTGCGAATCGCATGATGGCGCAAGGAGAGGGCGCTAGGATTTCAGACGCTTGCGGGCAGCAAGTGTGGCGCGGACGCTGCCGATGAAGACTTCAGAACGAAGCTCAAGAGGCATACGATAGGCGTCTTCGGAGATCCAGATCGTCGCTTTCTTCATCTTGGTGTAATTCTTCAGCTGTAGGCTATCGCGATCGATCTTCTTCAGTTCAATGTCGAGCTTGATCGCCTTCTGCTTGCCGAGAGCCGTCTTGAAGCTCTCTCGGCCCAGAACGCGGAACTGGGCGTAGTATGCGGAATTGGATGGGTGGATCACCATGTTGACCTTGTCGCCGTTGTTCAATGGTAGGCTGCGAAGATAGAGCACTGCGGAGAGAAGATCGTGCGTGTGCTCGTAGGCGAAGACACGTTCCTTGGTCTTGGACTTTCCGTTGCTGCGCTTCTGCGTCGTTTCCTTGCTCGTCACTTTGCCATTGGCAAACCAAGACTTGGTGAAGATCTTCTCTTTCTTCTCGGTCTCAGTGGATTCGTAGTAGACAGGACGGAGAGAATTGGAATCCACCTGTGAAAGGAAGTTCAGCTTGTAGTACCACAAGCGCTTGGCCAATCCGGCGCTCTTGCCCTCACAAGTGCCCAAGAGATATTTCGGCGTTTTCGGGTCACTCAGACCCAGCGTCAACTTTGCTTCCCCTGCTTTCACCAGTCCATTCCAACTCATGTTGTAGGTCAATTCACACGGCGGCACTTTCTGAAATTTGCCAGGGCTGGATTTGGTCACCTGGCTCATCCAGGCGGGCTTCAGAGCTTTATTCACGGCGAAAGCCGGTGGAAGAAGGAACGCCAGGGTGGCGAGGCTGGTGAGCAGAAGAGGGTGGGTCGCTTTCATGGCTCTAAGGCAGACGTGGGTCGAGCTGTATTTATTCGCCGGGGCGAGCCCGACTGCAAACCCCTTTCCCAATCAGTCTCGGGGCCGCTGCCGCGGTTTGTGTGCCAATTTGGCCAATTCTTCCCGGTAACGGATGGCCACATCGCGGTCCAAGGGGGTCTTCTGGATCATCCCCAGAGCGATGGTCGCCACCTCCCATTTCGCCTGTACCACACAGAGAATTTGCCCTTCGGCGATCTCCAAATGAAGCGCGCTCTGGTCCGGGCGCGAGAAATGGTTGCGCCCACGCCCCAGGGCATCGGCCAGATTCGAGAGTGAGGCGAGGAAGATCGGATCCGCCTTGGGTTCCGCGGCAATGGTCGTTCCGTAGGCATCCACGACGAAGGCCGAGTCTGCCCCGGACGTCTCGCGCACCCATGTGACGAAGGCCTTGGCGCGCGCTTCAGGCGTGGGCGCCGTGCTGTGGAAGTAGAGATTCAGCGGATTGATCGCGCGCGCTTTGGGAGGTTCTTCTTTCTCCTCCGCAGCGGAGGGTGTCAGCTCAGGATGAGGATGCGGCGCGCGTGGTTCTGGGGCCGGCAATTTCGGACGGACACCACCTTTCACGAACGCCTTTTCCGGAATCTCATCCGGCAACAGCTTCTCATCGAAACCAGGACTCCCGCCAGCATCGAACGCTTCAAGAGATTCAGCAGCAGGGAGGCTGGGCCGCTCTAGGCTTCCCGGACGGACCAGCCCTAGCAGCTCTTCCATCCGTTCGGAATCAATCCAAGAGTCGAGTGAATTCCCTTTCGCCATAAGCAAGTTTCTCTAGCGTGAGTCGAGGTTCGAGTTCAGCGGCCAACTGGTCGAAGACCAGCGCTGCGGGTGAAAGTTTCTGATAGAGAAGGGCTACGGGCACGCCATGGGCACTGGCTCGGATGAAGTCTTGTTCGCGCGGGATGCTCGTGCGTAGCAGCGTGTCTCCCGGCACCAGCGTGCGCAAATCTCGAGCCACTTGCAAGCTTTCTTCACCGTGTGGATCGACCATGGTCAGGAGTATGCCTGCCACCTCGACGATCGCCTTTTCGTCCAGCTTCAATCGGGCGATTCCTTCTAGCAATTGCAGAATGGAGCGGACGCCGAGGGGTTCGGATTGCTGAGGGAGCAAGGCGTAGTCTGCCTGGCAGACAAGTTCGCGCGTGTGTCCCATGAGCCCTGCAGCCGTATCGACCAGGATCACATCGTAGTTCAGTCCATCCAGCTGCCCTAACATGCGAGCCAAGGCGCCTGCGTAGTGCGAGGCATCCGTCTCCAGTTTGAAGAAAGTTTCCGTTAGACCGGCCGTGACCAAGTGCAACTCCGGCAATCGCGTGGGAATGATCAACTCATCCACGTCACAATTGAAATGGAGGAAATCGTAGTAGCCTGGGCAGCGGCGCGTCTTCTCCGAGAGCGAGAGCCCCACCGAATTCTGTGGGTCTGAATCGATGAGCAAGGTCTGCCAGCCTCGACAAGCCAACGAGTGCGCCAAATTGATCGCGACGGTGGTCTTGCCGACGCCTCCTTTCTGACTGGTGATGGCGAGGGTGATCAAGGTGGCTACTCTGCCAAGTTGGCAGGGGATGGAAACTGAAAAGTTTGCCAGGTTGAGGTCGACTTGCGCCAAGCCTGAAATGGCCGCATAGGAAGGCCACCTTGACCGTATGAAAGAATCCTCGGCCCATCGCCCGCCTAAGAAATTCCATCCCGAACCCTTCGCCTACCACGAGGAGATCACTTTCACCGTAGACGCCTTGACGAATCTAGGCGTCGGCGTCGGCCGGATGGAGGGGTGGGTCGTGTTCGTTCCCTACGCACTGCCAGGCGAACGTGTGCGCGCGCGAGTCTATCGGAATGACAAGCGTCATAGTGAAACGGATCTCCTCGAGATACTCGAGCCTTCACCCGAGCGTATTGAGCCGCTTTGCCCGCACTTTGGGACCTGCGGCGGGTGCCAGTACCAGCACCTGAGCTATGAAAGTCAGCTCCAGTGGAAACGCCGCCAGGTCGAAGAATTACTCGCGCGCATGACGACCGTATCCGCGCCCGTGGAGCCCGTCATCGCTTCCCCAGAGACCTTCGGCTACCGATCCAAGATCACCCCGCACTTTCAAAAGGCGAACAAGGAAGGCATCATTGAAACGATCGGCTTCCTCAAAGTCGGCCGTAAACGTGATGCTTTCGAGCTTGATCATTGCCCCATCGCCATGCCCGTGATCAATGAGCGTCTGCCTGGCTTGAAAGCCGAAGTGCGTGCGCGCGCGGCGACGTATAAGAAAGGGGCTACCGTGATCTTGCGCGCCTCCGATGGCGACTCTCCTGTCCTCACAGAACACAAGGACGTCTGCCATCAGAAAGTGGGAGAAATCACCTTCAGTTTCAACGCCGGCGATTTCTTTCAGAACAACCCCTTCATTCTGGAAGCCTTCACGGGGTATGTCCGGGAGCAAGCCTCTGCAGGGGACGCTCGTTTCTTAGTCGATGCCTACTGTGGGAGCGGTCTCTTCGGCCTGACTGCCGCGAGCGCCTTCGAGCGCATCATGGGGATCGAGATCTCCGAGAGCAGCATCATTTGGGCGCGACACAATGCCGAGGCTAACGGAATCAGGAATGCCACTTTCATCGCGGGCCAATCCGAAGCCCTTTTTCCCGAGTGCAGTTTTCCTGGAAAGGAAACTGCCATGATCGTCGACCCACCACGCAAAGGTTGTGACCAGGTCTTCCTCGATCAGCTCTTCGCCTTCGGCCCAGAACGCGTCATCTACGTGTCCTGCAACCCCGCCACCCAGATGCGAGATCTCAACGCCTTCGTCGAGCACGGCTACACCCTAGCACGTATCCAACCCTTCGATCTCTTCCCACAGACACGCCATCTGGAATGCGTCGCCACCCTCGTGAAAGGGGAATGAGTGAAAAAGGTAGCAAAGGCTTCCAGCCTGTGACCAAACGCGAAGCGCTGAAGCCTATCATAGCATTTAGTATCCGCCCAGGCTACTCTAACGACGCACCGAGTGCAGATTCAAACGTCATGCATGAATGATAGAAATGCCTGCAGGAAATAGCCAACTCTGATTCTATGACCTCATCGAAGATTCTATCATCGATTGATCTCCACATCGTATTTATGGAAATTATATCACAATCGAGATTCAGTTCTGCCTGCCCTTGCGATGACCAGGCTTGTTAGGAGTTTCTCTTTTTGAAATCCCCGCTACATTCTTTTTCACATCATGATGAATCGCTCGCTGGTCAGCCTTCGAAGAAAGTCGCATCTCGTTCTTGCCTTGGTGGCTCTCACTGCGGCCCTGCTCCCGGCCCAGAATCCATTTGATCCAAGCCGAGGTGGCGGTGGCGGGCGAGGTTACGGACGGAGCAGCCAAGAACTGATCGGTCAAGACCGCGAGGAATTTGCGACGGATGCCGAGTTCCCTTCCGATCATTTCACTTTCCTGCGACTGCGCCACAATGGCGACGGAGGTCTCACTGATTGGCCCAAAGCGGATCTCAATTTCACACGTCGCCTTCACGAATTGACGGCGATCGAAGTGAACCCGGGTTGTCTCAACATCGAGATCACCGACGAACGCTTGTTCCAATACCCGTTCGCCTTCATGAGCGATTTGAGAGATGTCTTGTTCAGCGCAGATGAAGAAGAGGCCCTGCGCAAGTACCTCACCAACGGCGGTTTCATCATGGTCGACGACCAATGGGGCGACGAATGTTGGGAGCATGTGTACGGGACCATGAAAGGGATCTTTCCTGACAAAGAACCTGTGGAACTGGACATCGATCACCCGATCTTCAGCAGCGTCTTCAAGTTAGACTATCTCCCGCAGATCCCCAGCCATGATGCCTTCGACAAATGGGAAGAACTTGGTTTGGACAATCATTATGAGACCAAAGGATTCGATTCCGAAGATCCAGAGGCCATGAACAAGCCGCACTTCCGCGCGTGGTATGATGACAACGGGCGCATGATGATACTTGTCTGCCATAACAATGACATCGCAGATGGCTGGGAAGAGGAAAGCTACAAGCCGGAGTTCTTCAAGAAGTACTCCGAGAAGCTCTGTTTCCCATTGGGAATTAACATCGTCTTCTACGCTCTCTCAAACTAACTGAGCGCCATCCTTCTGTGGAGGAGAAGCCATGAATGGACACGAATGCTACGCAGTACAGGGAGTTGCTGGCTATGCGGGCTCAGAGAAGTCGGAACCGCGAATAGACGCCAATGAATGCGAATAGATTGGGAGAGGTTTCAATGACATTGTCTCAAGCCTTGAGCATCGTATCTAACGTCTACACCTATCTTTTCGCCTTCGCTCCTTCGCGTGAGTAACCTCCCACATGAATCGAAGCTCTCCCCAAATCTGCGTCCATCTGGTTATGCCGGCAATGGCCGGTTTCTCCAATCCATTGAAAAGTATGAATCATGTTAATTGACCATTCAACATGTAGCAACGCACCGGCGTGTGGAG